>NZ_JBGLYS010000026.1:0-103885 GCF_047304155.1 Rhizobium sp. Rhizsp42 | reverse complement strand
CCCGAACCGACATCGCATCATCTCCGCTCATCGCTAAGACAGAGAATCACAACGGTGAGATTTTGCAACGGCTCCCGCTGGGGAGAAGAGACTCGTGGCGGCGCTTTGCCCTGATCATGTCAGCTGAAGACCTATCGCAAACGCCTGAGATAGAAGCGAGCGAGCCAAGCCATCCCCTTCTCCCCCGTGGGGAGAAGGTGGCGGCAGCCGGATGAGGGGGCCGCGGGCGCGACGTCAGCGATCACGCCTTCTGGCAATAATGCGCCGTGCCCTCATCGCTCGTCTGGAAATCGCCCGGCTGCGGCGGGGCGATCGGTTTGAAGAGGGTGCGGTCCGGTTTCAGGTCGAGCAGCGGTGTGCCGTCGAGGCAGTCCATGCCGCGCACCAGAAGTGTCGATCCCTCCACGGCTTCCAGCTTGACGATGGACGTCCCGATCGGATTGGGGCGGACGGGGGAGCGGAGCGAGAAGGTCCCGTGCACCTTGCCCGAATTGGCCGGGCTCTGGAGCACGAGATCGCGGCGGGAGCGATCCAGCCAATAGAGGATTTCCAGCCGCTCGAAAGCCTCGACGCCCTGCAGCGCCTGCGTCCAGGGCTCGAATATCTCGATCCGGCAGATCGGCCCGTCATGCCGCCCCTGGCGCGGGGTCTCCATGCGGGACGTCCAGGGCGTGCGGATGCGGCCGATGAAGACCAAGCCGGCATCGGTCGCAGCGGGCGCCTCGACCGCCACTTCGTTTTTCCGGATTTCGTTTTCGCGCACCATCAATCTTCTCCCGTATCCAGGCGTGGCGAACAGACGGGCGCATTGCCACCCGGCAGAACGCCCATGACCACATCGACATCATAAAGCTGCTTGATCCGCTGCGGCGTCAACACCGTTTGCGGCGGACCTAGCCCGGAGAGCTTGCCCTCGTGCAGCAGCGCCACCCGATCGGCGACCATGAAGACATGGTCGGGATTGTGGGTGGAAAGCACGATCGACATGCCCTCCCGCGCCAGCCGGCGGATATGCGAGAGCACGCGCATCTGGTTGCCGTAATCAAGGCTGGCGGTCGGCTCGTCCATGACGAGAATGCCCGGCTGCTGCGCCAGCGCGCGGGCGATCAGCACCATCTGCCGCTCGCCGCCCGATATCTCCGTATAGGGGCGATCGGCCAGATGCGTCATGCCGAGCCGGGCGAGTGCTGCGTCGGCAATGGCGCGATCCGCGGCGCCGGGGGCGGCAAAGGGCGACAGGTGCGCGGCGCGGCCCATCAGGACCACGTCGCGCACGGTGAAGGGAAAGAGTGCCGCATGCGCCTGAGGCACATGGCCGATGCGCTTGGCGCGATCGGCCCGACTGAGCGAGATGAGCGGTGCGCCATCGAGGACGATCTCGCCCGCCTGCACCGGCAGCAGGCCGAGCATGGTCTTGAACAGCGTCGTCTTGCCGGCGCCGTTGGGCCCGAGCAGCGCCAGAACCTCGCCCCTTGCCAGCGTCAGCGTGACATCCCGGCCGACCGTGCGGGCGCCATAGCCGAAAGCGAGATCGCGCAGTTCCAACGTCATGACTTATCCCTCATGACCAGCCCCTTTTACCTGAGGCGAGCAGGAACAGGAAAAACGGCGCTCCCACCACGGCCGTCAGGATGCCGAGCGGGATCTCGATCATCGCAATGCTGCGGGCCAGCGTATCGACGACAAGCAGATAGGCGCCGCCGAGCAGGATCGAGGCGGGCAGCAGCCGACGGAAATCGGGTCCAACAAGCAGCCGCGCGACATGCGGAATGACGAGGCCGATCCAGCCGATGATGCCGGCGATCGAGACGGAGGCGGCAGTGATGAGCGTCGCCCCCGTTATCAGCGCCAACCTTGTTAGCCGGGTATCGATACCGAGCGTACGCGCCTCCTCGTCACCCAGCGTCATGATATTCATGCGCCAGCGCAACAGGACGAGCGGGACGAGGCCGAGGATGATCGCCGGCAGGATGGAGCCGACATCGGCGCGGGTGACGGCGGTCAGGCTGCCGAGCAACCAGTAGGTGATGGCGGGCAGCTGGTCATAGGGATCGGCGAGGATCTTGATGAGCGATATGCCGGCGCCGACCAGAGCGCCGATCGCCACACCCGCCAGGACCAGCGTCAGCACCGGGTCCCGCCCGCGCACCGCGGCACCCACGGCATAGACCGCGCCGACGGCAAGAAGGCCGCCGCAGAAGCTCATGAGCTGGATGACCGCAACCGGCATTTCCATGAAGATCGCCAGTACCGCTCCGAGGCTGGCGCCGACGGAGACGCCGAGGATATCCGGCGAGACCAGCGGATTGCGAAACAGGCCCTGATAGGTGGCGCCGGCGGCCGACAGTGCCGCGCCGATCAGCAGCGCGGCGGCGACCCTCGGCAAGCGCACGTTCCAGATCACCGTCTGCTGGATTGGATCGACATCGGATGGCGTGCCGGTGATGCCGGCTGCCAGCGCTCGCAAAATGGTCGAGGGCGGGACGGCATATTTGCCGATCGCCATGGAGAGCACCGCCAGCAGCAGCACGAGCGCGGCTCCGAAAACGACCAGTTTCCAGCTTCCGCCGGCGGTTTGCCTATCCTTGCTCATTTCGACGACGGTAGCGCGCCTTTCAGCAGCGTGTCGAGATCAGCATCGCTCACATCCACCTGATAGAACAGCTTGAAGAATGTCCTCACGTCGGCTTTCAGATCGCCATCGAAGCTTTGAGGATAAAGCAGCGTCTCCAGCCAGCGGATGCCGATCAGGCGGTTGATGCCGGGCGGAGAATCGAACCAGCCGAAGGGAAGTGCGGGCGCGGTGAACACCTTGCCGCTCTTCACCGCTTCGACGCTTGCCCAGGATGCATCGCTTTTCACGGCTTGCGCGAATTTCGGCGAGGCGGCGAGGATGATATCGGGGTTCCAGCCGAGCACCTGTTCCAGCGAGACATTGGTGAGCCCGCCCTTGCCGGCGGCGGCCGCAACATTGTCGGCGCCGGCCGCCTGAAGAATCTCCATGTTGATGGAGCCTGAAAGGCCGGTCTCAAGGCCTTCAGGACCGCGCCCGTAATAGACCTTTGGGCGCTTGTCCGAGGGAAGCTTTGCCAGGCCGTCATGAAGGGTCTTCAGCGTCGTCTCGGCATAAGTCGCCAGCTCCTGCGCGCGCGGCGCGACGCCAAGCAGGTCTCCGACCGCTCGCAGCGTCTGTGGCGTGTTCTCGAAGCTGCCGTCGATCAACACATAGGGAATGCCGGTCTGCTGCTGCACCTTGTCGGCCAGCGAGACATAGGTCGGATTGACGGTGCCGACATCGATGATGAGATCGGGCTTGGCGGCGATCACCGCCTCCATATTGGCGGTGCCGCCCTGCCCCGTCAGCCGGCCGTAGGTAGGCAGGTTCTGCACCGATGGCGCCAGGAACTGCTTCTCCTCCGCGCTCGGCTCACGCACCCAGCCCGTGAGCTTATCCGGCGCCAGCACATAGACCAGCACCGAGGCCGGCGGCCCCGCCGTCAGCACGCGGGTGACGTGGTCGGGAATCTCCACCGTACGGCCGCCCGCATCGGTGAACGGGCGGGCGAAGGCGCCGGTGCTGAAGACCGTGAAGAGGGCGACGAGGATCGTGCTGGCGAGTTTGAGCATGGTGGCTTCCCGATGAAATCGGAGCCACTATGTCATGACGCTATATCCGATGGAATATGTCGAAGCGCTGCAAGCAGCGCCTCTTTCCCCTCATGACGAAAGCGTGACCAGAATCACGCCGCTTTGGCGACGTGATATTCCTTGATCGCGACCATCTTGATCGCCGGGAAGCGTTCGGATTCGTAGCGCAGCGAGAAGCTGTCCTGCGCCAAAAAGACCGGGTCGCCGTCGAGGTCGCGGGCGATATCGCCGCGCTTGACGTTCAGGAACTTCTCAAGCTCGGCCGGCTGGTCCGACGAGATCCAGCGGCAGACGGAGAAGCGCGACATTTCGAACGAGACCGGCAGCGTGTATTCGGCCGAAAGTCGTTCCTTCAGAACATCGAGCTGCAGGGCGCCGACGACGCCAACGATAGCCGGCGAACCATCTTCCGGCGAGAAGAGCTGCACGACACCCTCTTCGGCCATCTGCTGCAGGGCTTCCTTGAGCTTCTTCGCCTTCATCGCATCCTCAAGCCGCACGCGGCGCAGGATTTCCGGCGAGAAGTTCGGCACGCCCTGGAACACCAGCGCCTCGCCTTCGGTCAGCGTATCGCCGATCCTGAGCGTTCCGTGGTTCGGGATGCCGACGACGTCGCCGGCAAAGGCGGTATCGGCCAGCTGGCGCTGCGAGGCGAAGAAGAACTGCGGCGCCGTAAGGCCGAGCTGCTTGCCGGTGCGGGCAAGACGCGCCTTCATGCCACGCTCCAGCTTGCCGGAGCAGATGCGGGCGAAGGCGATGCGGTCGCGGTGGTTGGGGTCCATGTTCGCCTGGATCTTGAAGACGAAGGCCGTCATCTTGTCTTCGGCGGCGTGGACGGTTCTGATATCGGCGACCTGGTCGCGAGGCGGCGGCGCGAATTCGCCGAGCGCGTTGATGAGATCGCGGACGCCGAAATTGCGCAGCGCCGAGCCGAAGAAGACAGGAGTCAGGTGGCCTTCGAGGAAGGCCTTGCGGTCAAAGGGGCGGCAGGCTTCGATAGCCAGTTCCGTCTCATCGACGAAGGCCGAGCGCTCATTTTCCGGCAGACGGTCGGCGACGGCCTGCGGGCCGTTGACCGGCGTTCCCTCGACTTCGGTATCGGAGCCGCGAACAGTGTTGTTCGCGAGGTTGTAAGATCCGCAGAAGGTCTTGGAGCGGCCGATCGGCCAGGTGACCGGAGCAGTGTCCAGCGCCAGCTTCTCTTCGACCTCATCCAGGATCTCGAAGGGATCGCGGCTTTCGCGGTCCATCTTGTTGATGAAGGTGATGATCGGGATGTCGCGCATGCGGCAGACTTCGAAGAGCTTCAGCGTTCTGGGCTCGATACCCTTTGCGGCGTCGATGACCATGACGGCCGCATCCACCGCCGTCAGCGTGCGATAGGTGTCGTCGGCGAAGTCTTCGTGGCCTGGTGTGTCGAGAATGTTGAAGACGTTGCCTTCATATTCGAAGGTCATCACCGAGGTGACGACCGAGATGCCGCGCTCGCGCTCGATCTTCATCCAGTCCGACCGGGTCTGGATGCGATCCTTCTTCGCCTTGACCTCGCCGGCAAGCTGAATGGCGCCGCCGAACAGCAGCAGCTTTTCGGTGAGCGTCGTCTTGCCCGCGTCCGGGTGGGCGATAATAGCGAATGTGCGGCGGCGGGAAACCGCCTCGGCGAGACTTTCGGCCATGCTATGAATCCTGTGGAGTTGCGGCGTATCTAGCGATTTAGGCGCCGCTTTGCAATTGACCTTGGCCTTGCGGGGGCAAAGTAATGGCGCATGACCATTCACACAGATACCCGCCCGACCCTCAATCTCCTGCGTCTCACCCATGGCGAAGGCATCGAGCTGCCCGCCTATGAAACCAAGGGCGCCGCCGGCATGGACCTGCGCGCCGCCGTAGACGACGGTGCACCGATGGTGCTTGCGCCAGGCAAGCGGGCGCTGGTGCCGACCGGGCTGATCTTCGAGATCCCCGAGGGCTTCGAAGGCCAGATCCGCCCGCGCTCCGGCCTCGCCTTCAAGAACGGCATCACCTGCCTCAACACCCCAGGCACGATCGACAGCGATTATCGCGGCGAAGTGAAGGTGCTCCTGATCAATCTCGGCCAGGAGCCGTTCGAGATCACCCGCGGCATGCGCATCGCCCAGATGGTGATCGCGCCGGTGACGCAGGCGCGCGTCGCCGAAATCACCGAGGCGAGCACGACGGCGCGCGGCGCCGGCGGCTTCGGCTCCACGGGCGTGTGATGGACAAGGCGACCGATAGCTCCGGCCTCAAATTCCGGCAGGACTATTTCGCCGACGACAAGGCCTGGGCGGCGCTGGTGTCGCTTCTCTCTGATACATTCGGCATCGATCTCGACCCGCTGAAGCGTCTCGGCGGCGCCGATCCCACCAGCATGCCCTTCGGCTGGTTCGACGAGACAGGACTTCTGGCCGCCAATCTCTCGGCCTTCGCCATGCCTATCGTCATCAACGGCCGCAAAATCAACGCCGCCGGCCTGCAATCGGGCGCCGTGCGGCCGCCCTGGCGCGGGCGCGGGCTTTATCGCGACGTGACCCACAAGGCGCTCGACTGGTGCGCGGTCCAGGGCTTCGAGGCGATCGTGCTCTACACGGACAAGCCTGATCTCTACACGCCCTATGGCTTCCGCTCGCTGCCGATGCATCTTTATGCCGGCGCGGCGCCGGAGCCTGCGACGGGCGCCATGCCTGCGCGGATGCTCGACCCTTGGAAGCCCGAGGATCTCGCGCTGCTGCAGCGGGCGCTGCGGTCCCGCACGCCGGTATCGGATGCTCTCGCGGTCTGCGAGAGCGCGGCGATGTTCCTGATCAACACGCAGTTCGATCCGGATGTGCGGCTGAGCTGGCTGGAGGACCGGCAGGCGGTGGTTGCATGGAAGGTGGGGGATGACAACACATTCGTGCTGTCGGATGTGATTGCCGAAACCATTCCGCCACTCGACGCGATTCTCGGAGGGCTCGGTATCGCGCCGCTGGCGGTCGAGGCTCTATTTTCGCCGGACAAGCTCGGCTGGCAGGGCGAGGCGCGGGCGCTTGACGGCGGCACTGAGTTCATGATCCGCACCGATCTCGACATCAGCCTTGAGCGGCCGGCGATGCTTTCGCCGATGGCGGATTTCTAGGCTTTCAGCTCAGCGGCGGCAAACGGCGCTTTACCGGCGAGGCCTTTACCATCGATGTGCTGGTCTCGGCCTTCTCCGCGACCTTGTCCAAAATCGTGTCCAGTTGCGCCATGGAGCGGACGACGAGGCGGGCGACGAAGCAATCATCGCCGGTGACCTTGTCGCATTCGACAAACTCAGGCGTCTCCTGGATGATGCGCTCCACCACATGCAGCTGTCCCGGCAGCGGCCGGACGCGGACGATTGCCTGTAGAGGATAGCCGAGCGCCGTGGGATCGATATCGACCGTAAAGGCGGAAATGACGCCGCGCTCCTCCAGCCGGCGCAGGCGCTCGCCGGCGCTGGGGGAAGACAGACCGGCTGTTTGCGCCAGCTCCTTCAGCGACATGCGCGCATCGGCGGCCAGCGCCTCGACAATGCGGCGGTCGATATCGTCAAGATCATTGTTAGGTTGAACACTCATTTCGCCTCACAATGAAAGGTGAAAGCCGCCATCTGGCACTTCAAGATTATATAAATGGTGTCGCGGCCGCAATATTCTCATTCTCAAAAATGGGAGACTGCGATGCAACAGGATATCCGCAACGGCAGCATGCAGATGACGGCGGCGATGCTGATTTCGGGGACGATCGGCTGGTTCGTCGTGATGTCAGGCCAACCGGTCAGCGGCGTCGTCTTCTGGCGTTGCCTGTTCGGGGCGATCAGCCTGCTTGTCGTCTGCGCGGTGATGGGACTGCTGAAGCCCGGGACGATCGGGCTGCGCGCCTTTGCGATTGCCGTGTTCGGCGGCGTCGCCATCGTGCTCAACTGGCTGCTGCTCTTCGGCGCCTATGGCCATACGTCGATCTCGGTGGCGACCACCGTCTACAACACGCAGCCCTTCATGCTGCTCGGGCTCGGCGCCCTGCTTCTCGGCGACCGGATCACGGCAGCGAAGCTGTTCTGGCTGGTGCTGGCCTTCACAGGCATGATCGGGATCGTCGAAGGCAAGCCGCAGGTGGCGGGCGCGGGCGGCGATTATGCCATCGGCATCGCCATGGCGCTGGGCGCGGCCTTCTTCTACGCGCTGGCGGCTCTGGCCGCGAAATGGCTGAAGGGCACGCCGCCGCATCTGATCGCGCTGATCCAGGTCGCCACGGGTGTCGTGATGCTGGCGCCGATCACCGACTTTTCCGCCATACCCGGTGACACCCAAACATGGTCGCTGCTGGTGACGCTGGGCGTGGTGCATACGGGGCTGATGTATGTGCTGCTCTACGGTGCGATCCAGAAGCTGCCGATCCACCTGACCGGCGCGCTGTCCTTTCTCTATCCGATCGCGGCGATCGTGGTCGACCGGGTCGCCTTCGGCCACGCGCTGCAGCCGCTGCAGATCGCCGGCGCCGCCATCATTCTTCTGGCGGCGGCGGGCATGAACCTTGGCTGGACGCCCGCGCGGCTGCGCGGTGTGCTGCGGGGCGCCCGGGCCTGAGCCTTGGACCAGAAAGCGGCGATCACTTCGCCTGGCGGGTGATCTCGAAGAGGAACCAGTGGCGGCGCTCGGCCTCGTCGATCCAGTTTTCGAGAAGGCTCGTGGTGGCGACGTCGTTGTGTTCGGAGCAGACGTCGTGGGTCTCGCGCATCAGCGAGATCAACTGGCGGTTATCGTCACGCAGTTCGGCCAGCATGTCCTCGGGCGTCACGTAGTCGGCGTCGTTATCGGCAAGGCGCTGCAGGCGACCGATATGGCCAATGGAGCGCAGCGTGGTGCCGCCGATCTTGCGGGCGCGTTCGGCCATTTCATCGGTGATGGCGAAGATCTGCTCGGCATGCTCATCCAGCAGCAGGTGATAATCGCGGAAATGCGGGCCGGACATGTGCCAGTGGAAATTCTTGGTCTTCAGATAAAGCGCGAAGGTATCGGCCAGAAGCGCCGTCAGCGCGCCGGAAATATCCTGGATGGCGTTGCTCTTCAGATCGGTCGGGGTTGCCAGCGCCGCGGTCTTGCGCTTTTCGACGGGTGTCGACATGAAATTTTCTCCTTCGCCAGATCGGCGTGATACGGGTGCCGGAACGGGTTGCGTCCCCCATGTGGCCGACAATTCCGGCTCCGGCTACGGCCAGACATCCGCCACCAACCGAGAACTAGAACCGCGACCCGAGGCGTCAATAGCAGACGCCCGTGACAGATGGCGCGCGCCGGAAATCCGTCCCGTTGAGGTTACCCAACGGCCTGTTGAAACGGTCCTGCAAGAGGCGTAGAACACAGCCGATTGGGAGGCTCACATGTCGTTCACCGCACTCTTTGCCTATGCCGCGGCGCTGTTCATCGCCGCCGCCATTCCCGGCCCCGGCATTACAGCCATCGTTGCCCGCGCGCTGGGCTCGAACTTCCGCGAGACCTTTTTCATGGGCCTCGGGCTGGTGCTCGGCGACATGACCTATCTGACCGCCGTGATCCTCGGCCTCGCCTTTGTGGCGCAGACCTTCACCGAGGTGTTCATCGTCATCAAGATCCTCGGCGCGCTCTATCTCGGCTATATCGCCTACAAGCTCTGGACCGCCGGCCTGCTGCCGCAGGACATCGCCGCGAAGAAATCCAGCAATATCGGCATGAGCTTTCTATCGGGCCTGCTGGTCACGCTCGGCAACCCGAAGACCATGCTCTTCTACGTCGCGCTGGTGCCGACGCTGATCAGCATCGACAGCGTCGGGATGCGCGAATACGGCCTGCTTCTGTTGACCACCTTCGTCGTGCTTCTGGTGGTGCTGATCCCCTATATGCTGCTGGCCTCAAGGGCGCGCACGTTGCTCAAACAGCCGCGCGCGCTGCAGGCGCTGAACCGGGTGGCGGCGAGCATTCTGGCGGGCACCGCGGCCTTCATCGCCACCCGCGCGGCCTGAAAAAATCATCCGCTAAACCGTGGTTCGAAAAGGCTTTTTTCTCTGAACCACAGGGTTGGCGGGTGAAGCTACTCTGGCCGACCACCGGCTTAGACCCTATTCTCACTCCATATTTCATCAAGGGAGCCTTATCATGTCGAAGAAACCGGGCCGCGGCCGCATCTACTCCTCGATCACGGAAACGATCGGCGATACCCCGATCGTTCGACTGGACAAGCTCGCCAAGGAAAAGGGCGTGAAGGCCAATCTTCTGGCCAAGCTCGAATTCTTCAACCCGATCGCCTCGGTCAAGGACCGCATCGGCGTGGCGATGATCGAATCACTGGAAGCGCAGGGCAAGATTTCGCCCGGCAAGACGACGCTGGTCGAGCCGACTTCCGGCAACACCGGCATCGCGCTCGCCTTCGCCGCCGCCGCCAAGGGCTACAAGCTGATCCTCACCATGCCCGAGACCATGTCGGTCGAGCGCCGCAAGATGCTGGCGCTGCTCGGCGCCGAGCTGGTGCTGACCGAGGGCGCGAAGGGCATGAAGGGCGCGATCGCCAAGGCCGAGGAGCTGGCCGCAACGCTGCCCGACGCGATCATTCCGCAGCAGTTCGAAAACCCCGCCAACCCAGAGATCCACCGCAAGACGACGGCCGAGGAGATCTGGAACGACACGGATGGCACCGTCGATATCCTGGTGTCTGGCATCGGCACCGGCGGCACGATTACCGGCGCAGGCCAGGTGCTGAAATCCAAGAAGCCGGAAATCAAGGTGATCGCCGTCGAGCCCGAGGAATCGCCGGTTCTCTCCGGTGGCCAGCCGGGTCCGCACAAGATCCAGGGTATCGGCGCCGGCTTCGCGCCCGCCATCCTCGACACCCACATCTATGACGAGGTCGTCACCATCAACAGCGCGACCGCGCTCGAAACCGCCCGCCACGTCGCCCGCCTCGAAGGCGTGCCCGTCGGCATCTCCTCGGGTGCCGCATTGGCAGCGGCGATCAAGATCGGCTCCCGCGAGGAAAACGCCGGCAAGACTATCGTGGTGATCATTCCGTCGTTCGCCGAACGCTACCTCTCGACGGCGCTGTTCGAAGGCCTCGGCGGCTGAGGATCGACTTAGCTCGACGTCAGGGAGGGCGCTTCGGCGCCCTTCATGCTGTTTACGATCCCGCACCAACTTCCTAACGTAAGCAAGCCACCCCATGCTGTTGATCGTCGGAACCATCCGCCTCCCCCACGAGAACCTCGCGCTCGCACGCCCCGTGATGCAGCGCATGGTGGAGATGAGCCGCGCCGAAGACGGCTGCCTGGACTATTCCTATGCCGAGGACGTGCTCGAGCCCGGCCTCATTCACGTCACCGAACGCTGGCGCGACCAAGCCTCGCTCGACCGCCACTTTCAAACCACGCACCTGAGCGACTAGCGCGCCGCATGGCCAGCACTCGGCATTCATGACCGCAAGCTCCAGAGCTACGAGGTCGGCGCAGCGCGCGAGACCTGAGGCACCGGACTACTCCCCTCCGTCAAGGCAGCGACGACGCCCCCACTGCGTCTACGCTTCGCTCGCCCCTGCCCTTCATGCCACCGCCGTCAGCCGCTCGCCCGCCATGCGGTAGGAGATCGCCTCGGCCAAGTGGATGCGGCCGACCATCTCCTGGCCATCGAGATCGGCAAGCGTCCGGGCGACCTTGAGGACGCGGTGGTAGCCACGGGCGGAGAACTTCATCTTTTCGGCGGCGTCACGCAGCAATTGCAGGCCGGATGCATCGGGCGCTGCGTAGGTCTCGATCATCGCGGTGGAGCAGCGGGCATTGGTGCCGGTCTCGCCGAGGCCGGCGGCGCGAAAGCGGTCTCGCTGCAGATCACGGGCGCGGGCGACGCGGCGGGCGACGTCGGCGCTCTTTTCGGCCGGCGCCGGGCGGATCAGGTCGAAGGCGGAGACGGCGGGGACGTCGATCCTGATATCGATGCGATCCATCAGCGGGCCGGAGATGCGGGCCTGGTAATCAGCCATGCAGCGCGGACCACGGGCGCAGCTATGACCGGGCTCACCCGCCATGCCGCAGCGGCAGGGGTTCATGGCCGCCACCAACTGGATGGTGGCGGGATAACTGACGCGGTGATTGGCCCGCGCAATGATGCACTCGCCGGTTTCCAACGGCTGGCGCAGCGCATCGAGTGCCTGCGGCGAGAACTCGGGAAACTCGTCGAGAAAGAGCACGCCGTGATGGGCAAGCGACGCCTCCCCCGGGCGCGCTCGGAAACCGCCGCCGACGAGGGCCGCCATGGTGGCGGAGTGATGCGGGGTGCGGAACGGCCGGCGATCGGAGAGCTTGCCGCCGGAGAGCTGGCCGGCGATCGAGTGGATCATCGAGACTTCAAGCAGTTCGGCGGCCGAGAGCGGCGGCAGGATCGACGGCAGACGGGCGGCGAGCATCGACTTGCCGGAACCGGGAGGTCCGACCATCAAGAGATTATGCCCGCCGGCGGCGGCCACCTCCAGCGCACGCTTGGCGCTTTCCTGGCCCTTGATGTCGGCGAGATCGGGAAGGTTGGCGGCGGTGGCGCGGATCGACGGCTCGGGACGCGAGAGCACCTGGGTGCCGCGGAAATGATTGGCGAGTGCGATCAGGCTGCGCGGCGCCAGGATATCGAGCTCGGCGCCGGCCCAGGCGGCCTCGGGGCCGCTTTCAGCCGGGCAGATCAGGCCCTTGCCCATGGCATTGGCGCCGATCGCGGCCGGCAGCGCGCCGGTAACGGCGGCGATCGTGCCGTCGAGATTGAGTTCGCCGATGACGACATAACCCGAGAGCGCATCGGCCGGAATGGCGCCGAGGGCCGCCATCAGGCCGAGCGCGATGGGAAGGTCGAAGTGACTGCCTTCCTTGGGAAGATCGGCGGGGGCGAGGTTGACGGTGATGCGCTTGGCGGGGAGCGCCAGGCCGGAGGCGTGGAGTGCGGCATGCACCCGCTCGCGGCTTTCGGCCACCGCCTTGTCGGGCAGGCCGACGATCTGGGTGATCAGCTTGCCGGGCGCGACCATGACCTGGACCTCGACCGGAACCCCTTCTATGCCCTGGAATGCAACCGTGCTGACGCGCGCCACCATGCCCAACCCCCTGGCCCAGATCCCCTGTGGTGCAACCCCTTGCACCTGAAACCGCGACCCATCATGGTCGCGGATTGCAATCTGGCATAGAAATTGGAATGAAACAAGAACAATAAATGAACAATTGCGCGCCATTGATGTGGCGCGGTTGTGGCGGGTTGTGGGGGTAGAACAAAGGTGGGGAGAAAGAGGATCGCAACGGTGGTCTCGTCGCTTGGGCAACGAGCCAACTTGGTGCGAGTGATCCATGCACGTTGAACTCGTTGCGGCGTGCTTAGATGCTCGGGACAAGCCCGAGCACGACGGTGGAGGGTTGGGGGACGTCGCCTCCCCAACACTGAAATGGTGCTAAGCGCTTGAAGAGACCGGGCTTTCCTCAGCCGCGGCGTCATCCTGGGGCTCGTCCCGAGGATCTAAGCACGTCTCCACGGATGCAAGGGTGCAGATGGGTCTCGCTTGCAGCCACCATGGTGCAAGCTATCCACTCACGTCGAGCAAGTTGGTTGCTTGGCAGATCCTCGGGACGAGCCCGAGGATGACGGTGGAGAGTGGGCGGCCGCGCTTACAGCAGGCGCCATCGCTGGCGGCGGATGAAGGGGGACGTCAGGCGTCGCCGCCCGTCCCCTCGCTCAGCCTTACGCGCGCTTGCGCTCGATCGCATCCCACAACAGGCTGGCGATGTCGGCGCCGCCGAATTTCTTGACTTCGCGGATGCCGGTGGGGGACGTGACGTTGATCTCGGTCATGTAGTCGCCGATGACGTCGATGCCGACGAGCAGGAAGCCGCGTTCGCGCAAGGCGGGGCCGATGCGGGCGCAGATTTCCTTTTCGCGTGCGGTGAGCTCGGTCGCCTCGGCGCGGCCGCCGACATGCATGTTGGAGCGGCTGTCGTGCTCGGCCGGGACGCGGTTGATGGCGCCGACGGGTTCGCCGTCGACGAGGATGATGCGCTTGTCGCCCTTGCGCACGTCAGGCAGATATTGCTGGGCGATGTAGGGCTCGCGGAAGAGCTGGCCGAACATCTCGAGCAGCGAGGAGAGGTTGCGGTCGTCCTTGGTCGAATGGAAGACGCCGGCGCCGCCATTGCCGTAGAGCGGCTTCAGGATGATGTCGCCCATCTCGTCGCGGAAGCGGCGGATTTCGGCGGGATCCTTGGTGATCAGCGTCCGCGGCATCAGGTCGGAGAATTCGGTGACGAAGATCTTCTCCGGCGAATTGCGCACCCAGGCCGGATCGTTGACGACGAGCGTCTTCGGGTGGATGCGCTCCAAGAGATGCGTCGAGGTGATGTAGGACATGTCGAAGGGCGGGTCCTGGCGGAGCAGGATCACATCCATGGTCGACAGGTCGACGCGCTCGGGCGCGCCTAGATCGAAATGGTCGCCCTTGATGTCGCGCAGCGTCATCGGCTCGACGGAAGCGTAGAGCTTGCCGTCGAGGAAGCTCAGGCGGTCGGGCGTATAGTGAAAGAGCTTGTAGCCGCGGGTCTGCGCCTCGAGGCTCATGGCGAAGGTGGAGTCGCCCGCGATATTGATGGAGGCGACATGGTCCATCTGGACCGCTACGTTCTTGATCTTGGCCATTTCTGTCCCTTAGCGATTGCCGGACAGATGTAGGCCGCAGAGGGCGCGAACGCAACGGTCAATGGACGGCTTTTGTGCGGTGCGCCGGCGCAATTGGCCGGCGTTCCCTTCAGGTTTCAATTCAAGCCGTGTTTCAGGCCGCAATGCCCTGCTGGCCGTTGCCGCGCAGCAGGTTGCGCAGGCGATAGGCGAGCGCCACCGGCTTTGGGAAGGGCTTGCGCAGGAAGGCGACCTTGCGGACGTAATTGTCGACGCGCCAGTTGGCCCAGGTGCCGCCGGCGAAGAAGGCGACGTCGCCAGCGCGAAGCACGCGCTCGGTGCCGTCGTCGGCGGTGATGTGAACCTCGCCCTCGAGGATCATCACCGTTTCGTCCCAGCCGAAGAACCAGCGGAACTCGCCGGCCGTGCAGTCCCAGATCGCCGTCAGCGCGGCGTCGTCGTGGCCGCGCGAGTGCTCTCCGGTGCGCGCCTGCGGATCGCCGGCGACAATCCAGTCGGGATTGATCGGCGTCGATTTCATGGCGATGAGATCGCTGGAATGCGCGACGAAGGACTTGCCGCGCGGAAATGCCACGATATCGGGCATGGAGCGGGCGGCCAAGGCCATCGCGCTCGCGAACATAAGATGCAGTGATGCCACCAGAACCCCCTGAGTACACTATCCCCTAGAGTGGGAGATATCAGGGAGTCCTGACGGAGCCGTTCAGACATTCGCTAAAGTTGTAACGAGTGCCGCGATATTGCAACGCCCGCCTAACGCGGGCGCTAGCTTCAAGCGGGCTGGGCAGCCATGGCGCGCGTGGATGCACCATCAGTGTCGGCGGCGGCAATGCGCTTGCCTGTGTCGGCCGCGAAGAAGTGCAGCTTTTCGGGCGCGATGGTGAGGCGCAGTTCGGCGGGAATGTCGATATCGGGCGCCAGCACCGCGGTAATCGGCTGATCGCCGAGCAGGCCGTGGACCAGCCGCTGGGCGCCGAGTTCCTCGACATATTCGACACTGACTGGCATGGCGTGCTGGTCGGGAGCGGCAAGGCACAAGTCCTCGGCGCGGATGCCGACGGTGACGGCGCCCGAGGTCGGAGCGCAGCCGGAAAGGTCGATCAGGCTGGGCCCGAGCGCCAGCTTGTCGCCGTGCAGCTCGCCCTTCAGGAGGTTCATGGCCGGCGAGCCGATGAAGGAGGCGACGAAAGTGGAGGCCGGGCGGTGGTAGACGTCGAGCGGCGAACCGACCTGCTCGATCTTGCCGCCGTTCAGAACGACGAGGCGGTCGGCCAGCGTCATCGCTTCCAGCTGGTCGTGGGTGACGTAGATTGAGGTGGTGCCGAGGCGGCGCTGCAGGCGCTTGATCTCGCCGCGCATGGAAACACGCAGCTTGGCATCCAGGTTGGACAGCGGCTCGTCGAAGAGGAAGACGGCCGGCTTGCGGACGATGGCGCGGCCCATGGCGACGCGCTGGCGCTGGCCGCCGGAGAGCGCCTTCGGCTTGCGCTCGAGATACTGGTTGATCTCCAGCATGCGGGCGGCCTCGGCCACGCGCGCATCGATCTCGGCCTTCGGCGTCTTGCGGTTCTTCAGGCCGTATTCCAGATTCTGGCGCACGCTCATATGCGGATAGAGCGCGTAGTTCTGGAAGACCATGGCGATGTCGCGATCGGCGGGCTCGACATTATTGACGACGCGCGCGCCGATCTTCACCTCGCCTTCGGAGATGGTCTCAAGGCCGGCGATCATGCGCAGCAGAGTGGACTTGCCGCAGCCGGAGGGACCGACGAGCACGATGAACTCGCCATCGGCAATCTTGAGTTCGATGCCGGAAACGGCGCGAACGCCGCCGTGGTAGATCTTGCCGACATTATCGACGTCGATGGAGGCCATTGTTACTTCTCCGTCTCAACCAGGCCTTTGACGAAAAGGCGCTGCATGAAAATGATGACCAGAACCGGCGGCAGGGCCGCGAGGATGACGCCTGCCATCACAAGGTTCCATTGGGTGTCGCCATCCAGCACCGCGGCCAGGCGCTTGATGCCCATGACGACGGTGTAGTAGCCGGGTTCGGTGGTGATCAGCATCGGCCAGAGATACTGGTTCCAGCCGTAGATGAACATGATGATGAAAAGTGCCGCGATATTGGTGCGCGACAGCGGCAGCAGGATATCCCAGAAGAACTTCATCGGGCCGGCGCCATCGACACGCGCCGCTTCCATCATCTCTTCAGGAACCGTCAGGAAGAACTGCCGGAACAGGAAGGTGGCGGTGGCCGACGCGATGACGGGAATGACGAGGCCGGAATAGGAGTTCAACATGCCGAGATCGGCGACGACCTTGTAGGTCGGCAGGATGCGCACCTCGATGGGGAGCATCAGCGTCATGAAGATGATCCAGAATGCGACCGTGCGGAAGGGAAAGCGGAAATAGACGATGGCGAAGGCCGAGATGATCGAAATCGCGATCTTGCCGATCGCCACCAGGATAGCCATGGCCAGGCTGTTGCCGAGCATCAACAGGAATGGCGGTGCGCCGGCGTTGGATGCGCCGGTGCCGAGCAGCACGCCGTAGTTCTCGAGCATCTGGTGGCCCGGCGTCATCGGCACGACGCCGGTCAAGAAGTCCGAGGGACCGCGCGTCGAGGCGATGAAGGCGAGATAGACGGGGAACACCACCATGCCGATGCCGATGATCAGCACGAAGTGGGTGAGGAAATTGAGGAAGGGGCGGTTCTCGACCATGGCTGGCTCTCGCTTCAATACTGCACTTTGCGCTCGATCCAGCGGAACTGGACGACGGTCAGGACGACCACGATCAGCATCAGCACGACCGACTGCGCGGCCGACGGGCCGAGATTGAGACCGACGAAACCATCGGCATAGACTTTGTAGACAAGGATGTTGGTCGATTGCGACGGACCGCCCGAGGTGGCCGCGTCGATGATCGGGAAGGTGTCGAACATTGCATAGGTGATGTTGATGACAGCCAGGAAGAAGGTGGTCGGCGACAGCAGCGGAAAGACCACGGTCCAGAAGCGTTTGATGGGACCGGCGCCATCGATCGCGGCAGCCTCGGTCAGCGAATGCGGGACCGACTGCAGGCCGGCGACGAAGAACAGGAAATTGTAGGAGATCTGCTTCCAGGCGGCTGCGATGATGATCAGGATCATCGCGTTGTTCGGATTCAGGCGGTGGTTCCAGCTGTAGCCGAAAAGTTCCAGCACATAGGGAATGATGCCGACGCTGGGGTTGAACATGAACCACCAGAGCAGGCCGGATGCGGCCGGCGCCACGGCATAGGGCCAGACCAGAAGCGTCGTATAGAAGCGCTGCGAGCGGATCACGCGGTTGACGCAGATCGCGAAGAGCAGCGACAGCCCCATCGACAGCACGGTGACACCGATCGAGAAGACGAAGGTGACGGTCAGCGAATTCAGATAATCCGGATCTTGCAGCAAGCGCGTGTAGTTCGCCAAACCGACGAAGGTGTCCTTCAGACCGAAGGGATCCTGGCGCAGGAAGGACTGCCATCCGGCCTGAACCGCCGGCCACACGAAGAAGACGATCGTGATGAGCAGCTGCGGTGCGATCAGGAGATAAGGCAGGAGACGGCTTTGGAAGACGGTGCGTTTGGTTTGCATGCATGACCCCTCAAGGAAAATGCCCTCCCCGGACGGGCCGGAGAGGGCTGACGGAGGGAGCGACCCTTAGTTGGAATTCGCAGCTTCGAATTCGCGCAGCTTGGCATTGCCCTGCTTTGCGGCTTCGTCGAGCGCTTCCTGACCGGTCTTCTTGCCGTTGAGAACGGCTTCGAACTGCTGGTCGATGACGTCGCGAATCTGCGTCAGGTTGCCGAAGCGAACACCCTTGGAGTTTTCGGAAGGCGTGCCGCGCATGATCTGCTTGATGGCGATGTCAGAACCGGCGTTCTTTTCGTAGTAGCCCTGCTTCTGACCAAGCTCGTAAGCAGCGTTGGTGATCGGCAGGTAGCCGGTGAACTGGTGCCAATCGGCCTGGACTTCAGGCTGCGACAAGTAGGTGAAGAACTTGGCGGCGCCCTTGTAGACAGCCTTGTCCTTCTGACCGTTCAGAACCCACAGCGTTGCGCCGCCGATGATCGAGTTCTTCGGATCCTGCGTGACCGTGTCGTCGTAAGGCATCGGCGCGAAGCCGACCTTGAAGTCCTTGGCGTTGTTGATGACGCCGGCGCGCGAAGCGGACGAGTTCATGTAGGCTGCGCACTGCTGCGAATAGAAGAGCGGAGCAGCGTCGGCACCGGCGCTCGGGCCACCGTACTTGTAGACGCCTTCATCCTGCCAGGTCTTCAGGTGATCCCAGAACTTGGCCTGGTTCGGACCGTTGAAGGTGAACTCGGCGTTCATGCCGCCGAAGCCGTTCTGCTGGGTGCCGTAAGGCAGGTTCTGGATGGCGGAGTAGTTTTCCAGGCCAACCCAGGTCGCGCCATAGGACATGGTGAAGCCGCACTTGGCAGCGCCGGAGGAGACGATCTTCTTGCCCATTTCGGCAAGCTCGGCCCAGGTCTTCGGGGCGACTTCAGGATCGAGGCCGGCCTTCTTGAAGACGTCCTTGTTGTAGTAGAGGATCGGGGTGGACGAGTTGAACGGCATCGACAGGATGTTGCCCTCAGCGTCGGAATAGTAGCCGACGACAGGCGCCAGGAACTTCGACGGATCCCAAGGCTCACCCTCGTCCTTCATCAGCTGGTAAACCGGGTAGACGGCGCCCTTGGCGGCCATCATCGTGCCGGTACCGACTTCGAAAACCTGAACGATGGCGGGCTGCTGGCCGGCGCGGAAAGCGGCGATGGCGGCCGTCAGCGTCTCGGGATAGGTGCCCTTGTAAACAGGAACGATCTTGTATTCGCTCTGGCTGTCGTTGAACTTCTGGGCAACTTCCTCGAGCTTCTTGCCAAGCTCGCCACCCATGGCGTGCCACCAGGTCACTTCGGTTGCAGCGAAGGACGCGGAAGCGGACAAAGCAACCGCAGCAGCGGCCAATGAAATCGACTTAAACATGAAAAACCCTCTCCACCGTTGTTGGCGTGAGGACGCAATAGAGGCCTATTGTGACACCTCCTTAACGCTTTCATGACAGGCCGATTACAAATTCCGAAAATGTTAACCGACTAACGAAAGCAATCAGAACGCATCGCGCAAATGGACGGGCCATCGCCCGGGCAAGATCGCGACGATGTCGTAGCGTTGAGACAGGCGGGCCTGGTCGCGCTGGCGGGCGAGCCAGAGATCGCTGGCGCCACGGATGCGGGTTTGCGCGAGATGCGAGACCGCATCGACCGCCGCGCCCTCGTCCCGACGCGCCTTCACCTCGACGAAGACGGCCAGATCGCCCTTGCGGGCAATGATGTCGATCTCGCCAAGCCGCGTGCGATAGCGCAGCGCGACGATGCGGTAGCCCTTGAGAATGAGATAGAAAGCGGCGATGTATTCGGAGACATGGCCCCGACGCAGTGCCTTGCGGCGAAGACCCTTTTGATGCGGGTCCGTGGCGTCGTTACCTGGCATCGCCCGCCTTTCGGTCGAGAAGGCGCTGGTAGAGCTCCTTGCGGGGGAGACCGGTGATGCGGGCGGCCTCGGCGGCCGCCTTGGCGGTCGGAAGCGTTTGCGAGAGATCGGCGAGGATGGCGTCGATATCCGTCTCCTCGATGGCGCGCTCCGGCGCCGGACCGATCACCAGGACGATCTCGCCTTTGACATTGTCGACATCAGCATAATGAGCGGCGAGTTCGGCGAGCGTGCCCCGGCGGAACTCCTCGTAGCTCTTGGTGAGCTCGCGGCAGACGGAAGCCGGGCGATCGCCGCCGAGAACGTCGGCGGCGGCAATGAGCGTGGCTCCGATGCGGTGCGGGGATTCGAAGAACATCAGCGTTGCCGGCGTGGCGGCGAATTCGGACAGGCAGTCGCGGCGGGCCTTGTCCTTGGTCGGCAGGAAACCGGCGAACAGGAAAGCATCGTTCGGAAGGCCGGAACCGACAAGGGCCGCCAGCGGCGCCGAGGCGCCTGGGATCGGGATCACCCGATAGCCGGCTTCGATCGCCGATTGCGCGAGGCGGTAGCCGGGGTCGGAGACCAGCGGCGTGCCGGCATCGGAAACGAGCGCCACGGACTTGCCCGCTTCAAGCGCTGCAAGCAGCCGGGGGCCGGCTTCGTCGGCATTGTGCTCATGATAGGCGTAGGGGCGGTTCTGGATGCCGTAGCGATCGAGCAGCACGCGGGTGACGCGGGTGTCCTCGCAGGCAAGCACATCGGCGCCGGCCAGCGTTTCCAGCGCGCGCAGCGTTATGTCGCCGAGATTGCCGATCGGCGTCGCGACGAGATAAAGGCCGGGCTCCTGCGGGCGGGCGGGAACGGCCATGTTGTGCAGGCGGAAGCTGCGCTGCCTGCCGCCCTCTGTCGTCGCGTCGTCATTGCTCAAGATATGTCTGCCCTTTCTGGCTTCCGGCCTTTATGGGCGACACCTTTCTCTTCGGCAAGGGGCAGGACTTCGCCGGTAACGGTGATTTCTGTGAGCATCCGCAGCGAAAATGGCAATTGCTGGGGCAGCGACCTTTGCGCCTCTTGCATTCGTCCGCAAAATTCTGCCATTTTGCGCGTCCAATCCTCCGATCCCAGCTTTTGGGAAAGGCATTATTCAGGCGCGTTCAAGCGCGCCCGGGCAGTAACGGTCGAAAGCGGTAGCATCCCATGCGTATTACTATTGAGCGGTCCAACCTTTTGAAGTCGCTGAACCACGTTCACCGCGTGGTTGAACGCCGCAACACGATCCCGATCCTGTCGAACATCCTGCTGCGCGCCGATGGCCAGAACCTCGACATGAAGGCGACCGACCTCGATCTGGAAGTGACGGAAGCGACGCCCGCCAACGTCGAGCAGCCCGGCGCCACCACGGTTCCCGCCCATCTTCTCTACGACATCGTGCGCAAGCTTTCCGACGGCTCGGAAGTGCTGCTCGCCACCAGCCAGGATGGCGGCTCGATGACGGTTCAGTCCGGCCGTTCGAAGTTCTCGCTGCAGTGCCTGCCGGAATCCGACTTCCCCGACCTCACGGCCGGCACCTTCACGCACACCTTCAAGCTGAAGGCGACGGATTTGAAGATGTTGATCGATCGCACCCAGTTCGCGATCTCGACGGAAGAGACCCGCTACTATCTGAACGGTATCTTCTTCCACACGATCGAAAGCGAAGGCGACCTGAAGCTGCGCGCCGTCGCCACCGACGGTCACCGCCTGGCGCGCGCCGACGTCAACGCTCCCTCGGGCTCCGAGGGCATGCCTGGCATCATCATTCCGCGCAAGACGGTCGGCGAGCTGCAGAAGCTGGTCGACAATCCGGAAGCGATGGTCACCGTCGAAGTCTCCGACGCCAAGATCCGCCTTTCCATCGGCTCGATCGTCATGACCTCGAAGCTGATCGACGGCACCTTCCCCGACTACCAGCGCGTCATCCCGACCGGCAACGACAAGGAAATGCGCGTCGATTGCACGAGCTTCGCGCAGGCCGTCGACCGCGTCTCGACCATTTCTTCGGAACGTGGCCGCGCCGTGAAGCTGGCGCTTTCGGACGGACAGCTGCTGCTCACCGTCAACAACCCGGATTCGGGCAGCGCGACGGAAGAAGTGGCCGTCGGCTACGACACCGATGCCATGGAAATCGGCTTCAACGCCAAGTACCTGCTCGATATCACCGCGCAGCTCTCCGGCGATCAGGCGATCTTCCTTCTGGCCGATGCCGGTTCTCCGACGCTCATTCGCGACACCGCCGGCGACGATGCCCTTTACGTGCTGATGCCGATGCGCGTGTAGCGCGTCGCATTTGCCGTTCAAACTTTGTCAATTGCGACGCTTGGCCTTGTTTTAGCGCCGTATTGCCTGCACATAAGCATGCAGCATGTGCTGCACGAAGGAGAACGGCATGGGTGGCTTGCGCCTCAAGGAACGGCTGGGCAAGAAATTCGACGAGGAAATCCGGTTTTTCAAGGGGATGATGCAGGGGCCGAAGACAGTCGGCTCGATCGTGCCGACGTCGTCGATCACGGCGCGCAAGATGGCAAGCGTCATCAACCCGAACTCCGGTCTTCCGGTTCTCGAACTCGGGCCCGGCACCGGCGCCATCACCAAGGCCATCCTACAGCGTGGCGTGAAGCCTGAAAACCTTGTCGCAATCGAATATTCGACCGACTTCTACGAGCACCTGGTGCGGCTCTATCCCGGCGTGAACGTCATCAACGGCGACGCCTTCAATCTCGACAAGACGCTCGCCCACATGGATGGGCAGAAATTCGACAGCGTCGTTTCCGCCGTGCCGCTTTTGAACTTCCCGATGCAGGCGCGCATCGCCATGCTGGAAAGCGTGCTCGATCGTCTGCCGGCAGGCCGCCCCTTCGTGCAGATTTCCTACGGTCCGGTTTCGCCGATCATCGCGCGGCCCGAGCGCTACCATATCCAGCACTTCGACTTCATCGTCCGCAACATTCCGCCGGCGCAGCTCTGGATCTACCGCCGAGGCTGACGTGTTCGGTCTCTATATCACCCACCCGCAAGTGAAGATCGACGCCGCCGTCCCTGTCCCCAAATGGGGCTTGTCGGATGTCGGCGCCGCACGCGCGCGGCTGGCGGCGGATAATCCCTGGGCGTCGCAATTGCGACGTATCGTCAGTAGCGATGAGACCAAGGCGATCGAGACCGCCGCGATCCTGGCCGCGCCCTCCGGCGTCTCGGTCGAGATCGTCGAGGATATGCACGAGAATGACCGGTCGGCGACCGGTTTCCTGCCTCCCTCAGAATTCGAGAAGGCGGCGGACTGGTTCTTCGCCAATCCTCAGCAGAGCTTCAACGGATGGGAGCGGGCGATCGATGCGCAGCGCCGGATCGTATCCAACGTCGAGCGCATTCTCGCCACGCATGATAGCAGCCTGCCGATCGCATTCGTCGGCCATGGCGGCGTGGGCACGCTTTTGAAATGTCACCTTGAGGGCCGGCCGATCGGGCGCGACCGCGACCAGCCCGGTGGCGGCGGCAATCTCTATTGTTTCCGTCTTGCGGATCGGCGCCTATCATGCGACTGGACGCCTATCGAAGACTGGCAGGGATGGATTTGAGATGGACGCGCGCGAACGGTTGATCGTCGGACTGGATGTTCCAACACTCGGTGAAGCCGAGAAGATGGTCGCGACGCTCGGCGACACCGTCTCCTTCTACAAGATCGGCTACCAGCTGGTCTTCGCCGGCGGCCTGGAATTCGCCCGCGACCTTGCCAGCGACGGCAAGAAAGTCTTCCTCGACATGAAGCTGCTCGACATCGACAACACGGTCGCCTCGGGCGTCGAAAACATCGCGAAGATGGGCATGTCGATGCTGACGCTGCACGCCTATCCGAAGGCGATGCGCGCCGCTGTCGAGGCCGCCAAGGGCTCGGGGCTCTGCCTGCTCGGCGTCACCGTGCTGACCTCGATGGACGAGGCCGACCTCACCGAGGCCGGCTATAGCGGCGATCCGCGTTCGCTGGTGCTGCGCCGCGCCGAACAGGCGCGCGAAGCCGGCATGGGCGGTATCGTCTGCTCGGCCGAGGAATCTGCTGTCGTTCGCGAAGTCGTCGGCCCCGACATGGCGATCGTCACCCCCGGCATTCGCCCGAGCGGCAGCGACCGCGGCGACCAGAAGCGGGTGATGACGCCCTATGATGCACTGCGCGCCGGATCGACGCATCTCGTCGTCGGCCGCCCGATCGTCAAGGCGCCGGAACCTGAGCAGGCGGCCAAGGCCATTCTCGACGAGATGGTGCTTGCGCTCTGGCCGGCCAACCGCTGATCGCTATCTACGTTTCACATCATCGCTCTCGAGGAGGAGACACCATGGCCAAGGGATACTGGATCGCTCGCGTGGATGTACGCGATACCGAGCGCTACAAGGATTATGTCGCCGCCGCCAAGCCGGCCTTCGAGAAATACGGCGCCAATTTCCTCGCCCGCGGTGGTGCACTGACCGAGCTCGAGGGCAAGGCGCGGGCGCGCAATGTCGTCATCGAGTTCCCCTCGATGCAGCATGCGGTGGATTGCTACAACTCGCCGGAATACCAGATCGCCGCCAAGATCCGTCAGGAAGTGGCCGACGCCGAAATGGTTGTCGTCGAAGGCGTTTGAGGCAGATCAAAGTCGTGGCAAGCGTGGTGCGATAGGTCTTTTCGTCGCACCCTGATTGGGCTAAGACGAGATCACCCGCCAATCACATCAGCCTTCCGAGGAACCTGCCATGACCCTTGCCAACCTGCCGCCACTCGTCACCGTGTTCGGAGGCTCCGGCTTCGTTGGCAGGCACGTCGTACGCGCGCTGGCCAAGCGCGGCTACCGCATCCGGGTTGCCGTGCGCCGCCCCGATCTCGCCGGTTTCCTGCAGCCGCTCGGCAATGTCGGCCAGATCTCCTTCGTGCAGGCCAACCTGCGCTACCGCCAGTCTGTCGACCGCGCCGTCGAGGGTGCGTCCTACGTCGTCAACTGCGTCGGCATCCTGTTTGAAAGCGGCCGCAACTCGTTTGAGGCCGTCCAGGAATTCGGCGGTCGGGCCGTGGCCGAAGCCGCGCGCGGCGTCGGCGCCAAGCTGGTTCACATCTCGGCGATCGGCGCCAACGCCAACTCCGATTCGTCCTACGCCCGCACCAAGGGCCGCGCCGAAGCCGCGATCCACTCTGTCGCGCCCGATGCCATCATCTACCGTCCGTCGATCGTGTTCGGTCCGGAAGACGGCTTCTTCAACAAGTTCGCCGGCATGGCGCGCTCGGCGCCGTTTCTGCCGCTGATCGGTGGCGGCAAGACGAAGCTGCAGCCGGTCTATGTCATGGATGTTGCCGAGGCTGTGGCCAAGGCTGTCGAGGGCAAGGTTGCCGGCGGCAAGATCTATGAACTCGGCGGCCCGGAAGTGCTGACCTTCCGCCAGTGTCTCGAAGCGGTGCTGAAGTCGACGGCGCGCACGAACCCGCTTGTCTCGCTTCCCTTCGGCGTTGCCTCGCTGATCGGCAGCGTTGCCTCCATGATCCCGCTGATCGCCCCGCCGATCACCGCCGATCAGGTGAAGCTCCTGAAGAAGGACAACGTGGTTTCCAAGGAAGCGGAAGCCGAAGGACGGACGCTGAGGGACCTCGGCATTGCGCCGACGATGGTAAGCTCCGTCATCGACAGCTACCTCGTGCAGTTCCGCCCGCAGGGCCAATATACGAACAGCGGCAAGGCCGCCTGATCCACGCCGATTTTCTTAACGACAACGCCGCTCGCGGACCCCGCGGGCGGCGTTGCGCGTTTTGAGGCAGGGGTTAAAAAACAGGCTGAATCATCAGCTTTCGCGGGGTTGTGCACCGCCGGGCGTTGCATAAAAGTCGCATGAAAAGTTTAGCGGAATTAACAGGAAATTTAGCAGGAACATTTATTGCTATTTCCCATTCCTCTGACTACACACCCCGCGCGTCTGTGCTTGGACTCAGCGCCTCAAACAGGCGCGCTCAAACGACTTGAAAGGTTACTTCGATGGGTAGGTCAATTGCGCTGCTTTTTGCTTCCGCGGCGCTGGTGATTCTGGCTGGTTCTTTCGTGGCGCCCGGTTCGGTCGCTGCCGTGAAGGGCGAATGCTCGCCAGCCTACGGCGTCGATCCCTGCGAAACCGCAGCTCTCAGGTAAAAGAAAAACCGGCGCCCCAAGACGCCGGTTTCTTTTTTTGGTTGGGGAGCTTTGCTTCCCGATCAGGCGATCATACCGACCGATGCCATGCCGAGAAGGATGGCGCCGAGAATGATGCGGTAGATCGCGAAGGCCGTGAACTTGTTGCTCTGGATATAGGAGAGCAGCCATTTGACGGCGACGAAGGCAACGATCGTCGACACGACGAAAGCGATGCCGAGAGCGGTCCAGTCTTCATTGGCCGCGCCACCATCCTTGAACGTCTTCAGCAATTCATAGGCGCTTGCCGCATACATGGTCGGGATACCGACGAGGAAGGCGAATTCCGTGGCGGCCGCGCGGTTGCCGGTGCCAGCAAGCATGGCGACGAAGATCGTGGACGCCGAACGCGAGGTGCCCGGAAACACGCCGGCGACGACCTGCGCGATACCAACCAGGATGGCGACCAGCCAGGTGATCTCCTTGTGCGGCGGGCGACGGGCGGCGAGCCATTCGGCAACCATCATCCAGATACCGCCGATGATCAGCGCCCAGGCGATCGGGGTGGCAGTGCTCGGGAGCTCGAAGCCAAGCTTCTTGACGATCAGGCCGAGGACTGCGGTGATCAGGAAGGCAAGGATGAGCTTGAAGAGATAGGAGCGGTTTTCGGGATTCTGCCAGCCGAGCAGAAGCGTCATGATACGGCGCCAATAGATGATGGTGACGGCGAGGATGGCGCCGGCCTGAATGACGATGTTGAAAAGATCAGACCGGTGGCCGAGCCATTGCTCCGCAATGATGAGGTGGCCGGTGCTTGAAATCGGTAGAAACTCGGTAATGCCTTCGACTATGCCTAGGATTATCGCGTTTATGTAATCCATCAATTGTCTCCGTTTCGGGGTTCGGTCAGACGGGAATTGTGCTGTGCCGCTGGGGGAACGACACCAATTTTCACCAGACGAGGATGCGACGAGAACCTCTGATCGGTTGTCGGCGATTTTTGGGCGAGGTCGATTTCCTTCGTCAGGGTTTCGGGCGGCCCGACTCGCTTGTGTTGGAGGGGCCAAACTTCTATAGCTTCAACGAATGAGTCATGACTAGGGCGCTATAATCATCGCGTCCATGCGACGTGCACCCCCAGCCATCCAAAAAATCCGAGTCTCGATGCCCACGCTCTATCATCACCCCATGTCATCCGCATCACGCTTCGTCCGGTTGATCCTGACGGAGTATGGCTATCAGGCAGACCTGATCGAAGAGCAGACCTGGGAGAAGCGCAGGGATTTCCTGGCGCTCAACCCGGCCGGCACCCTGCCCGTCTATGTCGACGACAGCATGCGCGCGCTCTGTGGGTCCACCGTGATCTCCGAATATCTCGACGAAACGCACGGTGTGCTGAAGCGCGATCGCCGGCTCTTGGCCGAGGACCCCTTCCAGCGCGCCGAAATCCGGCGGCTGACAGAGTGGTTCATGGTCAAGATGGAAACCGACGTGACCCGGCCGCTCGCCCGCGAGCGCGTCTACAAGCTGCAGATGACGGCGGATCAGGGCGGTGGCGCACCGGATTCGAAGATCCTGCGCACGGCGCGCGCCAATATCCGCCAGCACATGAAGTATCTCACCTGGCTCTCCGGCTCGCGTCAGTGGCTGGCGGGCGACCGGATGAGCTATGCCGATCTGGCGGCCGCGTCTTCCGTCTCCATTCTCGACTATCTCGGCGAGATCGACTGGACGGAATCGCCGCTCGTCAAGGAGTGGTACCAGCGCATCAAATCGCGCCCGTCGTTCCGCCCGCTGCTCACCGAGCGCGTGCGCGGCCTGACCCCTGTTTCGCACTACGCCGATCTGGATTTCTGACGGGGCCTCTCATGCCCGAACGATCCGCACTGACCAAGGAAGACAAACGCCTGATGACATTGACCGCCTTCGTCAAGGCGGAAGCGCAGGCGCTCGGCTTCGACCTCTGTCGGATCACGCGGCCGGACAGCATTCCCGAAGCGAAGGACCGTCTCGGCCAGTTCATCGATGCCGGCAGGCACGGGACGATGGAGTGGATGGCCGAGACGCGCGAGCGGCGCGGCGATCCGCGCACGCTGTGGAGCGACGTGAAATCGGTCGTCGTCTTCGCGATGAATTACGGGCCCGAGAAAGACCCGCGCGGCATTCTTGAAAAACCGGACAAGGCGGCGATCTCGGTCTATGCGCGCAACCGCGATTATCACGACATCATCAAGGGCCGGCTGAAGGAGATCGCGACGCGGTTTGCCGCGCGCGCCGGCGAAGACGTGAAAGTGTTCGTCGATACCGCCCCCGTGATGGAAAAGCCGCTGGCGGCCGCGGCCGGGCTCGGCTGGCAGGGCAAGCACACCAATCTCGTCAGCCGCGCGCATGGCTCCTGGCTGTTTCTCGGCTCGATGTTCACGACGGCCGACCTCTTGATCGACGCGCCCGAGATCGATCATTGCGGCTCGTGCAGGGCCTGTCTCGACGCCTGTCCGACGGCGGCCTTCCCTGCGCCCTACCAGATCGACGCGCGGCGCTGCATTTCCTATCTGACGATCGAGCACAAGGGACCGATCGATCCCGCCATCCGGCCGCTGATCGGCAACCGTATCTATGGCTGCGACGACTGTCTCGCCGCCTGTCCGTGGAACAAGTTCGCCAGCGCTGCGTCCGAAATGAAGCTGAAGGCGCGCGAGGATCTGCAGGAGCCTGATATCGCCGCGCTGCTTGCGCTCGACGATCCCACCTTCCGCAGTTTCTTCAGCGGCTCCCCGGTCAAACGCATCGGCCGCGATCGCTTCGTGCGCAATGTGCTGATCGCGGCCGGCAATTCCGGCGACCGCCAATTCCTCGATGCCTGCCTTTCGCTTGCCGCCGATGCCTCGCCTGTCGTGCGCGCCATGGCGATATGGGCGCTGTCGCGGCTGATGGAGGCTGGCGAATTCCGGCGCTTTGCGGCACAAAGGCCTCAGGATGAGTCGGACAGCGATGTGCTGAACGAGTGGAGACTGGCGGGAGCGGCGTGATGCATCTTGTGATTTTCGGCTGTGGCTTCTCCGGTGCGGCCATCGCCAAGGCATTCATGGCCGAGGGTTTCCGTGTTTCCGGCACGACGCGCTCGGAAGAGAAAGCGGCGGCGCTGAGAGCCGAGGGCATCGAGGCGTTCGTGTTCGATGGCGAGACGCTCGACGCGACGCTTGTCGACGCCATGCGCTCGGCCACGCATCTGGTGCAATCGATCGCGCCGCGCGAGGCGGGCGATCCGCTGCTGAAGCTTGCGGGCGAGCGCATCGAGACGCTCATGCCTGAGCTCTCCTGGATCGGCTATCTATCGACGGTCGGTGTCTATGGCGACCACAAGGGCGAATGGGTGAGCGAGGAGACGCCGTGCGTTCCGGTCTCAGGCCGTTCCAAGGAGCGGCTGGAGGCGGAGGCGGCGTGGATTGCAATCGGCGAACGGATCGGTATTCCTGCAGCCGTTCTGCGCCTGTCCGGCATCTACGGCCCGGGCCGCAATGCCTTCGTCAATCTGGCGCGCGGCACGGCGCGGCGGCTGATCAAGAAGGATCAGGTGTTCAACCGCATCCGCGTCGAGGATATCGGCACCAGCGCGTGGTTTCTTGCCGAGCATAAACTTGGCGGCATCTATAATGTGACCGACGACCGCCCCGGCCCGCCGCAGGATGTCATCGTCGAGGCGGCCCGCCTCATGGGCGTCGAACCGCCGCCGGAACAGGCCTTCGAAACCGCCGAGCTGACGCCGATGGCACGCTCCTTCTATGGCGAGAACAAGCGCGTTTCGAACGCCAAGCTGAAGGCCGCCGGCTTCACCTTCGCCTTCCCCACCTACCCGCAATCACTCGCGCAGTTGTTGCAAAACGAGCGCTGGCGCGGCTGACTTAAACGCCGCTGATATCGCCATATCGCACCAGATGAATTGGTAGGAAATTCCTACTCCAGGCATATTTCGTTAAAATTTGGCGCAAAATTTGGGCGGAAGCCTTGGAAATTGCCCAAATGGGGCGGGAATTATGACGCCCGCGCAAAATTATTTTCGTGATTTTTGTGATCGCGGGAGTCGCGAACGGCTTCCCGCAAAAAAAGTTCTAATTTTACTTGATTCAATTGCGCTTTTTTCATTCGAAACCGCTTGACGACGGTTCGAATCATTTTGCCGGCTCATCACATATATTTCAATATGTAACATTCCGTGATCACTCGGGGCACTTTTCTGCCACTTTTCGACCGGTTTAAGCCCCCGCCGCCCACAAGGCGTAGGTTTAACAGTTGAGGGACACCCCGTTTTGAAGAAAATTTGTCGTTCTATTATCGCCGTCACAACTATAGCAGCCTGTTCTACGATCCTTCCGATGGAAGGTTTTGCTGCAAATGGTTGCGGTGGCGCGTCGTGGTACGCACTTCACTCCAAAACCGCTTCCGGCGAACGCATGAACCCGACCATCAATACTGCCGCGCACCGCTCGCTCGCCTTCGGCACCAAGGTCAAGGTCACCAACCGCAACAACGGCCGCAGCGTCGTCGTCCGCATCAACGATCGTGGTCCTTTCATCCGCGGCCGCGTTCTCGATCTTTCCCGTGCAGCCGCCAGCAACATCGGCATGGTCAGCACCGGCACCGCCAAGGTCTGCTACGAAGTCATCGGCTAACGCCTGATACAAGCCACCGCTTGCTCTTGCCGCCAATCGCGGATACCACGCGGTTGAGACTTGTGTACCATCCGCTGCGTCAGTCGCGCTTCCTGCGGATCGTTCACAAGCCGCCGGCCCTTCAAGGTCCGGCATTGATCCAGGCAATAGGAGCGTTGTGAATGCGATTGGGCGGTAGGCTCGAAGGGGCGATTTCGGTTCTTGAAGATATCGATGCCCGCAGACGGCCTGTCGCCGATGCCCTCAAGGATTGGGGGCTCGCGCATCGCTTCGCCGGCTCCGGCGACCGCGCCGCAATCGGCAACATCGTCTACGACGCGCTTCGCATGCGCCTCTCGCACGCCTGGCTGATGGACGACGACAGTGCATCGGCGATTGCCCATGCCGTCATGTTCCGCCAGTGGGGCTTTACGCCCGAGACGCTCGCCGCCGAGCTTGCCGATGACAAGTTCGCGCCGGCGGCACTCTCCGAGGCAACGCTTTCGGCCTTTCACTCCCGTGATCTCAAGGACGCTCCTTCCCATATTCAGGGCGATATCCCGGAGTGGATACAGCCCACCTTCGAAAAATCCTTCGGCGATACCTGGCTAAGGGAAGCACAGGCGCTCGCCGAGCGACCGACGCTCGATCTCCGTGCCAACATCCTGAAGGCCACCCGCGAAAAGGCCGTCAAGGCGCTCGAAAGATCAGGCGCTCAGGAAGCCAGCATCGCGCGCTACGGCATCCGGATTGCCGCGGGCGAAGGAGCCTCCCGTCTTCCCAACGTGACAGCGGAGCTTTCGTTCCAAAAAGGCTGGTTCGAGGTTCAGGACGAGGGATCGCAGATCGTCGCCGATCTCGTGCTGCCTCAGGATGGCGAGCAGGTGCTCGATTATTGCGCCGGCGGCGGCGGCAAGACGCTCGCCATGTCGGCTGCCATGCACAACAAGGGCCAGGTTCACGCCTATGACGCCGACCGCAAGCGGCTGGCGCCGATCATCGAGCGGCTGAAGCGCGCCGGCACCCGGAACGTTCAGGTGCACGACAATCCGAAGGCGCTAAAGAACCTTGAGGATCGCTGCGACAAGGTGCTGGTCGATGCGCCCTGCACGGGCACCGGCACATGGCGCCGACGCCCGGACACGAAATGGCGCCTCACGCCCAAGAATCTTGACGAGCGCACCGCGCAGCAGCAGGACGCACTCAGCCAAGCGAGCGCCTATGTGCGCCCCGGCGGCGAGTTGATCTATGTGACCTGCTCGGTGCTGCCGCAGGAGAACGAGGAACAGGTGCGCGCGTTTACCGCCGCCAATCCCGCGTTCGAGATTGCGGGCGCGCTCGAGGGCTGGGATCAGCTGTTCGGCAAGGACAGCCCGCATCCCCGCTCTTCGGACGGCCAGACGATTACGCTGACACCCGCATCGACAGACACGGACGGCTTCTTCTTCTGCCGGATGAAGCGCAAGAGCTGATGGAGGGCTCCAGAGGAGCCTAGATCAGTGTGGGGCCCGCAGCGGATATTGATGCCGCGGCGGGATGAAGTGATGCAGCACGGCGATCGCGATCAACAGCGCGCTGCCGAAACCGACGATCAGAAACAGCATCGGTCCGCCCATATGCGAGCCGAAGGCCACCAGCGGCACGGCGCCCGCCGGCGGATGTGTAACGCGCAGCATCAGCATGCCGGCAATCGTCAGCCCGACAGCAATCGCGCCGACCCACCAAAGCCCCGGAAACAGGAAGACCGCCAGGCCGCCGATCAGCGCCGCCAGAAGGTAGCCGCCGATGACGTTGGCCGGCTGCGCGAGCGGGCTCTTCGGCTGGCCGAAGATCAGGACCGCCGTGGCGCCGAAGGGCGCGATCAGCAGCGGAATACCGGTGAAAACGGTGAGCGCGCCGACGGAGGCCATGCCGATCATGGCGCCGATGCCGGATTTCAGATGGAGATGAACGGTACCCTTCGGTTCATGGCGATGGGTGAAATGCTTGAGATGTCGGCGCATACGCGATCAATCCGGACAATGTTTATGCAATTGCACAGTGATTACTCATATATCGCCCATTTTCCAAGCAATTCGATTTCGATTTCATGGCCTTTCGGCGGATTTCGTTTCCTTAAAACCATTCCAAACTAGAGTGTTTGACACCAGTTTGCTTTTGGGCGAAGACATTTTCGTCGGGCCTTATAAAGCTCGCCCGTCACAGGAGAGGATCCCATGAAACTCAACAAAAATTTCTGCGCAGCCCTGGCGCTGGCGGTGGCCCCAACCGCTCTGTCCGCCATCCCCGCTTACGCGGCCCCGGATGCTGCTGCCGTTGTGAAATATTACACTGAAGTCGGCCACGCGAAGTATGAAGACGCGCTGACCACGGCAAAGGCGCTCGACGCCGCGATCGACGCCTTTTTGAAGGAGCCGACGGACAAGACGCTGGAAGCTGCCCGCGCCGCCTGGATCAAGGCCCGCGTTCCCTATCAGCAGACGGAAGTCTATCGCTTCGGCAACCCGATCGTCGATGACTGGGAAGGCAAGGTCAACGCCTGGCCGCTCGACGAAGGCCTGATCGACTATGTCGACGCCTCCTACGGCACCGAGAGCGACGAGAACTCGCTTTACGTCGCCAACGTGATCGCCAACAAGACGATCAAGATCGACGGCAAGGATGTCGACGCTTCGAAGCTGACGCCCGAATTCCTCTCCGGTACGCTGGCTGAAGCGGGCGGCGTCGAAGCCAACGTCGCGACCGGCTATCACGCCATCGAATTCCTGCTCTGGGGCCAGGATCTGAACGGCACCGGCCCAGGCGCCGGCAACCGCCCGGCAACCGATTACGACCTGAAGAATTGCACGCACGGCAATTGCGACCGCCGCGCCGAATATCTGAAGTCGGCCTCGACGCTTCTGGTCTCCGACCTGCAGGAAATGACCGACAACTGGAAGCCGGATGGCGAAGCCACCAAGCATGTCGAAGCCGATCCGAAGGCCGGCCTCGTCGCCATCCTGACCGGCATGGGCTCGCTCTCCTACGGCGAACTCGCCGGCGAGCGTATGAAGCTCGGCCTGATCCTGCACGATCCGGAAGAAGAGCATGATTGCTTCTCCGACAACACCTACAACTCGCATCTCAACGACGCTGTCGGCATCGCTGCCGCCTATACGGGCAACTACACCCGCGTCGACGGTACGAAGATGAAGGGTCCGTCGCTGCACGATCTCGTCGCCGCCAAGGACAAGAAGCTCGACAAGGAAATGCAGGGCAAGCTCGACGCGACGCTGAAGGCGATGGCCATCATGGCCAAGCGCGGCCAGAACGTCGAGAAGTACGACCAAATGATCGCCGAGGGCAACAAGAAGGGCAACGCCGTCGTTCAGGCTGCCATCGACGGCCTCGTCGACCAGACGAAATCGGTGCAGCGCGTGATCGCCGCGCTCGATCTCGGCACGGTCAAGCTTGAAGGTTCCGACAGCTTGGATAATCCTACTGCCGTCTTCAAATAAGTGAAAAGGCGGGCCGCTTCGCTATCGAGGCGGCCCGAACTCCGAAATGTCGCCTTTCCCGGCCCGTCGTCTTCTTTTCAGCGCAACCATCTGCGCCACGATCGCCGGCCTATCCGCCGCCCTTGCGGATAATTTCGACCTTCCCACCAAGCGCACCGATCTCACCGAAGCCGACGCCAAGCGCGTCGCCGACGTGACGCGGCCGACCACCGACTTCTCCAAGGCCGAGCAATACGAAGCCATGCAGGCGGGCGGCGCGACGTCGATCGATCCGGTGACGCGCAATTCCTTCTCGCATATCTCCGCGAACATCCCTTTCGAGGAGGAGCAGCCGTTCAAGCTCGGCAATGCGCTCTTCAAGAAGCTCTGGGTCTCCGCCCCTTCCTCGACGCAGGCCTCCGACGGGCTGGGGCCGCTTTTCAACGCGCGCTCCTGCATGAACTGCCACCTCAACGACGGGCGCGGCAAGCCGGAGCCCGACGCCAGCACCAGCTCGATGTTTCTCAGACTGGCGCGCACGGCCAAGACGCCCGACGAGGAGCGCGCCGTCGCCAATGCCGAGACCATCAACTTCCCCGATCCCGTCTACGGCCACCAATTGCAGGACCGCGCGGTACCCGGCCTTCCCGCCGAGGGGAAGATGGCGGTCAGCTACACCGAGGAGTCGGTGACGCTTGCCGGTGGCGAGACCGTCTCGCTGCGGCGGCCGCTCTACGCGATAGACAATCTCGGTTACGGCCCGCTTGATGAGGCAACGACGATCTCGCCGCGCGTGGCGCCGGCGATGATCGGGCTGGGGCTGATCGAGGCCATTCCGGAGGCCGATATCCTCGCGCATGCCGACCCGGACGACAAGGACGGCGACGGCATCCACGGCAAGGCGGCGATCGTGCGCGATCACCGCACCGGAAAGATCGCGCTTGGCCGCTTCGGCTGGAAGGCGCAGAACGCAAGCGTGCGCGACCAGAGCGCCGATGCGTTCCTCAACGACATCGGCATCTCCACCCCTGACCAGCCCGACCCGCATGGCGATTGCACGGAGGCGCAGGCCAAGTGCAAGGCGATGGCCACAGGCGTACAGAAGCGGCTTGGAAACGAGGAAGCGCCGGGGCCGATCCTCGACCTCGTGACCTTCTATTCCGCCAATCTGGCCGTGCCGGCGCGGCGCAAGGCGAGCTTTCCGGAAACGCTCAAGGGCAAGCAGGTTTTCTACGAAAGCGGCTGCACGGCCTGCCATGTTCCGAAGTATGTGACGCGCCGCGACAGCCTCGACAAGGCGCAATCCTTCCAGCTGATCTGGCCCTATTCCGACTTCCTGCTGCACGACATGGGCGATGGGCTGGCGGACGGACAACAGGTTGGACTTGCAAGCGGACGTGAATGGCGCACGCCGCCGCTATGGGGTATAGGTCTCACCAAGACTGTCAGCGGACATAGCTTTTTCCTTCATGACGGCCGGGCCAGAAACCTCACCGAGGCCATTCTCTGGCACGGCGGCGAAGCACAAAAGTCGCGCGACGCATTTGCCTCCCTGCCTGCGGATAACAGGCAGGCACTGATTACGTTTTTGGAGTCTCTTTGATGCGCCTTTGGTACCCTCTGGTTCTCTCCCTTGCCCTTGCCTCCAATGCCGTGGCGCAGACGGCCGCTCCGCAGGCGGGCCAGACCCCAGCACCGGCGGGTCAGGCTGCAGCACAGGCAGGCTTGAACGAGGATGCCGTGCCTGCCGTGATGCAGCGTGCGGTCGACGAGGTGATCCGCCCGGGTTACCGCAATGCCCAGCAATCGGCAGCGCGGCTGACCACGGCGATGAAGGATCTCTGCGACAAGGGCACGCCCGGCAGCCTCGACAAGGCGAAGTCGGCCTTCGACGACATCATCCGCTACTGGTCGGCAATCGAAATGGTGCAGGTCGGTCCCGTCATTCAGGACAATCTGTTCGAGCACATCCTGTTCTATCCGGATCGCAAGGGCGTGGGCCTGAGGCAGGTGCAGACGCTGATCGCCAAGGCCGATCCCAAGGATACAACGGTCGACGCGATCGCTTCCAAGAGCGTTGCCCTGCAGGGCCTGACGGCGCTTGAATACGTGCTCTACGGCACGGGATCGGAAGACCTCACCAACCAGAAGAGCGGTTTCCGTTGCCTCTATGGTGCGGCCGTGGCCGGCAACATCCAGCGCGAGGCGGCTGAAGTGGTCGCCGCCTGGGAAAAGCCTGACGGCATCCAGGCGAGCTGGAAGCATCCCGGCCCGCAGAGCGCCGATTTCATGGACAACAAGGAAGCCGTGACCGCGCTGCTCGGCACTCTCGTGCACGGCGCCGAGAATGTCCGCGATCAGCGCCTCGAGCAGTTCTACAAGGGCAAGGACACGACGCCGCGCCCGAAGATGGCGATCTACTGGCGCTCCAAGAACACCTGGAAGTCGATGACATCCAATCTGGAGGGGCTGCGCAACCTTTGGCAGAAGGCCGAAATGGCCGACCTGCTTCCATCAGACAAGAAGCCGGTTGCCGACGCGATCGACGCCAAGCTGAAGTCACTTCTGGAAACGGTGCCCAAGCTCAACCCTGACATCGAGGTCGCCACCAGCGACGCCGAGAAGGCGAAGCTCGACCAGCTCCTGGTCGATACGCGCGATCTCGTGACCATGATCAGCGACAATTATGGCGCGGCGATCGGCCTTTCGGCCGGCTTCTCCTTCTCCGACGGCGATTGAGCCGATGATCCGGAGTGCCGCGATCGACCGGCGCAGCTTCGTCAAGGCGGCCGGGCTGACCTTCCTGGCGGCCTTGCAGCCGCGCGCGCTGATGGCGCTCGAGCGCGCCGACGCTGTCTATGCCTCGGGCATGCGGCAGGCGAACGGGTCCTTCGCAGTGGCGACCGTTTCCGAGCGCGGCGAGATCATCGACCAGGTGGCGCTGCCGGCGCGCTCGCACGGCATGGCCTTCAGCGCCGCCACGGGCAAGACCGTCGCCTTCGCGCGGCGGCCCGGCACCTATGCGATGATCTTTGACCCGCATGGAAAAGCCAAGCCGATCGTGATCACGGCCGCCGAGAACCGGCATTTCTACGGACACGGCGCGTTTTCGCCCGATGGGCGCATCCTTTACGCCAGCGAGAACGACTTCGACGGCAATCGCGGCATGATCGGGCTCTACGACGCCACCCACCGCTTCGAGCGGATCGGCGAGTTCGAGACCTATGGCGTCGGCCCGCACGACATGACCGTCAGCGACGACGGGCACATGCTCATCATTGCCAATGGCGGGATCGAGACGCATCCGGATTTCGGCCGCACCAAGCTCAACCTCGGCAACATGCAGCCCTCGCTGACGCTCGTGGACGCCGCGACCGGCGCCCTGATCGAAAAGCACACGCTGCCGGCCGAGTGGGCGCAGGTCTCGACGCGCCATGTCGATGTCGACGACAGCGGCCGCATCTGGTTCGCCTGCCAATATGAAGGCCGCCGCAACGACCTGCCGCCGATGGTCGGCTCCTTCGCCAAGGGCGAGGACCTGCGCTTCGTCGATCTGCCCGAAGAGACCACCCGAAGGCTCGCCAACTATGTCGGCGCCATTGCCGTCAACCGCAAGGACGGGCTGGTGGGCGTGACGTCTCCAAAGGGCGGGGCGTCGGTGACGATCGATGCCATAAGCGGCCGGGTGCTGCGCGAGGAGATCGTGCCCGAGGCGGCCGGCATCGCGCCCGCGAGCACCGGCTTTGCCGTTTCCTCCTATGAGGGCGATTTCCTTGGCCAGCGCAGCGACGTGGCCTGGGACCAGCACATCGTCAGGATCGCGCCTTCACGACGCGTGTGACCATGTTTTCTGCTCGGCGCCGATCTGCGCCGCGGCAGCCTTGGCGTCCTCCACCAGCCAGCCCGGCTTGCGCGCCTTCAGATCTCGCAGGATCGCATCGGCGGCTGCGGGATCATTGGCGTGGCAGTTGCCGATCTCGAAGCCCATCAGATCAAGCATATCCGGCGACAGCAGCAAATCGGAATTGCCGTCGATCTCGATCTTGGTGCTGCTCGGCGACAGCCGCCGCACCAGAACCGAGCCGATCAGCCGATAGTGCGGATCGGGAGACCGCATGTTGGATGTGGCGATCTCGACGGCGTGGATGGCGCGATCATCTGGCGCGTGGGCGAGCGACCAGGCCGATTGCAGCATGGCCTTGGCCTCGCGCAGCACCGGCCCGCCCCGCCAATCCGTGTAAGCGATGAAACGCGGACGCCCGAGGCTGCCGGTGCCCGCCGTGCGCGGCTTCGGAAAGTAAGCGGCATGGCCCGGCGGCAAGGACGCGTCGAGCGCTCCGGCATAGGCTGACGACGCCGGCTTTTCGCCCGGCGCAAGGCCCGCGAATTTATCCCAGAAGGCGCGGCGCTCGCTATCGGGAAGCGTCAGGGCCTTGCGCAGCCATTTGTGATCGCGCTCGAGAATGATGGGCGCGGGCGTCTGCAGGGCTCTCAGATATCCCGTCAGCACCGAGGCCGCGATCGTCTGCGCCGGCGGGCCGCCCTCGGTGACCGCCAGGAGCGCGCTTGCCGTCAGCCGGATGAGATCGAGCGCATAGGGCATGACGGCTGCGTCGTCGAAATCATTGGCGCCCCATACGAGGCGTCCCTCGACATCGCGCCAGGTACCGAAATTTTCGAGATGCGTATCACCGATAGCCAGAACCTTTGGCGCGGCGGCAGCATCGGGGCAGATATCGAGGATGGTTTCCGAGAAGCGCCAATAGGTGGCGCGCAGGAAGGAAAAGCTGCTTGATCGCATCTTCATGTGCTTGCGCAGGAGGTCGCCTTCGACCAGATCGGCCCCGAGTTGGCCGCGAAGCCAGCTTTCATAGGCCTGTGTGGACTGCACGATACCGGCCATTTCGAAGCACTCCAATTTCCTGCCTCGCCGAGCATATCCCGAAGCGCGTGGCGGGCAATCGGGATCATTGCACGATCATTTGAATCGTATGCGATATGGCTCTGGCGAGGCGACGGCCGCGCCCTATCTCCGCCCACATGAGCAAAGCCCTGACCTACATCATCTTCGTTGCGATCGTGCTTGGCGGCGGTCTTGTGATCGGCGTCAACAATCTTCCGGGCGAATGGTATCAATCGCTTGCCAAGCCGCCCTTCAACCCGCCGAACTGGGTGTTTGGGCCGGCCTGGACCATACTCTACGTGCTGATCGGGCTTGCCGGCGCGCGCACCTGGATGCGCGGACATCTCTCCGTGGGCATGCTGATCTGGGCGGGACAGATGGTGGCGAACTTTCTCTGGTCGCCGTTCTTCTTCGGCCTGCAGGTGCCGATGGTGGCGCTCATCGTGATCCTTGCTCTACTGGCGTTGATCATCGCCTTCATCCTCAACCGCTGGAATGCCGACCGCATCGCCGCGCTGCTCTTCCTGCCCTACCTCGCCTGGGTTTCCTTCGCGACGCTGCTCAACGCCTCGATCGTCTATCTCAACTGAGATTGCCCTTGATGCCGCTCCCCGCTAACACGGGCCGCATGGAGACACGACCGATCCCCGATCACGGCGCATGGGACGCCTGGCAGCCTGCGGAACTTGCCTTGCGGCTCGGCAGGATTTCGAGACCCTGGTGCGTGGTCGGTGGCTGGGCGCTCGATCTCTGGCATGGCGAGAAGACACGCGATCACGAGGACCTGGAGTTCACGGTGCTGCGCGGCGACGTCGCGGTGTTTCGCGAGGCGCTCGGCGACATGGATTTTTACGCTGTCGGAAGCGGCGTGGTCTCGCCCCTGCCGGATGACGTGGCGCCGCCCGCCGGGATCGCGCAGATATGGTGTCACGATCACGCCACCGGCTGCTGGCGCGTCGACATGATGATCGAGGAGGGAACGGCCGATCGCTGGGTCTACAAGCGCGATCCCTCGATTGCGTTTCCCCGCGCCGAGATGATCGCCACCACCGCCGACGGCATACCCTATCTCAGGCCGGCGGGCGTGCTGTTGTTCAAGGCCAAATACCGGCGCGACAAGGACGAGATCGACTTTGCCAACGCGCTGCCGAAGCTTGCCCCTTCCGAGCGCGACTGGCTGAAGGCCATGCTGGGACAAGCGCACCCCGGCCATGCCTGGCAGAAGCTGCTCTAGAGAAATTTCTCCATGCGGAAGTTGGTGAGGCGCTGGCCACGTTTCTCGACGCTCTGGCGGGCGATGACGCCGAAGCCACGACCCTCGAAGAAGGGCCGCGCGGTGAGGCTTGCCTCGGTGAAGATGCGGCCGATGCCCTGTTTTTTCGCTTCCTCCTCGACCGTCGCGAGCAACAGACTGGCGACGCCGATGCCCTGATGGGCGGGATGGACGAACATCATGTCGAGATGACCGTCGGGCTCCAGATCGGAAAAGCCGATCGCGCGTCCCGCATGCTCGACGACGAAGGTTGGCCGGCTGGCGCGGCGCTCGACCCAGGCAGCGCGATCCTCGACCTTCGCCCAGGCTTCGATTTCGGCCGGGCTGTAATCGCGGGACGCCACCTCGCGGATCGCCGACAAGAAGATCGCGATCGTGTCGTCGCAATCATCCGCCGTGTAACGCCTCACCTGCAGCATGCCGATCTCTCCTTCATCTCAACCCCGATCTAGCACGACCCGCCGCCGGCGTTGAGTGCACAATCGTACCGGCTGCGATCCATTGCGCTTGTGTGGCGCGGCGACGCATGGCACTTTCCGGCTCGCAAGAGGGCAGACAGATGACCAATACCGATAGCGGCGATTTCCGCGATCGCATCCAGACCAATTTTTCGCGCCAGGCGGCGCTGCACACGATCGGCGCCGAACTCACCCGCGTGGAGCGAGCGATGGTGGAGATCGAGCTGCCGTTCGACGTGAAGCTGACGCAGCAGCACGGCATCCTGCATGCCGGCATCATTTCGGCCGTGCTGGATTCAGCCTGCGGCTTTGCCGCCTACAGCGTCATTGACCCCGACGCCTCGGTGCTGACGATCGAATTCAAGGTCAATCTGCTTTCGCCAGGGCGCGGCGAGCGCTTCCTGTTTCGCGGCGAGATCACCAAGCCCGGCACCAATATCATCGTCGCCGACGGGCGCGGCTACGCGATCAGCGACGGCCCAGCCAAGCTGATCGCCTCGATGACCAGCACCATGATGATCATACGCGGCAGAGAGGGCATTACTGGATGACGTTCGAACTGAAATCGGTCGCGGGAAAATCCATCCTGTTCGTGATGGCAGCCGAGGCCGAGTATGGCCCCTTCCTGCGCTCGCGCTTCGAGCCGTTGATGACGGGCGTCGGCCCAGTCGAGGCCGCTGTGGTGCTGACGCGGACGCTGGCAGCCCTCGACCATGCCGGAGACCTGCCGCAGCTCGTGGTCTCGCTCGGTTCGGCCGGTTCCGCCAAGCTCGAGCAGACGGCGGTCTATCAGGTGACGTCAGTCTCCTACCGCGACATGGACGCCTCGCCGCTCGGTTTCGAGAAGGGGCGCACGCCGTTTCTCGACCTGCCTGCCGTGATCGACCTGCCGCTCCGCATCCCCGGTGTCGCGGAAGCGACGCTGTCGACCGGCGGCAACGTGGTTTCGGGCGCGGCCTATTCTTCGATCGATGCCGACATGGTCGACATGGAAACCTTCGCCATCCTGCGCGCCTGCCAAGCCTACAATCTGCCGCTGATCGGCCTGCGCGGAATTTCCGACGGCGCCGAGGAGCTGCAGCACATTTCCGGCTGGACCGAATATCTGCACGTGATCGACCGCAAGCTATCGGATGCCACCGACAGCCTGTTCACCGCGCTGGAAGATGGGGTATTCTGGTTCTAGCGCTTCTTATGCCCGAAAAACGGCTCCAGGCCCTGCGAAAGCGGGACAATCGATGCAATAAAATCCCGCGGCGGCGGATTTCCCGCATTGCAAGACCGGGTGCTTTTCATTAAAGGCTCGCCATGACCCAGACAGCACATCCCGACAGCGTTCTCATCGTCGATTTCGGCAGCCAGGTAACCCAGCTGATCGCGCGCCGCGTGCGCGAAGCGGGCGTCTACTGCGAGATCGTTCCCTTCCAGTCCGCCGAAGAAGGCTTCAAGAGCCTGAAGCCGAAAGCCGTGATCCTGTCCGGCAGCCCGGCCTCGACGGTCGATGAGGGTTCGCCCCGCGCACCCCAGATCATCTTCGACAGCGGCCTTCCCGTTTTCGGCATCTGCTACGGCCAGCAGACGATGTGCATGCAGCTCGGCGGCAAGGTCGAGAGCGGCCATCACCGCGAATTCGGCCGCGCCTTCCTCGAAGTCGACGAGGACAGCGCGTTGTTTGAGGGCCTCTGGTCGAAGGGTTCGCGCCACCAGGTCTGGATGAGCCATGGCGACCGCGTCACCGCGCTTCCCGAAGGCTTCAAGGTCGTCGCGACCTCGCCGAACGCACCCTACGCCTTCATCGCCGACGAGAAGCGCAAGTATTACGGCGTGCAGTTCCACCCCGAAGTGGTCCACACGCCCGATGGCGCCAAGCTGATCGGCAACTTCATTCACAACATCGCCGGCATCAAGGGCGACTGGTCGATGTCGGCCTACCGCCAGAAGGCGGTTGAAGAAATCCGCAAGCAGGTCGGCGACAAGCGCGTGCTCTGCGCGCTCTCCGGCGGCGTCGACAGCTCGGTTGCGGCTCTGCTGATCCACGAGGCGATCGGCGACAAGCTCACCTGCGTGCTCGTCGACCACGGCCTGATGCGCAAGGACGAGGCGGCCAATGTCGTCGCCATGTTCCGTGAACACTACAATCTGCACCTGATCCACGTCGATGCGGCCGACAAGTTCATCGGCGAGCTCGAGGGCGTTTCCGACCCGGAGACCAAGCGCAAGATCATCGGCCGCCTGTTCATCGAGACCTTCGAGGAAGAGGCCAAGAAGCTCGGCGGCGCCGATTTCCTCGGCCAGGGCACGCTCTATCCCGACGTGATCGAGAGCGTTTCCTTCACCGGCGGCCCGTCGGTGACGATCAAGTCGCACCACAATGTCGGCGGCCTGCCTGAACGTATGAACATGCAGCTCGTCGAGCCGCTGCGCGAGCTCTTCAAGGACGAAGTGCGCGTGCTCGGCAAGGAACTCGGCCTGCCTGATAGCTTCATCGGCCGCCATCCCTTCCCAGGCCCCGGCCTCGCGATCCGCTGCCCGGGTGGCATCACCCGCGAAAAGCTGGAGATTCTGCGCGAAGCAGACGCCATCTATCTCGACGAAATCCGCAAGGCCGGTCTCTACGACGCGATCTGGCAGGCGTTCGCCGTGCTGCTCCCAGTCCAGACCGTCGGCGTCATGGGCGACGGCCGCACCTACGAATTCGTCTGCGCCCTGCGCGCCGTCACCTCCGTCGACGGCATGACGGCGGATTTCTACCACTACGACATGGAATTCCTCGGCCGCGCCGCCACCCGCATCATCAACGAAGTGCGTGGGATCAACCGCGTGGTGTATGACGTGACCAGCAAGCCGCCGGGCACGATCGAGTGGGAATGATGCTTCACGCTTGAAGACAGGGGGCTGATTGCCTCATGCTGACAATGATGCCGCCGGCGTGATGCGCTTGGCGGCATTTTTGTTTGAGGTATGATGCGTGGCAGATGCTCGACACAGGTCCGAGCATGACGCGGCATGTGGGGTGGCCGAACGGTTGTGACCTGGAGGCTGGTGCAGCGGTGAGCTTGCAGCACGCCTGGCACTGCAAGACGCCCATCCGATAAGCTATTGAAATAGCAACATTATTATCATACGCGACGTCATCCTCGGGCTCGTCCCGAGGATCTAATCACGTCATCCCAAATGCAACGGTCATGGCCCCTGCATCTAGAGCCTTTCCGACGATGGTAGAGCAATCCACGTCGAGCCAGCCGAGGTGTGCTTAGATGCTCGGGACGAGCCCGAGCATGACGTGGAGAATGGGGCGCTCGCCCACCAATAACGGGGCGGTCGCATGGCAGTCGGAGTGTCCGCCCTCAGGCGCCCGCCTTATCCAGCAGCGCCATCGCCTCGCCGCTAAGCGCAAGCGTCGCCGATTTCGTCAGGCTGTCGAGCTGCGACAGGCTGGTGGCGCTGGCGATGGGGGCGGTGACGCCCTTCTTGCGCAGCAGCCAGGCAAGCGCGATCTCGGCTGGCTTGGCGCCGCTCTCGGTGGCGACCGTGTCCAGCGCCGCGAGGATCTTCAAACCCTTGTCGTCGAGATAGCCGGCCGCCTTGCCGCCGCGCGCCTTGCCTTCGGTATCGGCCTTGCTGCGGTACTTGCCCGACAGGAAGCCGGCCGCGAGGCTGAAATAGGTGATGACGCCGATATCCTCCTTCACGCAGAGATCGGCCAGCGGTCCCTCGAAGGGGGCGCGGTCGTAGAGATTGTATTCCGGCTGGATCACGTCATAGCGCGGCAAGCCGGCCTTCTCGGCGGCGTCGAAGGAGGCCTGCAGCTGCGTGGCGTCGAGGTTGGAGCAGCCGATGGCGCGGATCTTGCCCTGTTGCTTCAGCTTGGCGAAGGCGCCGAGCGTTTCTTCATAGGCTGTCTCGGCATCCGGCCAGTGCGAGAGGTAGAGGTCGATATAATCGGTCTGCAGCCGCGTCAGCGACGCCTCGACCGCTTCAAGGATATACTGCTCCTTCAGCCCCTTCTTGCCGGGACCCATTTCCGAGCCGACCTTGGTGATGATCACGGCCTTGTCGCGGGCGACCTTGTTCTGCTTCAGCCACTTGCCGATGATCTCTTCGCTATCGCCGCCCTTGTTGCCCGGCACCCAGGCCGAATAGACGTCGGCGGTGTCGATGGTGTTGAAGCCGGCGTCGAAGAAGGCGTCGAGGATGTTGAAAGAGGTCTTCTCGTCGGCCGTCCAGCCGAACACATTGCCGCCGAACACGATCGGCGCGACCGAAAGGCCGGTTTTTCCAAGGCGACGCAATTCCATGAAATACTCCTGAAATCTTCAATCTGGTGAAATTCGGACCGCGACAGGACGCCGCTGCGATGTAACCTAGTGCGCATCCGGGCGGATGAAAACCTGTGCCGCGGCAAGCGCCGCGAATTGTGATCGCGCCATTGCGCCCTCGGCCGGCCGTCTCTAAGCTCCCCCGAAATCAAATCAGGAGAGGAAAAGACCATGCTGCGCTTCGGTATCATGTCGACCGCCAAGATCGGCCGCGAGCTCGTGGTTCCGGCCATCCAGGACGCGGAAAACTGCGTCGTCACGGCCATCGCCAGCCGCGATCTCGGCAGGGCAAGGGAAATGGCCGACCGTTTCTCGGTGCCGCACGCCTTCGGCTCCTATGAGGAAATGCTGGCCTCCGACAAGATCGACGCCGTCTATATCCCGCTGCCAACAGCCCAGCATGTCGAATGGACGATCAAGGCGGCCGATGCCGGCAAGCATGTGCTTTGCGAAAAGCCGATCGCCTTGAAGGCAGACGAGATCGACAGCCTGATCGCCGCGCGCGACCGCAACAAGGTGCTGGTGACGGAAGCCTACATGGTCACCTACGCGCCGGTGTGGCTGAAGGTGCGCCAGCTGATCAAGGACGGCGCCATCGGCACGTTGCTGCACGTGCAGGGTGCCTTCACCTACTTCAACCGTGACCCCGGCAACATGCGCAACATTCCCTCGCTCGGTGGCGGCGCGCTGCCCGATATCGGTGTCTACCCGACCATCACCACCCGCTTCGTCACCGGCGAGGAGCCGCGCCGCGTTCAGGCCGTCACCCGCCGCGATCCTGATTTCGGCACCGACATCTATTCCAGCGTCAAGGCGGATTTCGGCGGCTTCGAGCTCAGCTTCTACATCTCCACGCAGATGGCGAACCGCCAGACCATGGTGTTTCACGGTTCCGAAGGCTTCATCGAGGTGAAGTCGCCCTTCAACGCCGATCGCTGGGGCGCGGAAGAGATCGAGCTCAGCAACCGCAGCCACAACGAATCCACCACCTTCCGCTTCCCCGACAGCCGCCAGTACAAGCGCGAGGCCGAAGCTTTCGCGCGCGCCGCCAAGGGCGAGCCGCAGGAGATCGTGTCGCTGGAGAGCTCCAAGCTCAGCCAGGCATTCATCGACGCGATCTATCGCGCCAGCGAGAAGGATGGCTGGGAGACGGTGTGATTATTTCTCGCGAAAGACAAAGCGCGAGTAGCCGAAAAAGCTGAAGACAGTTGCCGCGGCGGTGGCAAACACCATCGCCGCCAGCGGCTGCAGGTCGGGCATCGAAAGAAGCAGCGCCGAATAGAGCCCGTAATTGACCAATGCGGCGGTGATCCCGACCGAGCCGTAGCGAAACCCTTCGGCGGCGAGAGAATCTCCCGAGCGTTCGAAGGTGAAGGTGCGGTTGAAGACGAATGTCGTCACCATGGCGAGCGCGATCGCGATCACCCGGGCGATGAAAGGCCCGATCTGCGTCGTGTGCAGCAGAAGCATGAGCACGCCGGCATCGACGATGAAGCCCAGCCCACCGGCAATGCCGAAGCGCAGTAGTTTCTTCACGCCGCACCTGCTTGAGAGGGCTGCCGGCGAATGTCGATCTCTTCGAGTTCGGAGGCGAAACCGTTGCCGAGAAGATGCGATGCCTCGAGCCGCATGTATTCGATGCGCAGATGCTCGGCGCGCGAGCGGGCGACCGAATCCAGGATCACGCCGGCGGTAAACATCATGAACGAGATCATCATCAGCGCCATCGACATGACCCAGGTCGGCATGCGGCTGACGAGCCCCGTCTCGAAATATTCGGCTAGGACCGGCGTCATGAAGCCGAGGCTCAGCGCCATGAACAGGCCGGTGATGATGCCGAAGAAGGCGAAGGGACGTGTTTCCTTCATCAGCATGGCGAACATCCAAAGGATCTTGGCGCCATCCTTGAAGGTCGAGAGCTTGGAATGCGAGCCCTCGGGCCGGCGGCCATAGTCGAGCTCGAGCTCGCTGACAGGCAGCTTCAGCCGCGAGGCGTGCACGGACATCTCGGTCTCGATCTCGAAGCCGGCCGAGACCGCCGGGAAGCTTTTCACGAAGCGGCGGGAAAACACCCGGTAGCCGGAGAAGATATCGGTGAAATCGGGCCCGAAGATCGTGCGGTACAAGATGTTGAAGATGCGGTTGCCGAAGGCGTGGCCCTGGCGGCCGGCGTCGTCATGCACGCCACGGCGTGTGCCGACGACCATGTCGGCGCGTTCCGACAGCAGCGTGCGGATGAGCTCCTCGGCGTCCTCAGGCGCATAGGTGCCGTCGCCGTCGGCCATGATGTAGATGTCGGCATCGATATCGGCGAACATGCGGCGCACCACATGGCCCTTGCCTTGGCGCCGCTCGCGCACGACATGGGCGCCCGCCAGCATGGCGTGGAGCGCCGTGCCGTCGGTGGAGTTGTTGTCGTAGACATGAACAGCAGCATCCGGCAACGTCGCCTTGAAGCCGCGCACGACCGCGCCGATCGTCGCCGCCTCGTTATAGCAGGGAAGCAAAACGGCAACGCTCAGATTATCGACACGCGATCCAGTCATGATCACACCCATCAGGAGGAATTTGCGGCAAGTCTAAATGAGGGCCGTTAACAAGTGCCTATGACGAGGGCGAAGGTCACGGATGAGGCCGCGAAGATGTGTCAGCGCCGCTACTTTACGCTTTCTTGATACGCGCATCGTAAAGTCGCGCCGCAATCAATGACGAGATCTGCTTCATGGCGACTGTTGCCCCGATGACTGGTGAACCAACATCCATGTCCCTCCGCGAAAGGCTGCAATTGCAGGCGGCGCGGCTCTGGCCTTCCGTTTTCTTCTACAGCGTGCTGCTGATAATCGCGATCGTCGCGCTCCGTCTGCCGAACGCCAAGGACTATGTCGGCGCCGACAATGACGATGTCATGCGCCTCGTCGAGGTTCGCGATTTCCTGAACGGACAGGGCTGGTTCGATCTCATGCAGTACCGCATGGGGCTGGGCAACGGCACGCTGATGCACTGGTCGCGGTTGATCGACCTTCCGATCGCCACCCTGATCAAGTTCTTCTCGCTCTTCCTGCCCGAGCAGCGGGCAGAAGCCGCGGCATTGCTCGTCTGGCCGCTCTCGCTCGTCGTCCCGAGCCTCTGGGGCATGGGGCTTGCCGGCCGGCGCGTCGGCGGCGTGTTCGGCATGCATATCGCGCTGGGGTTCACCGTCTTCCTGCTGCTCGCCAGCAACCGTTTCCTGCCCGGCTCCATCGATCATCACAATGTCCAGTTTGCCCTGGTGGCGATCATGACGGCGATGCTGCTCGATGAGGAGCATCGGCCGCTGAGCTACGCGATCGCTGGATTTTCCGCGGCGCTGGCGATTGCGATTGGCGCCGAGACCACGCCCTTCGTCGCCGGCGTCTGCCTTGTCGTCTCGCTGGCCTGGGCCTGGGAGGGAAAGCCCTTCGCGCCCGCCGCCAAGGCCTTCGGCCTGACGCTGGCGCTATCGATCAGCCTGTTCTTCTTCGGCACGGTACCGCCGAGGCTTTATCCGGCTGTGACCTGCGACAACCTCTCTCTCGGCTATTACAGCCTGGCAACCATCGGCGGCGGCCTGCTGCTGTTTGCCGCGGCCTTCGCCAGCGGCCTCGGACGCGGCTTGCGTTTCGTGGTCCTTGCGGGCGTGGGGGCCGGCGTTCTGGCCTCGGCGCTGATCATCGCCCCGCAATGCCTGCGCAATCCGCTTGCCGATCTCGACCCGATGCTGATCGATCTCTGGCTCAACAATGTCCAGGAAGCGCAGTCGATCTTCGGCGCAATGCGCCAGGATCCCTATACGCTCGGCTTCTTCTACGCGACGGGCCTGTTCGGCATCGCCGTCTGCGTCTTCCGGCTTTTCCATGCCGATCGCGTCCGCATCCATCTCATTCTGCTGTGCCTGCTTGGCATCAGCTTCGGGATATCGCTCGTCCAGGTTCGCGGCTCGACCTTCGCCAACCAGCTCGCCGTCTTCCCGCTGGCGCTGCTGATCATCGACATACGCCGCGTCTCCAATGCCGACCGCGAAAATGGCGCCGCCGCGCTGAGCTATATCCTGACCGTACTCCTAAGCGTTGCCTCGGTCTGGGGGCTGGTCGGCGGCTTCATCGGCTCCAGGCTCGACAACACCCAGGCCGAATTGGCCGAGGCCAAGGAGAAGCTCACCTGCGCCTCGCCCGAGGTCGTTGCGCCACTGGCGTCGATACCGCCCGGCCTCGTCTCCGCACCCTCCGACATGGGCGTTCATATCCTGCGCTTCACGCAAAACCGCATCCTTTCCGCGCCGTACCACCGCAACCAGGGCGGCATGCTCACCGAGCTGCATATCGGCCTCGCGACGCCCGCGGATGCGGAAGCCTTCATTCGCGGCACCGGCGTGACGACGCTCGCCTTCTGCCCCGATTTCGCGCAGACCCGCGAGATTGCGAAGATGAAGCCGGATGGTCTCTACGCACAGCTGGAAAAGGGCAATGTCCCGTCCTACCTGCAGCCGCTGCCGAAGCCTGAGGGGTCGCCGGTGCAGTTCTTCCGCTACGTGCCCAGCGGGTCGTAATTATCGTCGGATCATGAGGATATCAGACGAGGCGCGCTCTCTTGCGGGCGCGCCCGATCAGGTGCAGCCCGACGAGGCAGGCGAGCAGGCTGATATTGTAGAAGAGGATGGCGACGGCGAGATCGATGATCGAGGTCGGCCCGAAAAACGCCGCACAGATATAGCTTCCGCAGATGAGCAAGCCCACGAGAACCATGGAAAAGATGTTGCGCATCGGCGCTGTTGCGATGCCAATTGCTGTTGCGGTCAGAGCAATCATCAGGGTCTCCCGAATCACCTCACTATACGTCCGCTGGCTTTGACGAACAATTAACGCATCGGCAATATTCGCGGTTCCATATATTTCGTGAGCCCAAAACAAGCGGCGCGCCGGATATTCAAACGAGGCCGATGAGACCGCTCGCCGTGGTGCCGGATGCGCGCACGCGCGACACGCGCAGCGGCAAAAGCACGCCGTCGCCCACGCCCTCGAAGGTCAGCATCGCGCCTGATGCCATCTCCACCGCGAGGCTGCCGCCACCGCCGACATAGAGCGCGCGCGTGGTCTCGGGCAGCGCCAGCGTGTCGTCGGGCGTGATCGGAAAGCCGGTGCTGGCGGGGCCTGTGAGCGAAGGTGTGTGGGATGCAAAGCGATCGGACATGGGAAGCTCCTTGGTTTTCTTCCGCAATCATGGTGCCACCATGCAAAACGGGGAAAATCGCGCGCTGGCTTCAGACGTCGTGCCGTCTTGCCGATCCACCAAGCTCTTGAAACAGCGCGATTGTTTTCGTTGAGACGCAGCATCGAACAGCGCCGACGAACGAAAAACGTCCCCGCGCACGGGGCTGCCTTTGCGCTCGTCTTCGGCTAGAACAGCCTTATGAGCAGCTTCTTCGACAATGATTCGCCGAGCAATCTCACCGAATATTCGGTGTCGGAACTGTCGGGTTCGATCAAGCGGACCGTCGAGACGGCCTTCGACCAGGTGCGCGTGCGCGGCGAGATCTCCGGCTATCGCGGCCCGCACTCGTCGGGACACGCCTATTTCTCGCTGAAGGACGACCGCGCCCGCATCGACGCCGTGGTCTGGAAGACGAGCTTTTCGCGCCTGAAAGTCCGCCCCGAAGAGGGGATGGAGGTGATCGCAACAGGCAAGATCACCACCTTCCCGGGCTCCTCCAAATATCAGATCGTCATCGAGACGCTGGAGCCGGCCGGCGCCGGCGCGCTGATGGCGCTGATCGAGGAGCGCAAGCGCAAGCTTGGCGCCGAGGGTCTGTTCGATCCCGCCCGCAAGCGGCCGCTGCCCTTCATGCCCCGGGTCATCGGCGTCGTGACCTCGCCGACAGGCGCCGTCATCCGCGATATCCTGCATCGCATCTCCGATCGCTTCCCCGTCCATGTCGTCGTCTGGCCGGTGAAAGTGCAGGGCGAGGGATCGGGCGAGGAAGTGGCGAACGCCATTCGCGGCTTCAACGCTTTCGCGCCCGATGGGCCGACACCGCGTCCCGACGTGCTGATCGTCGCGCGCGGCGGCGGCAGCCTGGAGGACCTCTGGAGCTTCAACGACGAGATCGTGGTGCGGGCCGCCGCCGAAAGCCGGATCCCGCTGATCTCGGCTGTCGGCCACGAGACCGATTGGACGTTGATCGACTACGCCGCCGACGTTCGCGCCCCGACACCGACGGGTGCCGCCGAAATGGCCGTGCCGGTCAAGGCGGAGCTGGAGGCGCAGCTTTCGGGGCTTAGCGCCCGGCTGCAGGGCAGCACGCTGCGGCAGATGGACCAGCGCCGGCAGCAGGTGCGGGCGCTGATGCGGGCACTGCCCTCGCTCGACCAGCTTCTCGCTTTGCCGCGCCGTCGCTTCGACGAGGCCGCATCAGGCCTTGGCCGTGGCCTCGAGCTCAACACGCTCAACAAGCGCCGCAGCTTCGAGCGCACGGCGGCGCATCTGCGTCCCGACATGCTGTCGAACCGGATCGCCGAGCGCCGCCAGATGCTGGCTGAACGCATGACGCGGGCCGAGCGCACCGTCGAGCGGCTGATCGATCGCTCGAAATCGCGCATCGGCCGCGCCGACGCAGCACTAGCCTCGCTGCCATCGCGGCTGAAGAGCCAGACATCGCGCATGCGCGACCGCCTCGCCAACCTGTCACGCAGCGCCGACACGGCGGTGCGTCACCAGCTGGTGCGGGCGCGCGGCGAGCTTTCCGCGCAGGAGCGCATGCTGCAATCGCTCTCCTACAAGAATGTCTTGAAGCGCGGCTATGCCGTCATTCGCGATGAGGACAACCGGCCGGTCTCCGAGGCGGCGATGTTGCACGCCGGCTCCGGCATCTCGATCGAATTCTCCGACGGCCGCATCGGCGCGATCACCACCGAGGGCGGCGAGCCGCCGGCAGGCGCCAGAAAGCGCGGCAGCAAAACCTCGGAGCCGAAGGCCGCCGATCCCGCAGCGCCGCCGAAGCAGGGCAGCCTGTTTTGATCTTGCCGACATAGGGTACGTTCTTACGCGTCGATCACCAAATATTGGTCGCTACGCCCTCGGTCGGGCGTTTAAAAAATGCGGTGAAGCGCCTATGTGGAAGCAAAGGCGCGGCGATTTCAGCCGCTTCATGATGCGACCTGGAGAAATACCTTGAAAAGAATCTTGCCCGCTCTTCTGATGGTTAGCGCCCTTGCCGGCGCTCTCTCCGGCGCATTGCCTGCCGCGCCGGCGCTGGCGGGCCAGTCGAAAGTGTCCGAGTTCATCTTCGGCAAGGCTTACAACGACAGCGTCACCGCCATCCGCATCACCTCGCTCTCACAGCGCGAGCAATCCCTGCCGCTCTCGCTGCGCCACCCCATGCCATCAGGGATCCGCGAAGCGCAGGCGACCGTCAGCGCCGACAGGCATCTGATGCAGGCGATCGCCGATCGCGGCATCGCGCTGAAGAATGTCATCCAGGTGCAGCGCGCGCTGAACGGCGGCCACGTGATCTATTACCGCTGACCCGGAATTCCGGCCGGGTAAACCCGGCCGGTCTATGCGTGCAGTGGCTTGGACCGTTACGCCCACTCGCCCTGCCGCATAACGGGAACCTTCGAGCCATCGGCCCTGATGCCGTCGATATCGACCTTGTCGGAGCCGATCATCCAGTCAATGTGGATCAGGCTGGAATTGCCGCCCTGCGCCTTGATCTGCTCCTGGCTGAGGTTGGCGCCATCGAGGAAGCACTTGGAATAGCACTGGCCGAGCGCGATGTGGCACGAGGCATTTTCGTCGAACAGCGTGTTGTAGAACAGGATGCCGCTGGCAGAGATCGGCGAGGAATGCGGCACCAGCGCCACTTCGCCGAGCCGGCGCGCGCCTTCGTCCGTATCGAGCACCTTGTTCAGCACTTCCTCGCCGCGCGACGCCTTTGCCTCGACGATCCGGCCAGCTTCGAACTTCACGCGGATATTGTCGATCAGCGTGCCCTGGTGCGACAGCGGCTTGGTGCTCGACACATGACCCTCGACGCGCAGCGCATGCGGCGTCGTGAACACTTCTTCGGTCGGGATATTCGGGTTGCAGGTAATGCCGTTCTTGGCGGTGGAGGCGCCGCCGTGCCACTCGTGGCCATCGGCAAGCCCCACCGTCAGATCCGTGCCCGGGCCGGTGAAATGCAGCGCCGAGAAACGCTCGCCGTTCAGCCAGCCGGAGCGCTTCCGGAGGTTGGCATTATGCTCCGCCCAGGCCGCGATCGGGTCTTCGACGTCGACGCGCGAGGCGGCGAAGATCGCCTTGGCGAGCTTGGCGACCGCGATAGGCTCGGGATCATTGGGGAACACCAGCTTTGCCCAGGCCGGGTTCGGATAGGAGACGATGTTCCAGTTGATGTCGAAGTTGGAGATCTTCTCAAGCGCCGGCTTGTAAGCCGTCGACATCGCCCGGTTGGCGCGGCCGACCTTGGCGGGGTCCTGCTCGGAGAGCATCATCGGATTGTCGCCAGCAACCGCCAGCCGCGCCGCCCCGTTTGCATAGGCCTTCGCCATGCCCTCGTAGAGCCAGCTGGACGCCCGGTCGAAGCTCGCATCATTGGCATATTGATAGCGCGCCAGCGTCGATTCCTCGTCGGAATAGAACGCGCTGACCAGGCCGGCACCGGCCATATAGGCATGCTTGGTGATCTGCCGCACCAGCGGCAGCGCCACAACAGGCGCGGTGATCACGAGATCCTGGCCGCTCTGCAGCTGCAGCCCGACCTTGACGGCGACTTCGGCGAGCTTGTCGAGCTTGATGGGGTCCACGGCGTTATCGCCCTGCGGCATGTAGTTCATGATCGATCACCTTCTGAAACGAACGGACAGGCCATCAGACTTAGACCCCTTTGCGGCGAAATTGAAGCTTGCGGCCCTTGCCAATTTCAACCGTGCATATTCAGATGTCCCATGGGGACATCGGGCAAGTGGGGAGCGGATGAGACAGCTGATGGGGATACTGGCCGCGGCGGGCCTCGCCCTGCCGGCAGCGGCAGTCGCTGGCGAACTCGGCATGACCATGTTCGGCCACAAGGTCGAGATCGTGAAGCAGGATGACGAGCTTGCCTTGACGGTCGATGGCCGCAGGCTGCTGGCCAATGCCTATCTGATGATCGAGGAAATGGCGGTCGTCGGCAACGTCCCGGTTGCCATCGGCTCCTCGTCCAATGGCGGCAATGCCTGCCCGGGCGATCGCTTCGTGCTGTCCTTCTCACCGGGCGCCGTTCCGCGTCTCGACGGGCAGCCGGACAATTGCGTCGGGCTGGAAGTCGAGAACAAGGGCGATCACCTGCTGTTTTCCTCACGGCCGATCCCCGGCCGCGCCGGCGTGCAGTGGTCCTGGACGGCGCCCGACGGCTTCAAGCCATTGGCCGACGTTGCCTTCACGCCCGATGCTGCAAAGGGCTGGGACGCGCTGCGCGATCACAAGGCCGCGCATCCGGCGGAGCTCTTCTCCAACGCGGCGGTGGCAAGGGAAATCTACGCTCTTCTGGGTGCAGACAAGGAACAGTATGAGCGCAGCATCACCGGCGTCGGCAGCGGCAGTTTCGATGGCAATATCTTTACCGGCATGGCCTGCACGCCGCATATGTGCACGGAAGAGGAGGCGATCCTCGTCGCTGATATCGACAGCCGCGCCGTCTATCTGGCCTGGAAGCCGTTCAACAAGAAGATCATCGTTCGCCCGCCGGTCAAGCAGTGGCCGGACAAGGCGCGGGCGGCGCTGAAGGACTGGGCCGCCAAATGGAAGGGTTGAGGCCGGAACTCGCTCACGCCACCAGCGCCGCCGCCGTCGCCTTCAGCACGTCGAGCGCATCCTTCGGAGCAAGCCGCACCTGCAATCCTCGCTGCCCGCCATTCATGTAGACGAGGGTCTCGCTCATCGCCGCTTCCTCGATCGCCGTCGGCACGAGTTTCTTCTGGCCGAAGGGGCTGATGCCGCCGACGTGGTAGCCGGTCAGGCGCTCTGCATCCGCCGGCTTCATCATGTTGGCCGACTTACCCCTGAAGGCGGCGGCGAGCTTTTTCATGCTGACCTCGCGGTCGGAGGGGACGACGACGCAGACAGGCTTTCCATCCACCTCGGCCATCAGCGTCTTCAACACGCGATGCGGCTCCTCGCCGATCGCTTCGGCCGCCTGTAGTCCGATCCGCTCGGCATTCGGATCATACTCATAGGTGTGGACGGTGAAGGCGATTTTCGCCTTTTCCAGAACCTGTGTTGCCCGCGTCGTCTTCGACATCCGATCAGCCCTTGAAGAACCCGCCATAGATTTCCGGCTTGAAGCCGACCAGAAGCTTGCCGTCGGCCTCGACAACAGGCCGCTTGATCATCGACGGCTGCTCCAGCATCAGCGCGATCGCCTTCTCGCGATCGAGGTTCTCGCGCGCGTCATCCGGCAGCTTGCGGAAGGTCGTGCCGGCACGGTTGAGCACCGTTTCCCAGCCCGCTTCGTGTGTCCACTTTTCCAGATGCGCCCGGTCGATGCCTGAAGCCTTGTAGTCGTGGAAATCATAGGCGACGTCGTGCTCTTCCAGCCAGGTGCGGGCCTTCTTCATCGTGTCGCAGTTCTTGATGCCATAGATGGTGACGGTCATTCGGTTCTTCCTGATCAGTTCGCAGCCCCAATGCTAGGGCGCTCAGTTCTCAAGCGCGCCCGGCTTGCGCACGACCTTGCTGGCCGCCCCGCAGGCAATCTTCATCAGGTCGGCGCGGCGGCGCACCAGGCGCGACGAGGTGCGGGTGACGATCAGTCCCGCCTGCGGCGCACGCACTTCGATCGCGCCATCGGCCATGCCGGGCCGGGTGAGGATGGTCGCCAGCAGCTCGCCTTCCTTGATCTCCTCGCCGATATTGCGATGGAAGAGCACGGTGCCGGCCTCAGGCGCGCGGATCATCTCGATATTGTCGAGCGGCACGGCAGGGCCGGTGAAGGGCGCAAGCGTAACTTGATGAGCGATAGCGCCGCGCGCGGCAAGGAAGTTGAACAGCCCCTCGGCATCCTTCTTCGCCATCTCGGGATAGACGTCGCGCATGCCGCGAAGCTCGACTGTGACCGAGAGCTTGCCCGGCAGCCGCGTCTTCTTCTCCTGCGTCTCGTGCTTCCAGGCATAGCCGATCGCCTCTTCGAAGGCCGAGCTTTCGCCATCCGACAGGAGCACCGCTTCCATGTCGAGTGCTGCGGCGAGATCGGCCGCCTCCGGCCAGAAGGCCTCGTCGATATAGGCATATTGCAAAGATTCATCGTCACAATGCAGGTCGATCACCAAATCCGCTTCGAGCGCCATATGCATCAGCTGCCGCTTCAGCCGGTCGACGGCGTTGTAGCGGTCGAGCTCGGCCACCAGCCCGTCGCGATCCTTGACCGAGATCAGCGGGAACTCGCGGTTGAAATTGGTGCGCGTCCCAAGATCGAACCGCCCCTGCAGCTCGCCAAAATGCGATTGCGCGGCGCCGATTGGGTTGGCGTGCGGGATGATCGTAATGTCGCTGCGGATTTCGCCGGCGCTTTCGGCCGCGCGCAGCTTTTCGCAGAGAAAATGCACCAGCGCCGTGCCCGGCAGCTCGTTGGCATGCAGCGCCGCCTGGATATAGATCTTCGGCGCCTTCGGGTCGCTGCCCTTGAAGCGCAGCACCGGCAGCCGCCACTCCATTCCCGCCGTATCGCCTGAAATGATGATCTCGGACCTATCCATTTTCGTCTCCGCTGCTGCTGTCATTGCTGCAGCAGCTTTAAGCGCGTTCCGATACATGAGGCAAGGTGTCAGCCGCGTTCGCTGAGCGGCCAGCTTTCCACATGCTCGTAGTTCGGCTCACCCGGCCGTTTGTGCAGGAGCACGAACTCCCGCGCGGGCATGACGACGGGCGCGGCAAGCGTGGTCTTTGCCACCCTCTCGTCGGCATAAAACAGCGTTGCATGCGGCTGGAAATCGGCTTTCACATGCGGATCGCAGCCGATCGCGTGCATCTCGATACCGATCTGGATATGCAGCTGTCGCAACAGTTCCCGACCGCCATTGCCCGAGAGCACGATGGCGTTGCGCGACGCGGTTCTGAACGACGCGACATGGTCGAAGCTGAGATCGAACCGGCAAGCATCCACCGCCGACGCTGCCTGGCAAGCCGCGAAGATCATCTCGTCCTTGATCTTCTCGGCGCTGGCAACGCCATAAAGCGAAATGTGCAGCCGCTCGGGCGCCATGGGTGAGAGAAGCCCGTCATGCTCCCTCTGCAGGCGCGCCTGTATCTCCAGGCAGGCCTGGCGCGCTTCGGGATCCGGCAGGATCGCGAAAAACAGGGTTTCTTTGCCAAATCTTGACGATTTCGGGTGCATCGTGCGGCTTGCGAAATCGAAGGACGATTGCGTGTTCTGTTCGTGCATGACCAACCACCGGAGCATCCGCCCCGCCTCTGTCTATCCAGGGAACGCAGGGATGGTAGCAGGTGAATTGAGGAAATCAAGAACAAAAGAAGAACATTCAATATCGATCCCGGGAGACTGTACATGCGTATCCTGATGGCCTGCGCGGCCTTTCCGCCCTTCATCGATGGCGGCGGCCCGATTTCGGCGATGATGGTCGCCAAGCTCTTGATCGCGGCTGGCCACGACCTCGAAGTCGTCAACGTCGCGGGCGAGGACAAGCACGAGGTCTATGACGGCGTGCCCGTGCACCGCCTGAAGACGCTGAACATCGACTGGAATTACCGCCTGCCGCGGCCGGGCTGGAAGAAGCTGATCTGGCACGCGCTGGAGAATTTCAATCCGCGCGCTTATTTGGTCATGCGCCGCGAAATCCGCCGTTTCAAGCCGGATATCGTGCTGACCGACAGCATCGAAAACATCAACGTCGCCACCTGGGCGGCCGCCAAGCGTTCCGGCGTTCCGGTTTGCCATATCCTGCGCAGCGCCTTCCTGCTCTGCTGGAAGGCCAGCATGCGGCGCGGCGACGACAATTGCGTGCGCGCCTGTTCCTCCTGCCAGGTTTCGTCCTACGGCAAGAAGTTCTTCTCGCGCTACGTCGATGCCGTGATCGGCGAGACCGATTTCATCATCTGCCGCCACACCGAGCATGATTATTTCCCCAATGCCAGTACCCACCGCGTCCCCGGCGCCGTCCCGCCGATTGCTCGCAGCGAGCCGCGCAAGCCACCGGAAGGGCCGATGCGCTTCGGCTTCATCGGCGTGCATGATCCGGTGAAGGGCCTCGATACGCTCGCCCGCGCCGCCCATAGGCTGGTGAACGACCAGAACGTCCGCTTCGTCATCGCCGGCAGCGCCAAGAGCGATTATTCGAAGTCGCTGCCGCAGAAGTTTCCCGGCGAGAATACGAAGTTTCTCGGCTGGACCAAGCCCGAGGATTTCTTCCCTCAGATCGATGTGCTGGTCGTGCCCTCGCTCTTTCGCGAGCCCTTTGGCCGCGTGGTGATCGAGGCCTTCGTGCAAGGCGTCCCCGTCATCGGCGCCCGCTCCGGCGGCATTCCGGAATCGATCGATCCTGGCAAGGACGGTTATCTCTTCGACCCCGGCGACGACAAGGCGCTGGCCGCAGAGATCGCCTCCATGGCGGCAAAGCCGGAGGCTATTCCCGCGCTGTCGCGCGCAGCGCTTGAGGCCGCACGCCGATACGAGCCGCAAAAGATCGCCGCCGGCTTCGACGCCGTCTTCGCCAAGCTGCGCCCCGATCTGGCAAAGCCTGCGCAGGAAGACGCCGAACCTCGCCAGGCGCGCGGCTGACCGCAAATTCGCCACGCGCAAGAAACGGGTTGAATTCGTAGCCGGCAGGTACGATTTTTGGGTGAGGCCGATCCTGTCGGCCGCAGCTCCAGTATTGGGAGGCGAGACCCATGGCCCAACAAGCACAGCATTACGCCATCTTCGAAACCGCAGGCGGTTTCTGTGGCATCGCATGGAACGCCATCGGCATCACCCGCTTCCAGCTGCCGACATCAACCGCTGATGGAACCGAACGCCTGCTGCTCCGCCGCGTCCCCGATGCCGAGCCGGCAGCCCCGACGCCTGACATCGTCCAGGCCATCGCCGCCGTAAAACGCTACTTCGCCGGCGAGCCGATCGACTTCTCCGACCTCGCGCTCGATCTCGCCGGCCAGGACGATTTCTTCCGCGACATCTACGCCGCCGCCCGCCGCTTGCGCTGGGGCGAAACGACCACCTACGGCGCGCTCGCCAAAGAGCTCGGCCACGGCCCCGAAGCCGCCCGCGACGTCGGCCAGGCCATGGCCAAGAACCCCATCGCGCTGATCATCCCCTGCCACCGCGTTCTCGCTGCCGGCAACAAGATCGGCGGCTTCTCGGCCCCCGGCGGCTCGGTATCGAAGGCGCGCATGCTGGAGCTGGAAGGTGTGAAGCTCGCGCCGCCGAAGCCGGTGCAGCAGTCGTTGTTTTGAGGGGTGGGGGAGGTTATGGCTTTGGCCTACCACTTCGGCTAGCGCCTGACGCCTCGGCTGTGAGACAGTCGTTCTTGTCTCAGGCGGATTTCGGCTTGCGTTTTGTTTTCAGGATACCAAAGGCAGATTCTTGCGGCGTAGGGGCAAAGGCCGGCGCCTCCCGGAGAATAACTCCATCTGGCGTATCCTCCGCAACCAATCTCGTGCCAGCGTTCCAATTCAAACGCGCGCGGACTGCCTCCGGCAAAGTTATCAGCCCTCGCGCTGAAACAGTCGTGACGAAAACCACATCCTGCGCCATGTCCTTAACCCCCAACATGAGGACGATAACCGATATAAGTTCTTTCCGCGACGTCGAACTTATTGAGGCGTGCTCAACGTGGGTGGATCGCCCCCCCCGAACAATCCACACTCAAATACCCCGCAACGGCGGAAACCCCTCGTACCACCGCGAATGCTCGCCCTCCCAACTCTCCATCCCCGGCTTGGTGAGGATGCCGCGCGGGCTGATGTAGCTCTGGATCACCCGGCGCGGGCGTTCGTGCCACTGGATGTTGAAGGCCCATAATTTCGGGAAGAAGCAGAGCGAGGCATAGGGCAGATGGTCGTGAATCCACCAGGCGAGCCGCTGCCAGTCTTCGAGCGCGTGATAGCGATCGACCACCCAGGGAACGACGACGCAGGCCGCGGCACCCATGTAACCATCGGCATCGCGCATGTCCCAGATGTGGTGAGCGGCTGTTGCGGCGTTGGTGGAGCAGTTGAGCTTGTTCTGGTTGCCGAAGCGATTGACCTCGGGCGAGCGGTAGCCGGAGCGGATGTGCAGGCGGCCGAAGGTTTCCTGCAAGGGTTCCAGCAGCTCCTCGCAGAGCCTCTTTCCTGTCTCGATAGCCAGATCGGGATCGTCGGGGATATTCGGGATGCGATAGAAATCGGCGATCTCGGAATGCAGGAAATCGCGCAGGAAGAAGTTCTTCGACAGCCGTGCCCGCCCCAGATCCTCCAATGCTTTCATCGATCCAGGCTTTTTCATCGGCGGCCTCCCTTCTGACGACAAGTTTGCAGCATCCTCGACAAATCGCCACCCGAAATGATCGGAACCATTAGCCTTCGTCCAGCTTCTCCTTGCGAAGCCGCATGACGCGGCTTCCACGAGCCAGGGACAAAGGACAAGGGACATGGCAAAGGAAAAGAACCTCGACGATCTCTTCTACGATACGCTGAAGGACATCTACTACGCCGAAAAGCAGATCCTCAAGGCGCTGCCGAAAATGGCGCGCGCGGCGCAGTCGGAAGAGCTGAAAGCCGGATTCATGACGCACAAGGAGCAGACGGAAGGCCATGTCGACCGGCTGCAGCAGGTGTTCGAGTTGATCGGCAAGCGGGCACAGGGCAAGACCTGCGAGGCGATCCAGGGGATCATCGCGGAAGGCGAGGAGATCATCGAGGAATTCAAGGGTTCGCCGGCTATCGACGCCGGGCTGATCTCCTCGGCGCAGGCCGTCGAGCACTACGAGATGGCCCGCTACGGCACGCTGAAGACCTGGGCGCAGACGCTCGGCAAGAAGGACGTGGTGACACTGCTCGACCAGACGCTGCAGGAAGAAGCGGCCACCGACAAGACCTTGTCGAAGCTCGCCACTTCGGCGGCCAACCAGAAGGCCGCGGCCTGACCGGCGGCGCGGGCGGGAGCGCCATGATCGGCCGCTCCCGCCTCAGCCCGTGTAGCGGAAGAAATCGATGAAGGCGCGCAAGGCCGGGCGCATTTGGCGGCGGCTTGGATAGTAGATGAATGGGCCAGGATACGGCGCGCACCAATCCTCCAGCACCCGCACCAGCTTGCCGCTTGCCAGCTCGTGTTCGACGCGCAGGTCGAAGAGATAGGCGAGGCCGACGCCGTTCAGCGCCGCGATCAGCGCCAGCCTGTCCTCGCTGACGATCAGCGGGCCATCCACGGGCACCACCAGTTCGCGGCCGCCCTTCTCGAACTCCCAGCGGTAAATCGTGCCATTGGTGAAGCGCCGCTTGATGCAGCGGTGATTGACGAGGTCGGAGGGATGCAGAGGCTTTGGGTAGCGTTTGAAATAATCCGGCGAAGCGGCGATCACGGTCGTGAGATTCGGCGAGGCGCGGACCGCGATCATGTCGGCCTCTAGGCTCTCTTCGAGCCTAATGCCGGCGTCGAAGCCCTCGCGGACGATGTCGATGAAGCCGTCCTCGTTGGCGATTTCGAGCGTGATATCGGGATAGCGGTTGAGGAATTCGCCGAGGCGGGGCGCGAGCAGGATATCGGAGGCGAAGCGCGGTGCGGTCACCCGCAGCGTGCCGGCCGGCCGTCCTCCCGCCTCGCTGACGGCTTCGAGCGCGATGCCGATCTCGTCCAGCGCCGGCTTCAGCCGCTGCAGAAGCAGTCTCCCCTCCTCCGTCGGCGCGACGCTGCGCGTCGTGCGCGCCAGAAGCCGGATGCCCAGGCTCTCCTCGAGGCTGGAGACGGCGTGGCTGACGGCCGAGGGCGCGATCTCCAGCTCCTTGGCGGCGGCGCGGAAGCTGCGGTGTTCGGCAACAGTGGCGAGAACGGCGAGTTGGGCGAGCTGGGTCCTGTTCATTGATCTATTTGTTAGAACAGCCCGTGCCGCATTGCACGTATTTTTTGAAAGCTCCCGGCGCGCTAGGTTTGCCTCGTGCCGCCGCAATGGTTGCCCGGATATTCGCTCGAAAGGAGCCAGACATGAAAACCCGCACACTCGGACAAGACCTTGAAGTCTCCGCCGTCGGCCTCGGCTGCATGGGCATGAGTTTCGCCTATGGCGCCAGCGACGAGAATGAATCGATCCGCACGCTTCACCGCGCCGTCGATCTCGGCATCACCTTCTTCGACACGGCCGAAATGTACGGCCCCTACACCAACGAGCAGCTGCTTGGCCGCGCCCTGAAGCCGGTGCGCGACCGCGTCGTCATCGCCACCAAGTTCGGCTTCAAGTTCGATCCTTCCAAATCCGGCGCGGCGGCGCTGACGGGCGTCGACAGCCGGCCGGAGAATGTGAAGCGCGTGGCGGAAGCGTCGCTGAAGCGGCTCGGCACCGATGTCATCGACCTCTATTATCAGCACCGCGTCGATCCCAACGTTCCGATCGAGGAGACCGTCGGGGCCATGGCCGAGCTGGTGCGCGAGGGCAAGGTGCGGGCGCTGGGGCTTTCCGAGGCCGGCAGCGCCACGATCCGGCGGGCTCATGCGGTGCATCCGATTGCGGCCGTGCAGAGCGAATATTCGCTCTGGTCGCGCGATCCCGAGCATGACGTGCTCGCAACCTGCCGGGACCTTGGGATTGGTTTCGTGCCCTACAGCCCGCTCGGCCGCGGCTTCCTGACGGGTGCGATCCGCAAGCCGGAGGATCTCGGCGCCGACGACTTCCGCAGCCAGCTGCCGCGCTTCCAGGCCGACAATTTCGATGCCAATGCCGCCCTTGTGGCCAAGCTTGAGGCGCTGGCGAAAGACAAGGGCGTGACCACGGCGCAGCTGGCGCTCGCCTGGGTTCTGCATCAGGGCGAGGACATCGTGCCGATCCCCGGCGCCCGCAAGGTCAACCATCTCGAGCAGAATGCGGCCGCCGCCGATATAACGCTGTCGGCCAGGGAGCTCGCCGAGCTTAGCGCGATCATGCCGCTCGATGAGATCGCCGGCAAGCGCTACTCCGAGGCATCGCTGGCGATGACCAATCTCTGATGAGCTTGGGCCGCCCCGAGGCACCGGACCGGGGCGGCCCAACCACAGATCAGGAAAGAGATTTCGTTTTGTTCAACTTTGGGTCTTCTCCCTTCGCATATTAGCACTAGGTAAACTTTCCATTGCAAGGAAGGGAACCCCATGCCAGATGCCAGGGACAAACGGCCGGCCGATCCAGGCCTGTCCGACATAAGAGGACGCATGCTCGTGCTTGAAGTGGCGGCGATGACCTCGTTGGCGCTGGTTCTGGACACATCCGGCGAGGATGGCGGGAAAATGGGGCGCGGTATTTTGCACCTCATCCGCGAGGCCGTCGGCAACAAATGCGACGAGATGGGTCTGTCCGACAACGCCTCAACGACCGCTCAGGCCTATGCCGAGGAACTGATCGGCACCGCCCTGGCCACGCTCTACCCATCCACGCATTAGTCTAAAGTCAGCGCCACCCAGCAACGACTTTGCGCGTTGCGCGCTCCGCGCTATACTTCACCATCGACACGATCGAGGTACGGACCATGACGGACCGGCAGGCGATAGAGGCAGTCGTGCATCTCTATGTCGAAGGCATGACCTTCGCCAACGAGGCGGCGCTGCGCAAGGCGTTTCATCCGAAATGCGCTGTCATCGGGCATTACGAGAGCGCGGTCGAATGGTCGACCCGCGACGAGTTCATCGCCGCCATCGTGGCCGAAGGCTCGGCCCCGCCAGGCACGCAGCCGCACATGGACATCCAGACCCTCGACGTCATTGGTGATGCCGCGAGCGTCAAAGTCAGCGACGACTTCGCCGGCATGCGTTTCACCGACTATCTCTCGATGCTGAAGATCGAGGGGCGGTGGACGATCGTGAACAAGGTTTATTATCTGCACGATTGATGGGGGTCATTCCCTCTCCTCATTCCTTTGCCCAGGCTTCGCCCGTGCGACGTGACAGGAATCCAGCTACGGCGCGTCCGCGCCGTGAATAACCGTTCAGATCATATCGGGAAAGAGTCTCTCCGCCGCGCCGACGCGCGGCGGCTGGATCCCCGCCACGAGGGCGAGGATGAGGGAGAGTGGGGTGCGGCCAGCGCTAAACCAACAAGGGCAGCGGCCATAGGGCCGCTGCCTGCCCGCACTAGAGGCCGCACGCCCTATTCATCAGCCCCGCAGGACGCCGCCGGTGACCTTGGTGACGCTGGCGACGATCTTTTGCGTCAGGGCCTCGAAATCCTCGTCGGTCAGCGTGCGCTCGACCGGCTGGATCTGCACCTCGATGGCGACCGACTTCTTGCCCTCGCCGACAGAGGCACCCTCGAAGATATCGAAGACGTTGACACCGGCGACCAGCTTGCGGTCGGCGCCGGTCGCGGCCTTGATGATGGCGCCGGCCTCGACCGCCTTGTCGACGACGAAGGCGAAGTCGCGCTTGACGGCCTGGAACTGCGAGAGCTCCAGCGCCGGCTTGGTGCGGGTCGCCTTCTTCTTCGGCTCGGGCATGGCGTCGAGATAGACTTCGAAGCCCGCGAGCGCGCCGGAGACATCGAGCGCTTCCAGCGTCGAGGGATGGAACTCGCCGAAATAGCCGAGCACGACCTTCGGGCCCATCTTGATGGTGCCGGAGCGGCCGGGGTGATACCACTCGGGACCGCCCTGCTCGACCTGGATGTTGGTCATCGGCAGGCCGCAGGCCTCGATCACGGCCAGCGCATCGGCCTTGGCGTCGAAGACGTCGACCGGCTTGCCGCCGCCCTTGGACGCGTTCGACCACATGCGGCCGGAGCCGGCCATCGAGGCGGTGCCGCGACGGATGCCGCCGGCAACGCGGCGTTGGCCTTCCGGCTTGTCGTTCTCATAGGTGCCGGAGACTTCGAAGATCGCGACGTCGCCATAGCCCTTGTCGGCATTGCGCTGGGCAGCCGTGAGCAGACCCGGCAGCAGCGAGGGGCGCATGTCGGACATTTCGGCTGCGATCGGGTTGGCGAGCTTCAGAGCCGGCGAACCGCCGCCGAAGAGCTTCGCCTGATCTTCCGAAATGAAGGACCAGGTGACGGCTTCCAGCATGCCGCGCGAGGCAAGCGCACGCTTGGCGGTGCGGGTGCGGATCTGCAGCGTCGTCAGGATGCGGCCGTTGACTTCGGTGTGGCTTTCCAGCGGCGCCGGCTTGATGTTGTCGACGCCATGGATGCGCATAACCTCTTCGACGAGATCGGCCTTGCCATCGACATCGGGACGCCAGGAGGGAACGGCAACGGAAACGCGCTCTCCGGAACCGGTGACCTTGAAGCCGAGGCGCGTCAGGATCTCGACGCTCTCTTCGGTGGAGACCTCGAGGCCCGTCAGGCGCTTCACTTCCGAGAAGGGGAAGTCGATGATCTTGGGTTCGTAGCCCTTATAGCCGACGATCTCGGCCTTGGCCGCCGTGCCGCCGCAAAATTCGAGCACCAGTTCGGTGGTGCGCTCGAGGCCGGGGACCATGTATTCGGGATCGACGCCGCGCTCGAAGCGATAGCGCGCATCGGTGATGATGCCGAGGCCACGGCCTGATTTGGCGATGTTCATCGGGTCCCAGAGCGCCGATTCGATCAGCACGTCGGTGGTGTTTTCATCGCAGCCGGAATGCTCGCCGCCCATGATGCCGCCGATCGACTCGATGCCGTTTTCGTCGGCGATGACGACGTTGTTCGGGCCGAGCTTGTATTCGCGCTGGTCTAGCGCCAGCACCGTCTCGCCGTCCTTGGCGCGGCGAACGGTGAGGTTGCCCTTCACCTTGGCGGCGTCGAAGACGTGCATCGGGCGACCCTGGTCGAAGGTCATGTAGTTGGTGATGTCGACGAGCGCGTTGATCGGACGCAGACCGATCGCCGTCAGGCGCTGCTGCACCCACTTCGGGCTCGGGCCGTTCTTGACGCCGCGCACCAGGCGCAGGCCGAAACCCGGGCAGAGCTTGTCGTCGTCGAGATCGAGCGTCAGCTTGACCGGCGTGTCGCCTTCGACGGCAAACGACGGCGCGGCGCGCGTCTTCAGCGTGCCGAGGCCGGAGGCGGCCAGATCGCGGGCGATGCCGTAGATCGAGGTGCAATCCGGACGGTTCGGCGTCAGGTTGATCTCGATGACAGGATCATCGAGATGGGCGTAGGCGGCAAACGAGGTGCCGACAGGCGCATCCTCGGGCAGGTCGATGATGCCGTCATGGCTGTCGGACATGTTGAGCTCCTTTTCGGAGCACATCATGCCGTGGCTTTCGACGCCACGGATCTTGCCGACGCCGAGCGTGACATCGATACCCGGCACATAATCACCCGGCCGCGCCAGCGCGCCAACCAGACCGGCGCGCGCATTCGGCGCACCGCAGACGATCTGCAGCGGCTTGCCGCCGTTGATATCGGGACCGGCATCGACCGACAGCACCTTCAAGCGGTCCGCTTCCGGATGCTTTTCAGCCGAAAGCACGCGGGCGATGACGAAGGGCTTGTAGGCTGCCTTGTCGTCGACATCCTCGACCTCAAGGCCGATCTCGGTCAGGCGCTTGCAGATTTCATCCAGTGTGGCGTCGGTCTCAAGATGATCCTTGAGCCAGGAAAGCGTGAATTTCATTGTGTTGTTCTCGTCTCAAAAATCATCGAAAAAGTTCAGATTGTTCAGGCTGCACGACCAGGCGCCTTGGCGCCGGGGGCTTTCCAGCCGAGAAGCAGTCCCTTGACGGAGACGCCTTCGTCCAGACCCGGCCACCAGACGCCGGAAAATTGCAGTTCGACATCGGCGCGGGCTTCGGCGGATGCGGCGGCCAGGAAGGGATACCACCAGAGCGGCGTCCTGATCTGCCTGCCATCCGCCAGCACGACATAGAGGAACTCGTCGTCGCAACGAGCGGCCACCGGGCGTTGTTCCTCGTCCGCCGGCCCCAGCGCTTGCAGCGCATCATTGATGCGGCCTTGCCAGCCGGGTCCCATCCTGCGGAAGTAATCGACCACGTCCTTGTCTAGCCGCAAACCGATGCGTTCCTTCACAGGCGCCTTTTGCGGGCCGCGCTTGCCGCGAGCCTTCTCCAAGACAGCACCAAGCTCCGGCGTTTCCCGCAGCGACAGGATCGCGGCATCGCCATCATCACCGAAAGCGGGCACATGCTCGCCGTGGGCGATCTCATAGTCGTCGAGTGAGATCAGACCCTTTCTGACATCGTCGAGCGTCGGAAGCGAACTACCGTTCGCCGCCCCGTCGCTCTTCGTAGATCTTCTGTTCGCGGTCATTCATCTTCCTCAGCGATATAACTCGAACCCGGCCCTCTCTCGGCGTCCAGCAAAAACAGCAGAGTGTGCCATCAAGCCGTCCATAGGAGTTGAAACGATCCTCTCCATAGTCTGCTCTGAGGTCCGGTACCGTGACGATGCTGTCGGGATCGAAGCGTTCGACGTCGGCGAAATCCAGTCCTCGGTGCTGGAGGGTTATCTGACGTTTATCTTCGTCCCACTCCAACTCCATTCCTAGCACACTCAGCTATTTGTGGCCACAATAAACTCAGCTGCTCAACCCGCCAAACAGCGTCGGCATGTCGAGTGGGCGGAAGCCGTAATGGGTCATCCAGCGGACGTCGGCGTTGAAGAAGTCGCGCAGGTCGGGCATGCCGTATTTCAGCATGGCGATGCGATCGAGGCCCATGCCCCAGGCAAAGCCCTGGTATTCGTCGGGATCGAGACCGCCCGCGCGCAGCACGTTCGGGTGCACCATGCCGCAGCCCAAAATCTCCATCCAGTCGGTGCCTTCGCCGAACTTGACGATCGGGCCGGAGCGGTCGCACTGGATGTCGACCTCGAAGGACGGTTCCGTGAAGGGGAAGAAGGACGGGCGGAAGCGCATGGTGACGCTGTCGACCTCGAAGAAGGTCTTGCAGAATTCTTCCAGCACCCAGCGGATGTTGGCGACATTGGCCTTCTTGTCGACGACGAGGCCCTCGACCTGGTGGAACATCGGCGAGTGCGTCGCGTCCGAGTCCTGGCGGTAGGTCTTGCCGGGGATGATGATGCGGATCGGCGGCTTCTGCGCTTCCATGGTGCGCACCTGCACCGGCGAGGTGTGCGTGCGCAGCACCTTGCGCTCGCCGTTCTCATCCGGATTGAAGAAGAAGGTGTCGTGCATCTCGCGGGCCGGGTGGCCCTCGGGGAAGTTCAGCGCCGTGAAGTTATAGTAATCGGTCTCGACATCGGGACCTTCGGCGATCGAGAAGCCCATGTCGGCGAAGATGGCGGTGATCTCGTCGACGATCTGGCTGATCGGGTGAATGCGGCCGCGCTCGGCGGGCGAGGAGCGGACGGGCAGCGAGACGTCGACGGTCTCGGCCTTCAGGCGCGCATCGATCGCCGCCTTCTTGAGATCGGCCTTGCGGGCGTTGATCGCGTCGGTCACGACCGTCTTCAGCGCGTTGATCGCCGCACCGCGGGTCTGGCGCTCTTCAGGCGTCATCGAGCCCAGCGTCTTCAGGAGTTCGGAGACCGACCCCTTCTTGCCGAGGGCCGCGACACGCACGGCTTCGATCGCCGGTTCATCGGCGGCGGCCGCGACATCGGACAGGAGTTGCTTTTCCAGGGTTGCGAGTTCGGTCATCTTTTCCTGCCTTCAGGGCGTCCAGTCTTTGAGGGACACTTCACGAAACATGCTTCAGATAGCTGGTCGCCACGATGAAACGTCGCAGATCACTACCCATGTGTACGCGGCCAATCAACCGGGCAGCCGACAAAAAGCCGCCGAGAAAGCCGGTAAGCTTGCGCAGTTCGGCAACGGCCGCCGGTGGCGCCACCTCGGCCCAGGCCTTGTAGGCCCGGTCGTGGGTTTCGCCGCCGAGCTTGGCGCGGGTCGCGACCTGCAAAAAGAGCAGCCAGATATCGCGCGCCTGGGCGACCTCCAGCGGCATCACCCGGTCGGGCTCTTCCTCGAAATCCATGAAACCGACGCGGCCGTCCTTCAGGAACATGTCGCGCGGATAAGGCCTGCCGTGGCACAGCCCCTTTGCATGCAGCCGTCCGAGTTCGCCGGCGCAATGGACGAGCATGTTGTCGTGGGCGACGGGATCATTGTTCAGCACGTGATAGAGCTGGCGATCGACGGTTTCACCGGCATCGCTGAAGACGACGGCAGCACCCGAGGAATAGATCACGCTGGCCGTCGGCACATCGTGTGCTGAAAACTGGGCGATGCGGCGGATTTCGCGCGCCGCCATGCCCTCGTCGGCCAGAAGCGGCGACGGGCGCAGGAAGGGCGCGCGGATGAGATTGGCGAGCATGCGCTGCAGCACCATCCAGCGCGAGGCGCGCTCGGTTCCGTAGCGCTTGATCCAGACGGCGCCACCCGACAGAGCGACACGCTCGACGCGCTTGGAGCCGCGCAGAAGGGCCGCCAGCAAAACGGGAACGTCCTCCTCGCCCAACCCGCTTTCGGCAAGCAGGTCGCGATCCATCGTCGGACGCATCACATCGTTTGCCAAATCTTGATCGTTCGCCACGTCAGGCGTCCCTATCCCGGTAAAACGAAGAAACCCGCGCAAGCCTTGCCAGCGCGGGTTTCAAATCATCGAAGCGAAGGTTCGAATAGCGCCGGCTTAGTTGACGGCTGCTTCAAACTCGTTCTTCGTGCCAGCGTCCTTCAGGTACTCGAGTGCCTTCTTGGAGGCAGCAACGAGCGCACCGAATGCTTCCGGCTCATGGATCGCCATGTCGGAGAGAACCTTACGGTCAACTTCGATGCCAGCCTTGTTCAGGCCGTCGATGAAGCGGCCGTAGGTCAGGCCGAATTCGCGGACAGCAGCGTTGATACGCTGGATCCAGAGGGCGCGGAAGTTGCGCTTGTTGATCTTGCGGTCGCGGTAAGCGTACTGCTTCGAACGATCGACAGCAGCCTTGGCGGCGCGGATGGTGTTCTTGCGGCGGCCGTAGAAGCCCTTGGCCTGCTTCAGAACCTTCTTGTGCTTGGCGTGGGCGGTAACGCCTCTCTTTACACGTGCCATTTCATGATCTCCTTAATCTATACGTTCGCGGAATAGTCTTAGAGACCGTTCGGCAGGTAATTCTTCACGACCTTGCGGCCATCCGGTTCTGCCAGAACCATGGTGCCACGTGCATCGCGAATGAACTTGTTGGAACGCTTGATCATGCCATGGCGCTTGCCAGCGGCTGCAGCCTTGACCTTGCCGGTCGCGGTGATCTTGAACCGCTTCTTGGCGGAGGACTTCGTCTTCATCTTGGGCATTTTGCTACTCCGTTTCTGATCCCCCCACTTGGCCTAAAGAGACGGCTTCAAAAGAAGCCTTCTCGCGATGCCCGGTTACCCGGTCGTCGCAACAAGTGCGGGAGCGTTTGTTGTTGATCTGCGGTCACGGTGACGAACCGTGCCGCAAGCATTCGAAACTGCCACGGCATGCCCTGCCGGTCAGTTCGGACGCGCGCTTATAACCGCAGTGTCATGAAAGTGCAACGGGGCGCGGAAGGAATCTTCCAGAGCCGCTTCGGACCCTGCCCCTCGGGCGCCGATCGCCCTTTATACCAGGGCGGAAATACAAAAGCCGCCCTCGCGGACGGCTTTGATACGAACGGTGGCGACGCGCCTTATTTGGGCGCGAGCACCATCATCATCTGGCGACCTTCGAGCTTGGGCTCGGCTTCGACCTTGGCGAACTCCAGCGTGTCGGCCTTGACCTGCTGCAGGAGCTTCATGCCGAGTTCCTGGTGGGCCATTTCGCGGCCGCGGAACTTCAGGGTCACCTTGACCTTGTCGCCTTCTTCGAAGAAGCGGCCCATCGCCTTCATCTTCACGTCATAGTCATGCGTGTCGATGTTCGGACGCATCTTGATTTCTTTGACTTCGACGATTTTCTGCTTCTTGCGCGCCTCGGCGGCCTTCTTCTGGTTGGCGTATTTCAGCTTGCCCAGATCGAGGATCTTGCACACAGGCGGTTCGGCGTTGGGGGAAATCTCAACGAGGTCGAGTCCGGCTTCTTCAGCCATTCTCAGGGCCTGGTCGGTCGCCACGACGCCCAAATTCTGTCCTTCAGCGTCGATCAGCTGAACTTTGGGAATGCGAATTTCCCTGTTCGAGCGCGGCCCATCCTTTACGGGCGCGTCGTTCTTAAACGGTCTGCGAATGGTCGTATTCTCCTCGCGTTGTTTCGGATTGCTGCAGCGGATCGCCTCTATATAAGGAAGACGACCGTGTTTCGCCATCGCTGCAACGAAGTCATTAGCACGCTTTAGCGGAAAAATCACCTGCTGTCAGCCTGTCAAGAATCTGTTTTATAGGCCGAAACAAAGGAGTTTCGCCATGTCCGACGCCAATATCGCCCCGCAGCACCAATTTCTGACCGTCGGCGAGGGGCTGGCAGCGCGAGAGATCGCCTATATCGCCCGCCCTGCTGCCGGCGACAAAACGGGGCCGACGCTGGTCTGGCTATCCGGATACCGCTCGGACATGAGCGGCAGCAAGGCCGTCGAGCTCGACCGCATGGCTGACGAGACCGGGCTTGCCTGCATCCGCCTCGATTATTCCGGTCACGGGCTCTCCGGCGGCGAATTCCGCGACGGCACGATTTCGCGCTGGCTCGAGGAGGCGATGGCCGTCCTTCTTCATCTGAAGCCCGAGCGCATCGTGGTCGTCGGCTCCTCGATGGGCGGATGGATCGCGCTCCGGCTGGCGCAGGAGCTGGCCGCGAAAACCGGTGTGCCGAAGCTTGAGGGCCCAAAGCTTGAGGGTATGGTGCTGATCGCGCCGGCGCCGGATTTCACCGAAGTGCTGATCGAGCCCAATCTCACCGAGAAAGAGAAGAAATCACTTGCCGAGCGCGGCTTCTTCGAGGAGCATTCGGAGTATAGCCCCGAGCCCAATATCTACACCCGCGCGCTGATCGAGGACGGCCGCGACAATCGGGTTCTGACCGGGATGATCGAGACCGGATGCCCGGTTCACATCCTGCAGGGCATGAAGGATCCCGACGTTCCCTATACGCATGCGATGACCCTGATCGAGCACCTTCCCGCCGACGACGTGGTGCTGACATTTATTCGTGATGGCGACCACCGCCTGTCGCGTCCACAGGACATCGAGCGCATGCTTGCGGCGGTGAAATCGCTCGTTCGCTGAGGCGGTGACGGCACGCTGCGGCCGTGCTGCACGAAAATACGAATTTATTTCAATGACTTGGCGATGAGATGCTGCGTGCGGTGAGCGCGCGCAGTACCCAGCCCTGTGCCAAATCCTAACGCATTTTAACCATATTGACCGCTTCTCACCCCCTCCTCAGAAGTAGTGATTGACTCCAAGCAGCCGTCTCCGTTAACTTTTTGTTAATAAATCAAGGGCGATGCAAGGGACAGTGGGCGTGCGGATCAAGGGTTTCCTGGTGGCCATGATGGCCATGTTTGCAATGTCGACCTCGGCTACGCCGGCATCGACCAACACTCTTTCGATGGTCGTCGGCGCCACCACCTCGCAGCCGATCGGACATTACGAGTTTTGCCAGTCGCATCGCGAGGAATGCGGTCCGAACCGCAACGTCGCCGCCATGGAAATGACCGATGCCAAGTGGGCTCTCGTCCGTTCGGTCAATACAAGCGTCAACACCACGATCATCCCGATGACCGACATGGAAGTCTACGGCAAGGAAGAAGTCTGGGCCTATCCGACGACCGCCGGCGACTGCGAGGACTATGCGCTTTTGAAGCGCCGCATCCTGATCCAGCGCGGCTTCTCGGCCGCCAATCTTTTGATGACCGTCGTGCGCAAGCCTGATGGCGAGGGTCACGCGATCCTGACGCTGCGCACCACCAAGGGCGATTTCGTCCTCGACAACCTGGCCTCCACCGTGAAGCCCTGGTTCGACACGCCCTATTCCTTCATCAAGCGCCAGTCGAGCGCCAATGCCGGCCGCTGGGTCACCATCGAGAATGGCCGCGACGTTCTGGTCGGCGCGCTGAAGTAGATTTCAGATTTTCCCCAACGAAAAGCCCGACGCTCCTGAGAGACGCCGGGCCTGAATTCGATCGGCTCGTGTTGAGGGGAGACGGCCGATCTGCCGCGAGGCGTGCTGCCTCGCTTGGGTAGAAATGGGCGAAAGCGGAAATGGTTCCGCGTCACCAGCCGGAAGCTGTATTTTTGCCGGATGCCATCAGGTCGCGCATCGAAGCATAGGGGCCGTGCAGCATCTTCAGACGGCTCTCCTCCATCTTCGACAGCCGATGACGGCGCGCGAAATCATGCACGCTCCAGATCTCTCTGGGGCTGAAATCGTCTGCTTTTGCCGAATGGATGCTCATTGTCTGCCTGTTTGATGCGCTGGATGCGCGAATAAGAGGCGCAATCGCCGCGACATATGTCAGATTTATGACAAAGGCAACGAATGACAGCCATGACAAAACAGCGCAGCTCGCCTGACTTCGCCAACGGCCCGCGCCTATGAAAAAAGGCCCGCGACGGGCGGGCCTTTCGAGTGGTCAGTGCGATCGTGCCATCGCTTAGTAGCGATAGCCGTAGCCGTCGCGTGCCCATGGCGGCGGGCGATGGCCGCGTTCATAACGCCAGCCATAGCGTGGCGGCGGGCGGTGGCCCCAGCCGTAGTCGCGTTGGTAGCGGCGTTCGTAGCGCGGTGGCGGCGGGCGGCGCCAGTTCGGGCGGCAATCGCCCCAGGGGGTGACGTGGAAGCCACGGCCGCAGGCGTAGTCGACCTTGACGACATTGTTGTTTACGCCGCTCTGAACGGCGCCCATCGGCATGGCTTCGGCAACCGTGGCAGTAAGCCCGGTCAGTGCGATCGCGATCGCGATAATTGTCTTGCGCATCTCTGCACCTCATTCCTTATGCAAGTCCCTTGCACGTGGATTAGAGGGCCGTTCTGGTGAACGGGAGCTGAACCAACAAAGGCATTATTGCGGCAGGCGGTGAGAGCCGGCTGAAACCGAAAAACCTAGTGCTTAAAAGCTTTTGCCTTTGGCTAACGAGGTCTTAACTCCCCCTTAAATCGCCGCATTTAAAGTTCAACCGGGTAAAGATGCGGCCAGCGTGATGCGGCCGCCGCAACCATCGGGCTTGAAGCCGGTGGATTGCGGGTTGGGGCAAACCTCGGTTTGCGATTGAAGCGAGGTTCAGCGGGCGTAAATGGCAGGCAGGGGCAGATCAGGCGATAGAATCGAACCATCCTTCAGCGGGCGCGAGCGCCGCGACGATGGCGATGATTTCGCGCTCGGCGCCGATGACCGCGTCGCCGGCGGCGGACGCCCCGTCAAGCGCACGGCGCAAAAGTCCGCTCCACGCCGCGAACCGCCCGCAAGGCGCGAGCCCGATTCCGCCCGCTATGAGGATGATTACGACGACGAGCCGCGCTACCGCGAGCCGCCGCGCCGCCGCAATGGCGGTGGTGGTGGCGGCAAGCGCCGGCGGCCCGAACGCGAGGGCCTCGGCTTCTTCGGCCTCATCCGCCGCATGGTCTACTGGTGCATCGTGCTCGGCATCTGGGCGGGCATCGGGGTAACCGGTCTGGTCGTGTATTACGGCTCGCGCATGCCGAGCGCCAGCAGCTGGGAAATTCCCGCCCGTCCGCCCAACGTCAAGATCACCTCGGTCGACGGTAGCGTGATCGCGAATCGCGGCGCCACCGGCGGCGAAGCCTTGGCGCTGGAAGACATGTCGCCCTATATCCCGGAAGCGATCGTCGCCATCGAGGACCGGCGCTTCTATTCGCATTTCGGCGTCGATCCCATGGGCCTCGCCCGCGCCTTCGTCACCAACCTGACCTCGGGCCACATGGTCCAGGGCGGCTCGACGCTGACGCAGCAGCTCGCCAAGAACCTCTTCCTCTCGCCTGACCGCACTTTAGAGCGTAAGGTCCAGGAAGTGCTGCTCTCCTTCTGGCTCGAGCAGAAATACACCAAGGACCAGATCCTTGCGATGTATCTCAACCGCGTCTTCTTCGGCTCCAACGCCTATGGCGTCGAGGCTGCCTCACGGCGCTATTTCAACAAGTCGGCGCGCGATGTGAACCTCGGCGAGGCGGCCCTTCTTGCCGGTCTCGTCAAGGCGCCGTCGCGCCTGTCGCCGGCGCGCGATCCGCAGGCCGCCAACGACCGCGCCCAGGTCGTGCTGCAGGCCATGCGCGACCAGGGCATGATCTCCGACGACGAGGTCAAGACCGCGATGTCGCAGACACCCGCCAAGGCCAAGCGCTATTGGGATGGCGCCGGCCATTATGTGGCCGACATGGTCATGGACGAGCTTCCGGCGCTGATCGGCGACGTCAAGGAAGACATCGTCGTCGACACCACCATCGACAAGACGCTGGAAAAGCGCGCCGAACAGTCGCTCAACGACGTGCTCGGCAAGGACGGCGCCAAGCTCGATGCCTCGCAGGCAGCGCTCGTCTCGATCGACGGCACCGGTGCGATCCGCGCTTTGGTCGGCGGTCGCGATTATGCCGACAGCCAGTTCAACCGCGCGGTCAAGGCCAAGCGCCAGCCGGGCTCCTCCTTCAAGCCTTTCGTGTACGCAGCCGCGCTCGAAAAGGGCCTGACGCCGTTCTCCGTCTTCAACGACGCGCCCATCCGCATCGGCGACTGGACGCCGGAGAATTACGAAAAGAAGTACAATGGCGAGGTGACGCTGGCGACGGCGCTTGCGAAATCGCTGAACACCGTCGCCGCCCAGCTGGTCATGTATGACGGGCCCGATCAGGTCATCAAGCTTGCCCACCGCCTCGGCATCGAGAGCGAGCTGCAGTCCAACGCCTCGATCGCGCTCGGCACCTCGGAAGTGTCGCTGACGGAGCTGACGGGCGCCTATGCCGCCTTCATGAACGGCGGTTACAAGGCGACGCCGCATGTCATCCGCCGCGTGACGACGGCCGATGGTAGCAAGGTTCTCTACGAAAACACCTATGACAACCCGCCGCGCGTTCTCTCAGAGGCGGTCGCCGCCAACATGAACGCGATGATGATCGGCGTCGTCGAGCAGGGAACGGGCAAGGCCGCGAAGATCCCCGGCTGGCAGGTCGCCGGCAAGAGCGGAACGACGCAGAACTCCCGCGACGCCCTCTTCGTCGGCTTCACCAGCAATTTGACGACGGGCGTCTGGTTCGGCAACGACGACGGCAAGCCGATGAAGAAGGTCACCGGCGGTGGTCTTCCCGCCAAGGCCTGGCAGGAATTCATGGTCGCCGCCCACAAGGGCCTGTCGCCTGCGCCGCTCTTCGGCAACGGCCAGTTCGTCAATCCGGCGGCACCTGTCGACAACGGCCAGCCGATGGCATCCAACGATCCGAACATGCAGCCGAATATGCAGGGCGGCATGCCCAACGACATGAATGGCAACATGACCGGCTCCACCGGCGGCATGCAGCCGCCCGTCGAGGAGCAGGGCACCATCGGCAGCATCATTTCGGGCGTCTTCGGTGGCGGCGGCAACGACCAGCGGAGCCAGTATCCGCAGGCGCCGGTGCGTCGCGGCGGCCAGCAGCAGCCTCCGGTTTATGGCGGTCCGGTACCGCCCGCCGATGTCGCTCAGGACGAGGGTTATGGCTATGGAAATGCGCTGCCGCCGGGCGATGTCGGGGGTGGTCCGCAGCACCAGCCGTACCAGCCGCGCCGCACCACGCTTCTCGACCTGATCATGGGTGAGTAAACGCTTTGCCGCGCAACAAAAAACGTGCCTTCGCGCGCGCGGCGAAAATTAATTGCTGTTGGCTTCTTTTGCTGGTTTTCAGGACATTTCCCGCCTTGCAGTCGCGAAAACCCGTCCTTATATACGCCGCATCACCGCAATCACGATTGCGTCAAACGTAGAGACCCATCCCGTAAGGGGCTGTCATCGAAATGCCTTCCCGGGGTTCAGACAGCTTGCTTCAAGGAGTAAATGACATGGCAAAAGTAATTGGTATCGACCTTGGAACGACAAATTCCTGCGTCGCTGTCATGGACGGCAAGGACGCAAAGGTCATCGAGAACGCCGAAGGTGCGCGCACCACGCCTTCGATCGTTGCATTTTCCGAAGATGGCGAGCGCCTCGTCGGTCAGCCGGCCAAGCGCCAGGCAGTCACCAACCCCACGGACACGCTGTTCGCAGTGAAGCGCCTCATCGGCCGCCGCTACGACGATCCGACGGTTGAAAAGGACAAGGGCCTCGTTCCCTTCGAGATCACCAAGGGTGACAACGGCGACGCATGGGTCAAGGCCCGCGGCACCGGCTATTCGCCTGCCCAGATCTCCGCGATGATCCTTCAGAAGATGAAGGAAACCGCTGAATCCTACCTCGGTGAAAAGGTCGAAAAGGCCGTCATCACCGTTCCCGCATACTTCAACGACGCACAGCGCCAGGCAACCAAGGATGCCGGTCGTATCGCTGGTCTCGAAGTTCTGCGCATCATCAACGAGCCGACGGCGGCAGCCCTTGCCTACGGTCTCGACAAGAAGGACGGCAAGACCATCGCCGTTTACGACTTGGGTGGCGGTACCTTCGATATCTCGATCCTCGAAATCGGCGACGGCGTCTTCGAAGTGAAGTCCACCAACGGCGATACCTTCCTCGGCGGTGAAGACTTCGATATGCGTCTCGTCGAATACCTCGTTGCCGAGTTCAAGAAGGACAACGGCATCGACCTCAAGGGCGACAAGCTTGCTCTGCAGCGCCTCAAGGAAGCTGCCGAAAAGGCCAAGATCGAACTGTCTTCGTCGCAGCAGACCGAAATCAACCTGCCGTTCATCACGGCCGATGCAACCGGTCCGAAGCACCTGACGCTGAAGCTGACCCGCGCCAAGCTCGAAAGCCTGGTCGACGATCTCGTCCAGCGCACCATCGCGCCGTGCAAGGCAGCTCTCAAGGATGCCGGCGTAACGCCAGCCGAGATCGACGAAGTCGTTCTGGTCGGTGGCATGAGCCGCATGCCGAAGGTACAGGAAGTCGTCAAGCAGCTGTTCGGCAAGGAGCCGCACAAGGGCGTAAACCCGGATGAAGTCGTCGCTCTCGGCGCTGCCATCCAGGCCGGCGTTCTCCAGGGCGACGTCAAGGACGTTCTGCTTCTCGACGTAACCCCGCTGTCTCTCGGCATCGAAACGCTGGGTGGCGTCTTCACCCGTCTGATCGAGCGTAACACCACGATCCCGACGAAGAAGTCGCAGACCTTCTCGACCGCCGACGACAACCAGTCCGCCGTCACCATCCGCGTTTCGCAGGGCGAGCGCGAAATGGCTGCCGACAACAAGCTGCTCGGCCAGTTCGACCTCGTTGGCCTGCCGCCGGCACCGCGTGGCGTTCCGCAGATCGAAGTCACCTTCGATATCGACGCCAACGGCATCGTGCAGGTTTCGGCCAAGGACAAGGGTACCGGCAAGGAACAGCAGATCCGCATCCAGGCCTCTGGTGGTCTCTCCGACGCCGACATCGAAAAGATGGTCAAGGACGCCGAAGCCAATGCTGAAGCCGACAAGAAGCGTCGCGAAGGCGTTGAAGCCAAGAACCAGGCCGAAAGCCTGATCCATTCCAGCGAGAAGTCGCTGAAGGATTACGGCGACAAGGTCACCGAGGCCGATCGCACCGCGATCTCCGACGCGATTGCCGCTCTGAAGACCTCCGTCGAGGCAACCGAGCCGGACGCCGAGGACATCAAGGCGAAGACCCAGACCCTCATGGAAGTCTCCATGAAGCTCGGTCAGGCGATCTACGAAGCGCAGCAGGCTGAAGGTGGCGCGGAAGACGCTTCCGCCGAAGCCGGCGATGACAATGTCGTCGATGCCGACTACGAAGAAGTCAAGGACGACGACCGCAAGAAGTCCGCGTAAGCGGCTCGCAACGGTCACGTTTGAAACTGACATTCCGGCTGCTCACCATGGCAGCCGGAAATCCATTTCCGGGGTCTGATCCTTAATGGCAAAAGCCGATTTTTACGAAACGCTGGGTGTCGCCAAGACGGCTGACGAAAAAGAGCTGAAGAGCGCTTTCCGCAAGCTGGCGATGAAATACCATCCGGACAAGAATCCCGATGATCATACCGCCGAGCAGAAGTTCAAGGAAATCAACGAAGCCTACGAGACGCTGAAGGACCCGCAGAAGCGCGCGGCCTATGACCGCTATGGTCACGCGGCGTTCGAACATGGCGGCATGGGCGGCGGTGGCGGCGGTTTCGCAGGCGGCGGCTTCTCCGATATCTTCGAGGATATTTTCGGCGAGATGATGGGCGGCGGCCGCGCAAGGCAGCGCTCGTCCGGCGGTCGCGAACGTGGCGCCGATCTTCGCTACAACATGGAAATTTCGCTGGAGGAATCTTTCTCCGGCAAGACGGCGCAGATCAGGGTTCCGACCTCGATCACCTGCGACGTCTGTTCCGGCTCCGGCGCCAAGCCCGGCACCCAGCCGAAGACCTGCGGCACCTGCCAGGGCTCCGGCCGCGTGCGCGCCGCACAGGGCTTCTTCTCCGTCGAGCGCACCTGCCCGACCTGCCACGGCCGCGGCCAGATCATCCCCGATCCCTGCACCAAGTGCCACGGCCAGGGCCGCGTGACTGAGGAGCGTTCGCTCTCGGTCAATATTCCGGCCGGTATCGAGGACGGCACCCGCATTCGCCTGCAGGGCGAGGGTGAGGCCGGCATGCGCGGCGGCCCGGCGGGCGATCTCTATATCTTCCTGTCGGTCAAGCCGCACGAGTTCTACCAGCGCGATGGAGCCGATCTCTACTGCGCCATCCCGATCTCGATGACGACGGCTGCCCTTGGCGGCACCTTCGATGTGGCCACGCTTGACGGCACCAAGTCGCGCGTCACGGTTCCCGAGGGCACCCAGGCCGGCAAGCAGTTCCGCCTGAAGGGCAAGGGCATGCCGGTGCTGCGCTCCAGCCAGACCGGCGATCTCTACATCCAGATCCAGATCGAGACCCCGCAGAAGCTTTCCAAGCGCCAGCGCGAGCTTTTGCAGGAGTTCGAGGAGCTGTCGTCGAAGGAGAACAATCCGGAATCGACGGGCTTCTTCGCCCGGATGAAGGAATTCTTCGAGGGCTGATCGAAGATACTCAGTAAAAATTCAGGGGTCCGGTTGTTCGCAACCGGGCTTTTCTATTTTTGCATAGGGATAAACATATCTTTTGCGGACGAAGAGACTCGACAATTCTATTGCCAGTCCCTTTATTAGATATGTTACATTCATTCTGTATTGGGCCTCGAAAAGGTTCTAGACTTGCATTCCCTTTGGTAGCCTGTCCCGAGGTTGATTTGGAACGCCGTCTCGCAGCTATTCTCGCAGTGGATATTGTCGGCTACAGCCGAATGATGGGTGCCGACGAGCGGGCGACCTTGGATGCGGTCAAGCTCTGCCGCGGCGAGGTCATCGATCCCAGGATCGCCAATGCTCGTGGCCGTGTGGTCAAGCACACCGGCGACGGCATGCTCGTGGAGTTCTCCAGCATCGTCAACGCGGTCTCCTGCGCCAACGACGTGCAGCAGGCGATGGCGGCGCGCAACACGGCGCTGCCCGAGGAGCGGCGCATCGAGTTTCGCATGGGCATCCATCTCGGCGACGTCATCGTCGAGGACAACGACATCTTCGGCGATGGCGTCAATGTCGCGGCGAGGCTTGAGGCGATCTGCGCGCCCGGCGGCGTGGCGATCTCGGCGTCGGCCCGCGATCACGTCGGCAGCCGGCTCGATCTGTCCTTCCAGGATCTCGGCCTCTTCACGCTGAAGAACATCGAACAGCCGGTGCAGGTCTACGCCATCTCGGCAAAGCGCGCTCTGCCGCTGAAGGTCAATGCGGCGGCCCTTGCGGCGGCCAAGGAGAAGCAGAAGCCGCTGGTGGCTGTGCTGCCCTTCTCCAACATGAGCGGCGATCCAGAGCAGGAATATTTCTCCGACGGCATCACCGAGGACATCATCACTGATCTGTCGAAGATCTCCAATCTCTACGTCGTCGCCCGCAACACCGCCTTCACCTACAAGGGCAAGTCGGTGCAGGTGAAGCAGGCTGCAGCCGAGCTCGGCGTCCACTTCGTGCTGCAGGGCAGCGTGCGCAAGGCCGGCCAGCGGGTGCGCATCACCGGCCAGCTGATCGACGCGCGCAATGGCGCCCATCTCTGGGCCGACCGTTTCGACCGCGACCTGACCGATATCTTCGCCGTGCAGGACGAGATCACCCATGCGATCGTCGACCAGTTGAAGATCAAGCTGCTGCCGGAAGAGCAGGAAGCGATCGCCGCCGCGCCGACCACCAATGTCGAGGCCTACACCTATTATCTGCGCGGCCGGCAGTTCTCGCACTCCTGGACCCGCCACTATCTGCTGATGGCGCGCCGCATGTTTGCGACGGCGGTGGCGCTCGACCCGAATTACGCCCAGGCCTATGCCGGCATCGCCGATTGTGAATCGACGCTGCGCGACTGGCATGCCGGCGAATACACGCTGAAGGGCATTCTGGAACTCACCGCCAAGGCGCTGGCGCTTGACCCCAATCTCGCCGAGGCGCACGCCTCGCGCGGTCTGGCGCTGCATCAGGACGGTCGCGACGGCGAGGCGCTGGTGGAGTTCGAAAAGGCGCTGGCGCTGGAGCCCGATCTTTACGAGGCGAATTTCCACTACGCCCGTTTCCTGTTCATGCAGGGCAAGTTCGAGGGCGCCATCACCTTCTTCACCCGCGCCAGCGAAATCCGACCGGACGATTATCTCTCGCCGATCCATCTGACGAGCGCCTGCCGCTCGCTGGGGCTGTCGCGCGAGAGCGAGCACTGGGCGAGCGTCGGGCTGGAGCGCGCCGAGCGAGCGCTGGAACTGCATCCCGAAAACGCCGGCCCCGCCCATCGCGGCGCGCTGGCGCTCGCCCATATGGGCCGCTTCGACGAGGCGCGCGAATGGGTCAAGCGCGCCCAGCTGCTCGATCCCGACGATATCGTCGCGCAGTACAACGTCGCCTGCGTCCACGCGCTGATTGGTGAATGCGACCAGGCGCTCGACATCCTCGAGGCGCTCTTGCCGCAATCATCCTGCTACCAGATCCTCTGGTTCAGCAACGATTCCGACCTCGACGCGGTGCGCGGCCACCCGCGTTTCCAGGCGATGCTCGACGCCATCGCCGCCTGCACCTTCCATCAGGACGGGTTCAGGGTCGCGTCGGAATAACGTGCAGGTAGAGTACGCCAGCGCAGGCGCTTCATTCCGGGACAGGGTGTGGCAGCTACAATATTCGCGTTAACGCAAGCAATGAAAGCCGCTTTGCAGCGATCGCGAATATATTCAATATGCTCGAAGGGGAATACACACACTCACACACCGAGAGCAACTTCCATGACGGTAGCCGCTTTGTCCTTGCATGCTGATGATGTCGATGTACTCGCGGGCGCGCTGTACACCTGGTGCGCCGAGCGCAATATCAAGCTCCTGAGCCAGCAGGGCCTGTCGATCGCCAATATCGCGATCGATCTCTATCATGCCGGTCATCAGACGCAGGATCAGTTGCTGGTCGCTCTGCACGACTGCGATTTTCACTGACCGCTACACGCGGCCACGTCACGCCGAAATCTCAGGCGTAGACGTCCTCACCCGACATCAGCGTCACGATGGTCATGACGGCTTCCTTGCCGGCGGTCGAGCGCAGCTTGTCGTAGGTCACGGCAAGCTCGTAGGCCTCGGCGCTGAGGCCCGGCCGCGACGTCGTATCTGCACCCTCGAACAGCGCCGAAATGTCGACGCCGAGAAAAACCGCGATCTGGTGCAGCTTGCTCGCCGAAACGCGGTTGGTGCCCTTCTCGTATTTCTGGATCTGCTGAAACGTCAGCCCGAGCGCCTCTCCAAGTTCCAGCTGGGAGATGCGTCGCTTGGCGCGCAACGTCCTGACGTTCTGGCCGACAATAATATCCACCGGATCTGGCACTTTGATAGTTCCCGTTCATTTCATTAAATTTATCTGAACACTATGCCGAGGTTTTTAAATATCTCAACCCGAGAGTTGCAAATTTCAACCAGCTTTTTGGCTGATTTTTAGGCTATTTTCGTAAATAAAGAAGATGAAATATACCTGGACGTGCATAAAATACACAAAACTAGTTTACGGGTGTGCTTGCGGTTACTGCGGGAAGCTGTTTTTCGCTTTCGCTAGACATGGCCGCTCGGCAGAACATGCACATCGCGCGCAAGCGGCCGCGCCGCGGGCTTGACCGCCGCGTATGCGAGGCCTATTTTAGAATTATTCTAAAAGAGGCCAGCATGCTCAAACGTATTTTCAGATCACCCAAGCGTTCTTTCGACAGCCTGTCCGAGCAGGAGATCCTGGCGCTCGCCATCGGCTCCGAGGAAGACGACGCGCGCATCTATTTCGCCTATGCCGACCGCCTGCGCAATGATTATCCGGCTTCGGCCAAGGTTTTCGAAGAGATGGCGGAAGTCGAGAACACCCACCGCAATTCCCTGATCACGCTCTACCGTGAGCGCTTCGGCGAGCGCATCACGTTGATCCGCCGCGAGCATGTAGAGGGCTTCTACGAACGCAAGCCGGACTGGCTACGCGCCAACCTGTCACTCGACAAGATCCGCCAGGAAGCCGAGGCCATGGAGAACCAGGCCTACCGCTTCTACATCGAGGCCGCCGGCCGCGTCAGCGACGCCTCGACGCGGCAATTGCTCGGCGATCTGGCGCTGGCAGAGCAGGGGCATGAAGACATCACCCGCATGCTCGGCGACAAGCACACGCCCGAGGACGTGCGCAAGGAAGAGGACCAGAAGAACCGCCGCCAGTTCGTGCTGACCTATGTGCAGCCCGGCCTCGCCGGCCTGATGGACGGTTCCGTCTCGACGCTCGCGCCGATCTTCGCGGCGGCCTTCGCCACGCAGGATACCTGGCAGACCTTCCTCGTCGGCCTCTCGGCCTCCGTCGGCGCTGGCATCTCCATGGGCTTCACCGAAGCCGCTCACGACGACGGCAAGATCTCCGGGCGCGGCTCGCCGATCAAGCGCGGCCTCTCCTGCGGCATCATGACGGCGCTCGGCGGCCTCGGCCACACGCTGCCCTACCTGATCTCGGATTTCTGGACGGCCACCACGCTGGCGGTCATCATCGCCATCTTCGAACTCTGGGCCATCGCCTTCATCCAGAACCGCTTCATGGAGACCCCCTTCCTGCGCGCCGCCTTCCAGGTGGTCGTCGGTGGCGGGTTGGTGCTGGGTGCGGGTATCTTGATCGGTAGCGGCTGACGCGGGTGGCGTGAGGCCGCGACCGAAGCGCCCTCCCCCATGCCGGTCACGGGCATAAGCCAAGGATAAGCGGGCGGACAGGAGAACGGAAAAGGGCGACCCTGCGGCCGCCCTTCTTCTTTATTTCAGGTGCTTGATTACTGCTGGTTCTGGCCGCAATTGGGGTCGCCCGGCTGGCAGACCGGCGGGCGGCGGCGGTCGTGATCGCGACGATCCGGGCCGCGATCGAAGCCCGGCTGTCCGGGGTGGCCGGGCTGACCCGGCTGGCCGGCCTGTCCTCCCTGACCGCCTCGGCCACCCTCGCCACGCCGGCCGGGCTGGCCCGGTTGACCGGGTTGGCCGGACTGATCGTCAAACTGCGGCGGGCGGCCGGGACGGCCACCATTGTCCTGGCGCGGATCGGGACCACGGCCATAATCGGGACCACGACCGGGGCCACGGTCGAAATTGGGCTGGCCATTGTCGAAGCCGGGACGCGGGCGATTGTTGTCGTAACCCGGGCGGTTGTAATCGTAACCAGGGCGGGGACGGCCCGGATTGTCGAAGCCCGGGCCGGGCGGCGGGCGGACGGCTGCCGGGCGGTCATAGACTGGGTTGCGGCGCCAGCGGTCGCGCTGACCGTAGAAGGATCGGTCGCGGTAATAGCGATCCCAGTAGTTGCCGACACTGAAGACCACCGTCGGGATGCCGAGCGGGCGATAGTATTGCGGATCGACATAGACGCGGCGCTGCTGATAGAGCGCCTGCACATAGCGGCCGGCGACCCAGCCGCGGCCATTGTAGAACTCGACATCGCACCAGGGCACATCGGCAAGGCAGCCGTGGATTTCGACGGATTCGCCGGCGGGAATGACGGTCACAGCGGGATACTGCGTGCTCGGGCCGGCGCGCATGTTGACGTTGGCTGTCGCGAACCCTTCGGCGGCCTGAGCTGCCACCGGGGCCAGCAACAAGGCTGCGACGGCGGTGATCTTCATCAATGTGGTCTTCACGCTTGCACTCCCTAGATAGAGCGGCCGAAACGCCGCCCCTTCAGAAAACTTTCGGGCTTATCGCCTTATCAAGACAACAGTGAACAGCTTCCCGGCCAAAGTTTGGCGAGAGTGATTCAACTTTTCTTTCAATGACTTATAGCATCCGCTGATGAACGCAGCTTGAACGGTTCGAGCTCGAAGGCCTTGAAAAGCGGCCGCGCAATCACGATATCCTGGTCATCGGATGCAGTCGTCGATCGCCAAGCCGCACCATGGAGCGCCGGTTGATCGACATGACAGTCGCGAGATTATCGTTAACGCTACGTTAACCTTTCGCGGGCAGTCTGACTGCAATATTCGCTTTCACTTTGACCACGGATGTACTGGCACTGATGCGAAGCGAATGACGAAAGGCCGGTTTCAACCCGGCCTTTTTGTTCCTCTGGCGCCCCGATCTTTAAAAATCGGTGCGCCTTTTTCGTTTCATCGACGCCGATTACGCTGCCAGCGCTTCCATGATGCGGATCCAGGAGCGGATGCCCTTGTGATAGGACGTCAGCTCGTACTTCTCGTTGGGAGAATGGATGCGGTCGTCGCTGAGGCCGAAGCCGACGAGCAGCGATTCCATGCCGAGCATCTTCTGGAAATCGCCAACGATCGGGATCGAGCCGCCCATGCCGATGACGACGGCGGGCTTCGGCCATTCGTCGGAGAGCGCCGTCTTTGCTTTCGTCAGAACAGGCGAATCATAGGACAGGTGGATGGCCGGCGAGCCGCCATGCGGGTGAAACTCGACCGAGCAATCGGCGGGGAGTTTCGAGCGCACATAGGCGCGGAAGCTGTCGCGGATGGCGGCCGGGTCCTGCGTGCCGACGAGGCGGAAGGAGACCTTGGCCGACGCCTTGGCGGCGATCACGGTCTTGAAGCCTTCGCCGGTATAGCCGCCCCAGATGCCGTTGACTTCGGCGGTCGGGCGGGCCCAGGTGAGCTCCAGCACCGAGCGGCCCTTTTCGCCCGAGGGAACCGACAGGCCGACCTCGCCGAGGAAGCCCTCGGTGGTGAGCCCCAGCGTTTCCCACGAAGCCTTGATGTTCGCGGGGGTCTCCTCGACGCCGTTGTAGAAACCATCCAGCGTGATGCGGCCGGTGTCGTCGTGCAGGCCGGCGAGGATCTTCGTCAGGATATGGATCGGGTTGGCGGCGGCACCGCCGAAGAGGCCCGAATGCAGATCGCGGTCGGCTGCGGTGACGACCACTTCTTCGCCGACCAGGCCGCGAAGGGCGGCTGCGATCGCCGGCGTGTCGCGGTCCCACATGCTAGTATCGCAGACCAGCGCATAGTCGGCCTTCAGCTCGGCGGCATTGGCCTCGAGGAAGGGCTTCAGCGATGGTGAGCCGGATTCTTCCTCACCCTCGAACAGGATCGTGACGCGCACGGGCAGCGCGCCGTTGATTTCCTTATAGGCGCGGCAGGCTTCGACGAAGGTCATCAGCTGGCCCTTGTCGTCGGCGGTGCCGCGGCCGGTCAGGATCTTGCGGCCGCCCGATTCCTGGACGGAAGGCTCGAAGGGGTCGTTGTCCCAGAGATCGATCGGATCGACCGGCTGCACGTCATAATGGCCGTAGAAGAGCACATGCGGGGCCGAAGAGTTGGCGCCGTCGTGATGGGCGACGACCATGGGATGGCCGGGCGTGGTGCGCACCGAGGCGTCGAAACCGATGTCGCGGAGATAGGCCACCAGCCATTCGGCCGCCTTGTGGCAATCATCCTTGTAGGCGGGATCGGTCGAGATCGACTTGATCCGCAGCAGCTCGAACAGCTTGTCGAGGCTCGAGGGCAAATTCTGGTCCGCGCGCGCGAGAACCGGCATCAGGTCAGGCATTTCCGACTCCTTCTTGAATTTTTGCCGGACGATAGACCAAAGCATCAGCGCTTTCGAGGTGAAAAACGAAATGCGGGCGCACGCCAGGCTCTGCGAGAACATTCGTTCAGAGCATGGAAAAGTTGTAATTTGCAATTCATAGTTATTTAAGAAGACGCTTGATAACTTCCGGAGATTGGTGCTGGAGGTGGCTGATGTTTACCGTGATCGCCTGTATTCGTGACAATCATGACTGGCGCTTGATCATTGCCGCCGTCGTCGTCTGTTTCATCGGAAATCTCACCGCCATGCTGCTGCTCTTCCGGGCGCAGCAATGCGACCGCGCCCAGCAGCGCAACTGGATCATGGCGTCCGCCTTCGCCATCGGCGTCGGCATCTGGGCCACCCACTTCATTTCCATGCTCGCCTATGACGGCGGCTATTCCATCGCCTACGGGCTGGGGCTCACCACACTTTCGGTTGTGATCGCCATCGGCGTCTCCTATCTGGCGCTGCTTGTCGCCACCGAGGGCACCAGCCGCTTCGCCTTCGCGCAGGGCGGCGCGCTGATGGCGCTCGGGATCACCGCCATGCACCTTACCGGCATGCAGGCGGTCGAGGGCCAGGTCGACATTCTCTTCAATTCGACGGCGACGCTTTCGGCGCTTTTCATCGGCGCGGCACTTGCAAGCGTTGCCTTCCTGATCTTCCGCTCGCTTTCCGGCGCCAAGCGCGTGCTGCTGTCGGCAACATCGATGGTGCTGGCGATTGCCATCATCCACTTCGTATCGATGAGCTACATCACGCTGCTGCCCGAGCCGGGGCGGCAGGTGACGGCTGCGATCGTCGAGCCCAAGGCGCTGGCGGCCATCGTCATGGCGGTCTCGACCGCGCTCATTCTCGCATCGCTCGGCATGGTGTTCCTGGCGAGCCACCTCACCGACCTCAAGGGCCTGGCGAACGCCACCATGGAGGGGCTGCTGGTGCTTTACGAGGGAATGATCCTCGACGCCAACGAGCGCTTTCTGGAGATGTCCGGCTGGCAGCTCAACGAATTGCGCGGCCAGAAACCGGACTTCCTGCTGCTGCCTCCGGGCGGACTGCAATCCGGCGTGCATCACGAGACGCTTCTGACCACCCACGGCGAGACGGAACTGCCGGTCGAACTCATGCTCCGGCGGATGATCTATCGCGGCCGCAGCTGCGATATCCTGGCGGTGCGCGACCTGACGGAGCGCAAGCGCGCCGAGCAGATGATCGAACACCTGGCCCAGCATGACGTGCTGACCGGCCTTCCGAACCGCTCTCTCTTCGATACGCGCCTGCGCCAAGCGCTCCAGGTGGCGCAGCGCAAGCGCGCGCAGGTCGCCGTCTTCTATCTCGATCTCGATCGCTTCAAGGCCGTCAACGACCTGTTCGGCCATGCCGAGGGCGACCGGCTTCTGTGTAAGGTCTCCTCGATCCTGCAGCGCGTGGCCGACGACAGCGCCACCATCGCGCGGCTTGGCGGCGACGAGTTCGCCATCATTCAGAGCGGCAAGCCGCAGCCCGATGGCGCGCGTGGCCTTGCCGACGCGATCCTTGCCGGCGTCGCCGCCGAAATGGACGTCGCCCGCGACCCGACCGCCGTTGGCGTCAGTATCGGCATCGCGGTCTACCCCGCCGATGGCGATACCGGCGAGCTTCTCTGCATCAACGCCGATACGGCGCTCTACCGCGCCAAGCATGCCGGCCGCGGCAAGGCCTGCTTCTTCGACGCGGAAATGGATGCGGCCGTCAAGGCGCGGCGCGAGATCGAAAACGAGCTGCGCCACGCGATCACCCGCAATCAGCTTTTCGTCAACTACCAGCCGATCCTCGACAGCCGCACAGGGAGCATCAGCGGCTACGAGGCGCTGATGCGCTGGAACCGGCCGGGGCATGGAAGCTCCGAGCCCGACGTCTTCATCAAAATCGCCGAGGAGAGCGGCATCATCGTGCAGCTCGGCGAATGGGTGCTGCGCCAGGCCTGCACCGAGGCGGCGCGATGGCCACAGCCGCTGACGATCGCCGTCAACGTCTCGCCGGTGCAATTCATGCTGCCCAATCTCTACGACCGGGTGGCGGCCATTCTGCACGAGACCGGACTTGCGCCGCAGCGGCTGGAGCTTGAGATTACCGAGGCCGCCTTCATCCGCGACCGGGTGGCGACGATCTCGACGCTGATGCGGCTGCACGGTCTCGGCGTTCGCATCGTCATGGACGATTTCGGCACCGGCTTCTCCTCGCTCTCCAACCTAAGGGCGCTGCCCTTCGACAAGATCAAGGTCGACCGCAGCTTTACCGGCATTCTCGAACACGACGCCGCCGCCCGCTCGATCGTGCGCGCCATCATCGGGCTCGGCCACAGCCTCGGGATACAGGTGGTGACGGAGGGCGTGGAAACGGAACTGCAGCGCCAGATCGTGACCAACGAGGGCTGCGAGCAGATGCAGGGGCTGCTTCTCGGCAAGCCGGATATCGAGCCGAGCGTGAAGATGGCGGCGCGCGAGAGCTATCTCTCGGCGCATGAGAAGCAGCAGAAGACGGTGCTGCTTTATCCGCAGGTGGTTTCGACGTCGAAGTAGGTCGGCATCATTTGGGGCGGAAGACAGGGCCAGAAGACAGACCCGGGCGTTTCGGATAGGCTGCGCCTTCCCGCCGATTTGCCAGACGTTTCGCCGACGACATGACCGATAATACCGACGACCCGCGCTCCATCGATGCTCACGACACGCTTGAGATCTTCACCGATGGCTGCTGCGAGCCCGACTCCGGCAGTGGCGGTTGGGGCTTCGCGGTCTACCGCGATGGTATCGAGATCGCATCCGGCTGCGGCGGCGCTGACAAGGCCGCGAACAATGCGATGGAGGCGACCGCCGTTCTGGAGGCCGCAAGATGGGTCAACGCCCACGCGGAAAAAGCGGCGGTGGCGATCTGGTCGGATTCGGTCTACGCGGTGAAGGGCTGCAACGAGTGGCGACCGATCTGGCGCAACAACGGCTTCAAGAAAATCACCGCCAATAGCCGGCTCAGAAGCCGTGGTATCGCCGATGCCGATCTCTGGAGGGCGATCGACGCGGCACTCTCGGGATCAGCGACGATCACCGTGGCGTGGTGCAAGGGCCATGCCGGCACCGAGGGAAACGAGCGGGCCGACAGGCTTGCGGAAAGCGGGCGACTGTCGATCGCGGTGAAAGCCCCACTCAAGCGATCGCGATGATCTCCAGCTCCTGGCCACCGGCATCGACCACATCGCCGACGGCCTTGCCGATCAGCACACGCGCCACCGGCGAGACGTAAGAGATCGACCCCGCTTTTGGATCGGCCTCGTCCTCGCCGACGATGCGATAGGTCTGCACGCGCCCGTCCTCGCGCTCGAAGGTGACGAGGCTGCCGAAGGCGACGGCATCGCTGGACGTAGGCGCGGGCATGAGCTGGGCAGTGCCGAGGCGGGCCGCGAAGTAGCGGGCATCACGCAATGGCGCGGCACCCTGGCGGCGGCGCTCGTTGATATCGTCGATCCCCAACGTCACCTCATAGACCTCGCGCGCTTGGCTAAGATTGAGCTCCAGCGCCTTCAACCCGGCCTCGGTGACTAGGTTCGGATGCTGCGAGATCGGCCGATCGGGAATCAGCGTTTCCGATGCCGTCTCGAAGCTCTCTTCCTTGGTGAAGGCGACCGCCAATCTCTACTCCATACCGATATCGGGGACGTCTTCGTCCCTTGCTTGTTCGCAACAGCATATACCGGCGCGGCGACGAGCGCCAACGCCGGTGAAAGCCCGCTGGATTGCGATCAGGCCTTCGTGCCGAAGACGACCTCTTCCAGCCATGGATTGGAGAACTTGCGTTCCGGGTCCATGCGTTGGCGCAGGCGTGCGAAGTCGGCCAATTTCTCGTAGTTCCTGCCGACATGGTGGCGGGTGAAGACCTTGCCCCAGTGCGGCAGAGGTGAGAACGGCGCCAGCGCCTGCTCGATCTCGGCGGCGGCGGCATCGACGGCTGCCTGGTCGCGGACCCAGGTGAAGTGGATCGACAGCGTATCGCGATTAAACTGCGGGCTGAGCCACAGGCTGTCGGCGGCGACGGTGCGGAGTTCGCCGGATTGTACGAGATGCGCGAATTTCGAGCGGATCGACAAGAGCGCCTCGACGGCGGCGGCGCCATGCTTGCGGGGTACATGATATTCCGACTGAATCTCGGCGCCGCTGCTCGGGGTAAAGCCCATCTTGAAATGCGGCAACCGATCCGACCAGCGGCCAAAGGCGCCGAGCTGCTCGGTGGCGTTTTCGGCGTCGAGGCCGATGATCGGATGGCGCTTGATGTCGGCATTGACCGCGCCATGCAGGGCATCGGGATGATTGCCGCTCTTTTCCGTCTCCTTCAGCCAGACCGCACCGGCCTTCTCGCCCCATTGGGTGAAGACGCTGACGCTATAGGCCGCGGCCATGATGGCATCGAGATTGGACAAGAGTGCATCCCAGCTCAGCCCCTCATAGACGTGCTGCGCGACCTGGAACTCCGGCTGGACATCCAGCGTCACGCGGGTGACGACGCCGAGCGCGCCCAGATGCACGACCATGCCTTCGAAATCGGCGTCGCCGCGCTTCATCTTCACCAGGCTGCCATCGCCGGCGACGAATTCGAGGCCGGAGACCGCCGTTGCCAAGTTGCCGTTCCCGTCACCCGAGCCATGCGTCGCGGTGGCGATCGCGCCGGCGATCGAGATGTGCGGAAGGGAGGCGAGATTGTGGATGGCGAGCTGGTGGCGCTGCAGGAAGAGCGCGAGCTCGCCATAGGTGCAGTGGCCGGCGACCGAGACCTGGCGGCCTCCGCTTTCGACAACCGGATCGATCGGCAGGCGCTCGAGCGACATGGCAGAGCTGCCATCGACGATGGCGTTGAACGAGTGGCGCGAGCCGAGCGTCTTTACCGCCGCCGACCGGGCTACGATTGCACTGATTTCCTCGAGCGAGGACGGATAATGCCAGTCCTTGAAACCATAGTGAAAGCTTTCCGCCCAATTGGCGGCAGGCACCTGCGTCATGAATGAACCTCCTCGAATCCCGCAGGAGTGGTAACACGACGATGGAGGCGGAGACAAAGGAAACCCTCTTTCCCTCAGCCGCGAATCTCCTAGATTGCGCAGTATTCGCATGAGCTTATCGATGGGGAGGATGGAATGGCGGAGAAGGCGAAGGGTGCCGCGGGCGAGGAAGCCGATGCATCACAGCTGATCGACCAGCGGATCGCGGAGCTGACCGACTGGCGCGGCGCGATGCTGGCCAGTGCGCGGCGGATCATCCGGGATGCCGATCCAGAGGTGATCGAGACGTGGAAGTGGCGCGGCGTTCCGGTGTGGGAGCGTTCCGGCATCATCTGCACCGGCGAGACCTACAAGACCGCTGTGAAGCTGACCTTCGCCAAGGGCGCATCGCTCGACGATCCCTCCGGTCTGTTCAACGCCAGCCTTGAGGGCAATGCCCGGCGCGCCATCGACTTCCACGAGGGAGACACGATCGACGCGCCGGCGCTTACGGCACTCGTGCGGGCGGCGATTGCGCTGAACATGACGAAGGCCACGAAGAAACCGAAGGGCGGTTGAGCGGGCCGCCCGCCAACCACCAATGCGGAGGATAGCCTGATGCCGAAGATCGACGTCGCCACCGTAGCCCGCGTCAAGGGCTCGCCTTATCCGGCGCCGCATGCGGCGGCCTGCGCCGAGCGGGTCCGCCAGCGGCTGGGTGATGCCGGCGGGCTTTCCGATTTCGGCATCAACCTCATGCACCTGCCGCCGGGAAACTGGTCGAGCCAGCGGCATTGGCATTCGCATGAGGACGAGTTCGTCTATGTGCTCTCGGGCGAGGTGGTGCTGGTCGAGGATGACGGGGAACGCCGCTTCGCGCCGGCGATTGCGCGGCGTTTGCGAAGAACACCGGCAACGGCCATCACCTGATCAACCGGTCCAATGCAATGGCGATCTATCTGGAAGTCGGCTCGCGGGACATGGCCGATCTCACCACCTGTTCCGACATCGACATGATGAGCGCAAACGCCGATGGCCGGTTCGTTCACAAGGATGGGAGCCCCTATCCGAAGCCTTGACACCCCTGCCCGCGACCTTCACCCATGAGAACCGGGGACGCATAATATTCATTTGTTCATGATTTTGTGCGAGGCATCTCATACACGGACTTAGGTGGGGAGCACGTTTGCAATGGCTGTTGCGCGCGCATTCGGTACGTCTTCCGCGGATGTGAAACAGCGGGAACTTGAGCGCCTGGCGGCGCTGGAGCAGCTCGACCTGCTCGATTCGCCGCGCGATGAAGGCTTCGAGCGGATCGTCCGGCTGATCAAGGAAGTGTTCACCGTCGACATCGGCCTGGTGTCGCTGATCGATGCACACCGCCAATGGTACAAGGCCTGCTCCGGTCTCTCGAACAGCGAAGTGCCGCGCGAGGATTCCTTCTGCCGCTTCGTGGTGGACCTCGACACGGCCGTGATCGTTCCCGACGCCACCCGCGACCCGCGCTTTGCCGCCCACCCCGCCGTAACGGGTGAAAACCATATCCGCTTTTATGCCGGCGTTCCGCTGCGCACCAAAAGCGGCCACACCGTCGGCACCGTCTGCGCCATCGACCGCACGGCGCGCTCCTTCGGGCGCAAGGATCTCACGGTTCTTGAAGAGATTGCCGGCGTTGCCATGGACCGCATCGAGCTGATGCAATCGGCAGCGACCGACAGCCTGACCGAGGGCCTGACGCGCCGCGCCTTCAAGGAAGAGACCGACCAGCTGATCGGGGCTGCGCTGCGCAGCCAGAAAAGCCTCGCCTGCATCGTGCTCGACATCGACCACTTCAAGACCGTGAACGACACGCATGGCCACGCCGCCGGCGACGAGGTGCTGAAGGCGGTGTCTTCGATCTGCCGTTCGGTGCTTCGAAGCGGCGACCTGTTCGGCCGGCTGGGCGGCGAGGAATTCGCGATCATCCTGCCCAATGTCGACCGCGACGGCGCACTCGTCGTGGCCGAGAGACTTCGGGCGGCGATCTCGGCCGAGCCGATCGTCGGTGAGTTCGGCTCGCTTGAGGTGACGGCGAGTTTCGGGATTTCGGCGCTCTCGATCGTCTGCAAGGAGATCGACACGCTGCTGGCCCAGGCGGACGCCGCCATGTACGAGGCCAAGCGCAGCGGCCGCAACCGCTGCCTCTGCTGGCACTCGATCAGCTCGGATCAGCCGAGCGGCGCGCGCCGGCGCGTGCTGAAGGCCGGCTCGATCCTCTTCAACGACCGCCGCTCGACGATCGACTGCACCATCCGCTCGCTCGGCGCCGACAGCGCCGCACTCTCGGTTTCGAGCTCGACGGGAATCCCGGCGGAGTTCGTTTTGATGATCAAGGGCGAAGGTTTCGAGACGCATTGCCGGGTGGTCGCGCAGGACCGGCAAAACCTGGAAGTTGCGTTCCGGGGCTGAGCCGATGGCGCTCAAACGGCGAAAAAGCGGCGAAATTCGTAAGAATTCGAAACAACTTGTGACTAAGTGGCTCCAAAAGCTGACCTTTTCGTCTTGAAGCTGAAACATAGATATCGGATATTACGTGCACGTTAAGGAAGACGTCATGATCCGTATGATTGAAGATCCCGCCGAATTGGCCGGGGAAGACATCACCGGCAAGTATATCTTGCGGAAATTGAACTACCACTGGTTTGCCTATGGCAAGGCCGGCATCGTGACCGCGTGCAAGGGCACGATCCTTCATATCGATCGCGAAGAGACCGTCTATTCCGAGCGCTGGGGCCGCCGCGCCTATACCGGCAACGGCAAGCGTTATCCTGGCGGCATCTGCCCGATATCGGCCATCGCCTGCGTCTGCGATACGCCGGATGAAGTGAACGCCGTCATTCAGCTCGATGTCGAGGCGCAGGACGAGTTCTATCAGCTGATCGCCAAGACCGAAGCGCGCGTGCAGGCTCTCGCTGCATCCTCGCAGAACCAGATCTATCTCGCCGCCGCCGAATAAGGCGACGGCTATCCCGGGTGCTACTCGCGCCGGAACAACACCCAAATCTCAGAGCTTCTTGGCGTTCTCCAGCAGACGGCGGATGTATTCCAGCGTCAGCTCGCGCTCGAATGTCTTGAACCCATCAAACAGGGCGAGATCGGCCTCGCGGGCGGCCAGCACCGCATCGTTTTCCATCGTTTTCGCGCGGTCGGTGAGGAACACCAGCTGGGCGCGCTTGTCGGAGGGATGCGGGCGGCGCTCGATCAGGCCATCGCGCTCCATCCGCGACAGCGTGTTGGCCATGGTTGCCTGCTCGATATCGACGCGGGCAAGCAACTGCTTCTGCGTCAGCCCGTCTTCGGCCCAGAGCTCCAGCAAAATCGGAAACTGACCCGGCGAAAAACCCAACCTTGCCGCGCGCTGCTGCAGCGAGCGGGCAAAGCCCTTGGCCAGCTGACTGGCGAGATAGGCTCCCGAGTCCATTCGTTCCGTTCCCATTTTTTCAGTTAGGCGCAAAACCCAGCCACGAGCAATGCAACAAATCGTATGCGATGCTTTGAAAGACAGACATTCATATTCATACAGCTGGAGATAGTGCAGAAAAACAAAGCCGCCATAGCCTGGAGGTAAGGCTATGGCGGCTTCAAATAGGGGACAAAGGCCCGGAGAGGGGATGAGGCCTTTGTCCAAGTCCAATGCGGCGGGGGACGAGCCGGCAATCAGACCCTCGACGTGATCAATGTCGCGTCGGTGATATTTATTTGTAGTTCCGAATGTGGCTTTTCAAGGGAAAGAAAAGAATTGACTATTACATTTTGGTAACAGTCCGGTGAGCGGCTTGCGCGAGACTCACGCGGCCGGTGGCAGGCGCGGGCCGATAAGGCGTTCAAGTTCGGCGAGGCGCTCCTCGATGTCGTTGACGGACATCCGGTTTTGATGACTGTCTTGCACGGCGTTGATCACTTCGTTGTACTGGCGCAGGCTATCGGAGCGGAGTTCCCGAATATGATCGACACTGTCATGCATGACGCTGTCCTGCAGATCCAATCGACGCAAGATCGCTTCCATCTGAAGATCAACGCGGGCACGAAACTGGTTCAGGTCTATTTTGATTTGCCCGAGCTCGGACTTCATTCCGCCGATCTCTATCCTGATCTTCGCGAACTCCTTGTCGTACCGACCCACCGCCTCGACCTGCCGACCGATCTGATTGTTCAACCCCTTCATGCCGTCGATCAGCATCGAGAGCTGATTGAAAAAATATCGCTGCGATTCGGGTTCTCCAGACATTTCGGACTCCCTTTGGCCTCCGCCTAATGTATGGGCGAAAAACGCCTGAAACAAGCCGCAGCTATTGAGGGGTTATGGCCGTTTCCGCGCGTTTTCCGGCACTTCCCAAGCATGTGCGCAACGCTTGGACACCCTAACTTTATATGGACCTCGCAGGGCCGGCGCGCTATCCATGCTGCCATGAAAAAAGGCGATCATCTCTTTCTTGTCGACGGCTCCGGATTCATCTTTCGAGCCTTCCATGCCCTGCCGCCGCTGACGCGCAAATCCGATGGGCTGCCTGTCGGCGCCGTCTCGGGTTTCTGCAACATGCTGTGGAAGCTCCTGACCGAGGCGCGCGACACGTCGGTGGGCGTAACGCCGACGCATCTGGCCGTCATCTTCGACTATTCGTCGAAGACCTTCCGCAAGGATCTCTATGACGCCTACAAGGCCAACCGCTCGGCGCCTCCGGAAGAGCTGATCCCGCAGTTCGGGCTGATCCGCCAGGCGACGCGCGCCTTCAACCTGCCCTGCATCGAGACCGAGGGTTTCGAGGCCGACGACATCATCGCCACCTATGCGCGGCAGGCGGAAGCGCTCGGCGCCGACGTGACGATCGTCTCCTCCGACAAGGACCTCATGCAGCTCGTCACCGATAACGTCCACATGTACGACAGCATGAAGGACAAGCAGATCGGCATCCCCGACGTGATCGAGAAATGGGGCGTTCCGCCGGAAAAGATGATCGACCTGCAGGCGATGACCGGCGATTCCGTCGACAACGTGCCTGGCATTCCCGGCATCGGCCCGAAGACGGCGGCGACGCTGCTCGCCGAATATGGCGACCTCGACACGCTGCTTGCGCGCGCCACCGAGATCAAGCAGGAGAAGCGCCGGCAAACTATCATCGAGAATGCCGACAAGGCGCGGCTGTCGCGTGAACTCGTCAAGCTCAGGACCGACGTGCCGCTGGAGCTTGCCGTCGCGGACCTCATTCTCGAGGCGCAGGACGGACCGAAGCTGATCGGCTTCCTGAAGGCCATGCAGTTCACCAGCCTGACGCGGCGCGTGGCCGAGGCCTGCGAATGCGACGCGAGTGCCATCGATGCGGTCGACGTGCCGGTCGAGTGGGGCGCCAATGCGCATGGTCCCGATCTCGACGTCGCCGAGCCGGCGCCGGTTGCCGGCGGAACGCCTGAGGTCGTCGGCGATGCCGTTGCCGTTCCGACTAAGGTCAACGGCTCTACGGCGCCAGAGGGCAGCTTCACGCCATCCGATTTCGCCAAGTCGCGGGCCGATGCCTTCGCCAACCTGCCCTTCGACCATTCGCGCTATGTGACGATCCGCGATGTCGCGACGCTCGACAAGTGGATCGCGGATGCGCGCGAGACAGGCGTGATCGGCTTCGACACCGAGACGACCTCGCTAGATGCCATGCAGGCCGAGCTCGTCGGCTTCTCGATGGCGATTGCCGATAACGCGAAGAGCCCCACAGGCGTCAACATCCGCGCTGCCTATGTGCCGCTCGGCCACAAGACCGGCGTCGGCGATCTGCTCGGCGGCGGCATGGCCGAGAACCAGATTCCGATGCGCGAAGCGCTGCCGCGCCTGAAGGCACTGCTTGAGGACCAGTCGGTCCTCAAGGTCGCGCAGAACCTGAAATACGACTACCTGCTGATGAAGCGTTACGGCGTCGAGACGAAGAATTTCGACGACACGATGCTGATCTCCTACGTGCTCGATGCCGGGACCGGCGCGCATGGCATGGATCCGCTGTCGGAGAAGTTCCTCAACCACAAGCCGATCGCCTACAAGGACGTGGCCGGCAGCGGCAAGTCGAACATCTCCTTCGATCTCGTCGATATCGACCGCGCCACGCACTACGCGGCCGAGGATGCCGACGTGACGCTCAGGCTCTGGATGGTGCTGAAGCCGCGGCTGGCAGCCGAGAAGCTGACCTCCGTCTACGAGCGCCTGGAGCGGCCGCTGCTGCCTGTTCTCGCGCATATGGAAGAACGCGGCATTACCGTCGATCGGCAGATCCTGTCGCGGCTCTCGGGCGAGCTGGCGCAGGGTGCGGCGCGGCTGGAGGACGAGATCTACCAGCTGGCCGGCGAGCGCTTCAACATCGGCTCGCCGAAACAGCTGGGCGACATCCTGTTCGGCAAGATGGGCCTTGCGGGCGGCTCAAAGACGAAAACAGGACAGTGGTCCACCTCGGCGAGCGTGCTGGAGGATCTGGCGGCGGCCGGACTGGAACTGCCGCGCAAGATCGTCGACTGGCGGCAGCTGACCAAGCTCAAATCCACCTACACCGACGCGCTGCCGGGCTATGTGCACCCTCAGACGAAGCGGGTGCATACCTCCTACTCGCTGGCGTCTACGACGACGGGGCGACTTTCCTCGTCGGAACCCAACCTGCAGAACATTCCGGTTCGCACCGCCGAAGGCCGCAAGATCCGCACCGCCTTCATCTCGACGCCGGGCCACAAGCTGATCTCGGCCGACTACAGCCAGATCGAGCTGCGCGTGCTTGCGCATGTCGCCGAGATCCCGCAGCTGACGCAGGCCTTCGCCGACGGGATCGACATTCACGCGATGACGGCGTCCGAGATGTTCGGCGTTCCCGTCGAGGGCATGCCGTCGGAGGTGCGTCGCCGCGCCAAGGCGATCAACTTCGGCATCATCTACGGCATCTCGGCCTTCGGTCTTGCCAACCAGCTCTCCATCGAGCGCTCGGAAGCCAGCGACTACATCAAGCGCTATTTCGAACGCTTCCCCGGCATCCGCGACTACATGGACAGCACCAAGCAGCAGGCCCGCGACAAGGGCTATGTCGAGACGATCTTCGGGCGGCGAATCAACTATCCGGAGATTCGCTCGTCGAACCCTTCGGTGCGCGCCTTCAACGAGCGCGCGGCGATCAACGCGCCGATCCAGGGCTCGGCCGCCGACGTGATCCGCCGGGCGATGATCAAGATGGAGCCGGCGTTGGCCGAGGTCGGGCTTTCCGAGCGGGTGCGCATGCTGTTGCAGGTGCACGACGAACTGATCTTCGAGGTCGAAGACGAGGACGTCGACAAGGCCATGCCTGTCATCGTTTCGGTGATGGAAAACGCCACCATGCCGGCGCTCGAAATGCGTGTGCCGCTGAAGGTGGATGCGCGCGCGGCGACCAATTGGGACGAGGCGCATTAAAGCTCTGGGCGTTCGCGCGAACGCACAGAGGACGCTCTCACTAATGCATCCACGCATCGGACTTTCCGAAAATCGATTTTGATTTTCGGGCCGATGCGCGGGCGCTTCGTCGAAAAATCGCTAAAATTTTCTTTATCAAGCAAGTCACTGAAAACACTCGATTTAAGCCTTGCTGCGGGCGTCGCGCAGGGGCGTCGAGAAGGAACTTATTAACCTTCATTTCCTAAGCCGGAAGAGGATAATAGTTACCAATCATGAGTGAGTGGCTGTCGTATGCGCTTTCCTAGAACCAATCTGACGGATGCCGGCGAGGTTTCCGCCGACACCCAGGGCGAACAGCTGCAGGAACAGGCCGGCGAGAAGCCGGTGCCGCCGATCTGGCAGAATCACTTTTCGCTGGCGCCGAATGTCCGCTTTACCCGCACGCCGGAGAGCCAGATCAACCCGCGCAAGCAGCCGGCCGAGCCGGTGCAGCAGCGGGTGATGGAGCCTGCGCAGGTGGTGGCAACCGCGCCGACACCTGCCCCGCAGCCCGCCCAAGTGGTGGCGCCGGCGGCCGTGAAGGTGATGGCGCCGGTGGCCCAGCCGATCGTCGTGACGCCGCAACCCTCCGCACAGCCGCGCCAGGGCTATGTCGCCCGCCAGGCCGCGATGCAGCCTGCCGTCACGCAGCCACAGCCGCACGTTCAGCAGCAGGCACTGCGCAATGCCTATGCGTCGCAGCCGGCTGGCCCGCGCGCGCCCTTGGTCACGCCTGGCGCGCCCGTGGTCAACGTGCCGTTCGACGTCTACCAGCCGTTAGCCAATGTCGTCGCCGTCGAGGAAAACGCGATCGTCGTTTCCGAGACCGCCGACGAAGCGCAGTTCCATGCCTCTTCCAACCTCTCCTCGATCTCCGACTTCGCCTTCTGGGAGGTGATGTCCTTCGAAGATGGCGAGGCGCCGGCCGAGCAGGTTGACGCTGCACCGCAGGTGCAGATCGTCGCGCCGCAGACCGTCTCCGAGCCCCACTCGATCATCAGCCAGTTCCGCATCATGGAATGGCGCCCGGGCAAGCAGCCCGTCGTCGCCGCTCCCTATGCCGCGCCGCTGCCGGTTGCAGTTACCTCTGCTCCGATCACCGCGCCCATCGTGACAGCTTCGCCTGCCGTTTCCGTTGCAGCACCTGTTGTCGTGGCGCCGGCACCGACCACCGGCCGTGCGCCGATCCGCCAGCCGCTTGCGGTCAGGCTGAAGCAGCAGGCAGCTGCCGCCGAGGCACTGGCGCCCGCCCCTGCCCCGCAGATCGTGCAGCCGATCGCTATCGAGCCGCAGCCATCAGCAGCGCAGCCGATCGCGCCTATGCCCGTTCGTTCGCAGCCGGCAATCGCGCCGCTGGCGCCCGCTGCCCGCATGGTGGCGCACAAGTTCGTGCCCTCCAAGGTCGACGCCTCAGGCTACGAGTTCCCCTCCAACTCGCTGCTGCAGGAGCCGCCGGAACGCGTTGGCGAGATCATGTCGCAGGAAGCGCTGGAGCAGAATGCCGGGCTTCTGGAAAGCGTTCTCGAAGATTTCGGCATCAAGGGCGAGATCATCCATGTGCGCCCCGGCCCTGTCGTCACGCTCTATGAATTCGAGCCGGCGCCGGGCGTCAAATCCTCGCGCGTCATCGGCCTTGCCGACGATATCGCCCGTTCGATGTCGGCCCTTTCGGCGCGCGTCGCCGTGGTGCCCGGCCGCAATGTCATCGGCATCGAACTGCCGAACGCGCTGCGCGAGACCGTCTATTTCCGCGAGATGATCGAGAGCGCCGATTTCGAGAAGAGCAGCTACAAGCTGGCGCTCGGGCTCGGCAAGACGATCGGCGGCGAGCCTGTTATCGCCGAGCTTGCGAAGATGCCGCATCTGCTCGTTGCCGGCACCACCGGCTCGGGCAAGTCGGTCGCCGTCAACACGATGATCCTGTCGCTGCTCTACCGGATGACGCCGGAACAGTGCCGCCTCATCATGATCGACCCGAAGATGCTGGAACTGTCGATCTATGACGGCATTCCGCACCTCCTCACCCCCGTCGTGACCGATCCGAAGAAGGCCGTGATGGCGCTGAAATGGGCGGTGCGCGAAATGGAAGAGCGCTACCGCAAGATGTCGCGCCTCGGCGTGCGCAATATCGACGGCTACAACAGCCGCGTGGCGCAGGCCAAGGAAAAGGGCGAGACGATCCACATCATGGTGCAGACCGGCTTCGACCGCAGCACCGGGGCGCCGATCGAGGAACAGCAGGAACTCGACCTGACGCCCATGCCTTACATCGTCGTCATCGTCGACGAGATGGCCGACCTGATGATGGTGGCCGGCAAGGAGATCGAAGGCGCGATCCAGAGATTGGCGCAGATGGCGCGTGCGGCAGGTATCCACCTGATCATGGCGACGCAGCGCCCCTCGGTCGACGTCATCACCGGCACGATCAAGGCCAACTTCCCGACCCGCATCTCCTTCCAGGTGACGTCGAAAATCGACAGCCGCACGATCCTCGGCGAACAGGGCGCCGAACAGTTGCTCGGCCAGGGCGACATGCTGCACATGCAGGGCGGCGGCCGCATCTCGCGCGTCCACGGCCCCTTCGTCTCCGACGCCGAGGTCGAGAAGGTCGTGGCGCATCTGAAGACGCAGGGACGCCCGGAATATCTGGACACGGTGACCGCCGACGAAGAGGAAGATGGCGAAGAGGAAGACAGCGCCGTGTTCGACAAGGGCGACATGGCGGCCGAGGACGGCAACGACCTCTACGACAAGGCCGTGAAGGTGGTGCTGCGCGACAAGAAGTGCTCGACCTCCTACATCCAGCGCCGCCTCGGCATCGGCTACAACCGCGCCGCCTCGCTCGTCGAGCGGATGGAGAAGGAAGGGCTGGTCGGCCCGGCCAACCATGTGGGCAAGCGCGAGATCGTCAATGGGCGTGGCGAGGGGGATTGAGGTCTTCCGCCGGGGGTGCTCGTGGCCGCTGACATGCAGAATGATTGGACCCGTCACGAGGCTTACCCCCCTCTGCCTGCCGGCATCTCCCCCACAAGTGGGGAGATCGACTCGTAGAAAGGCCTCCGCCAAACAATGACGGTGATTCAGGGATTAGCTCTTGGGCTCAGCCCCTTGTGAAATCCGCCTCCGTCAGCGGAACGGGCCGGTAGCCGTCGATGTCGGCGATATCGTATTCGCGGCCGAGTGCGGCCGCCACCAGGGCTTCGCCGGATTTCGACATCAGCGCCGGATCGCGCCAGAGGCCCGAAATGACGCGGCCGATGAACTGAGGAGATTCGGAGTTGGAAAGGTCGAAATAAGCGGCGTTCTCCATCACCGCCTCGGTGCGCACCAGACCGGGATAGAGCGAGACGGCCGCGACATCGTGCGGGCGCAGGTCATGGGCGAAATCGGCGGCCATCTTGTCGGCTGCGGCCTTGGAGATGCCGTAGATGGCGTTGCCATCGTAAAAGCGCGATGCCCAGAACGAGATGTTGACGATCAGGCCGCGGCGGTTGGCGACCATCATCGGCGCCAGCGCGCGCGACATCAGGAAGGCCGCCTTGAGCGCCGTGCCGATCATGGCGTCCCAGCGCCAGACTGGCTGCTCCCAGAAGGCGCGCGGCCAGGTGAAATCGCCATTCTCGACCATGTTTTCATAGCCCGGCCAGGCGTTGTTCACGAGGATATCCAGCTTGCCGCCGGCTGTGACCGCTTCGGCGACACGGTGGGTGTCGGCGTCGTTGGCGTGGTCGCAATGGTGAATGACGACGCGGCCGGGCAGCGTGGCGGCTTCGTGGGCGAGACTTTCGAGCGACCCAAGACGCTCGCCTGCCGTGTCGGTCTCGTGTCGCGTTCGGCCCGTGACGTGTACGGTGGCACCCTCGGCGAGCAGCGCAAGCGCAATGCCGCGACCGACGCCGCGGCTTGCGCCGGTGACCAATGCGACGGTGTCTTTCATGGTTCGCTCCCCCCTGTAGCGTCGATGACTTAGCGTGGAAACGCCGGCGTCTGCGGCCCCCTCATCCGGCTGCCGCCACCTTCTCCCCGATGGGAGCCGTTGCAAAATACGCGACCGCGGCAGCTCTATGGCGAACCGACCTGCCCTTTTCCCCGCTCAATGCCTTG
>NZ_JBGLYS010000025.1:0-104599 GCF_047304155.1 Rhizobium sp. Rhizsp42 | reverse complement strand
GCCAGCGAGGATGCCGTCTATGTCGGTCACCTCAAGGACAGCCAGGACGTCGGCGCCATCGTCAAGATGCTGGCCTCGAAGCCGGCGACATCGAAGCTCACCGAGACGCACCCAACCTCCTACCGTCCCTGGGGCGGCTACACCTCGATCTTTAACGGCGACCGCTTCCAGGTGAAGCGCATCTTCGTTACGCCAGGCAAGAAGCTGTCGCTGCAGAAGCATCACCACCGCTCCGAGCACTGGATCGTCGTCAAGGGCACGGCGGAAGTGACGATCGGCGAGAACGTGCAGATGCTGCGCGAGAACGAATCGGTCTACATTCCGCTGGGCGAAGTCCATCGCCTGGCCAATCCGGGCAAGATCCTGCTCGAACTGATCGAAGTCCAGACCGGCTCCTATCTCGGCGAAGACGACATCATCCGTATCGTCGACGAGTTCGGTCGCAACTGACCTCTTGGTTGTCTTGAACTTATAAAATTACCTCTGTAACACCGTCATGGCCCCGTCGACCGACGAGGCTGTGATCGGTGTTTGAGGGAAACTTCCATGCGTATTGTGATGATCGGCTCGGGCTATGTGGGCCTCGTCTCGGGGGCCTGCCTCGCGGATTTCGGCCATCATATCACCTGTGTCGACAAGTCGTCCGCCAAGATCGACGCGCTGGAAGCAGGCCAGGTGCCGATCTTCGAACCCGGCCTCGACACCATCATCGCGCAGAACCGCACCGCCGGACGCCTGGATTTCTCCCGGGATCTCGCAGCCCCCGTGGCAGCCGCCGACGTCGTCTTCATCGCGGTCGGCACGCCCTCGCGTCGCGGCGATGGTCATGCGGACCTGAGTTACGTCTATGCCGCCGCGCGTGAAATCGCCGCATCGGTCGAAGGCTTCACCGTCGTCGTCACCAAATCGACGGTCCCCGTCGGCACCGGCGACGAGCTCGAGCGCATCTTCCGCGAAGAGTTTCCCAACAAGGACATCGAGGTCGTGTCCAACCCGGAATTTCTGCGCGAAGGTGCCGCCATCACCGACTTCAAGCGCCCCGACCGCATCGTGCTCGGCACCGAGGAGCCGCGCGCCATCGAAGTCATGCGCGAAGTCTACCGCCCGCTCTATCTCAACGAAGCCCCGCTCTATTTCTGCGAGCGCCGCACCTCCGAGCTGATTAAGTACGCGGCCAACGCGTTTCTCGCCATGAAGATCACCTTCATCAACGAGATCGCCGATCTCTGCGAGCAGATCGGCGCCGACGTGCAGAAGGTCGCCAAGGGCATCGGCATGGACAAGCGCATTGGCGACAAGTTCCTGCATGCCGGCCCCGGCTATGGCGGCTCGTGCTTCCCCAAGGACACGCTGGCGCTGGTCAAGACCGCGCAGGATCATGACAGCCCGATGCGGCTGATCGAAACCACCGTCGCCATCAACGACAACCGCAAGCGCGCCATGGGCCGCAAGGTGGTCGCCGCCTGTGATGGCAATGTGCGCGGCAAGAAGATCGCCATCCTCGGCCTGACCTTCAAGCCGAACACCGACGACATGCGCGATGCGCCCTCGATCACCATCATCCAGGCGCTGCTCGACGGCGGTGCCACGGTTCACGTCTATGATCCCGAGGGGATGGATGCAGCGAAAGACCTGCTCGGCCCGGTCGTCTACGGCAAGGATCCCTACGAGATCGCCGAAGACGCCGATGCGCTGGTGCTGGTCACCGAATGGGAGGAATTCCGCGCGCTCGACTTCAAGCGGCTGAAGACCCTGGTCAAGACGCCGGTGCTGGTCGATCTGCGCAACATCTATCCGATCGCCGAAGTCACCAGACACGGCTTCAGCTACTTCGCGGTCGGCAAGAAGAGCAAGGCATAATCAACAGCAGGGCATGAGCATGCGGTATCTTATCACCGGAACAGCCGGTTTCATCGGCTTCCATCTCGCGCGCCGGCTGCTGCAGGACGGCCACGAGGTCACCGGCTTCGATGGCATGACGCACTATTACAACATCAAGCTCAAGCATATGCGCAATGCCGCGCTTGCCCAGTTTCCGGCCTTCACGCCGGTGACGGCGATGCTGGAGGATCGCGCGGCACTCGAACAGGCTGTCGCCGCCGCAAAGCCCGACGTGATGATCCACCTCGCCGCCCAGGCCGGCGTGCGCTACAGCAACGAGAACCCGCAAGCCTATCTGAACTCGAACCTGATCGGCTCCTGGAACATCCTGGAGATCGCCAAGAACACCGGCGTTTCCCACCTGATGCTGGCCTCGACCTCCTCGATCTACGGCGCCAATCCGACGGTGCCCTTCCACGAGACCGACCGCACCGACGAACCGCTCACCTTCTACGCCGCGACCAAGAAGTCGATGGAGCTGATGGCGCATAGCTACGCCCATCTCCACAAGATCCCGACCACCGCCTTCCGCTTCTTCACCGTCTATGGCCCCTGGGGTCGGCCGGATATGGCGCTCTTCAAGTTCGTCAAGAACATGCTGGAGGGCCAGCCGATCGAGATCTACGGCGAAGGCAAGATGAGCCGGGACTTCACCTATATCGACGATCTCGTGGAAGCCGTTGTGCGCCTCTCGGCCGTCGTCCCCGCCGAAAGCAATCGCGTCGCGTCCGAGAGGGTCGAGACGCTCTCGCACCAGGCGCCGTTCCGCATCGTCAACATTGGCGGCGGTCAGCCGATCAGCCTGCTCGACTTCGTCGATACGGTGGAGAAAGCCCTCGGCCACCCGGCCAAGCGCGTCATGCTGCCGATGCAGCAAGGCGACGTGCCCCGCACCTATGCCAGCCCCGACCTCTTGCAGGCGCTGACCGGCTACACGCCAAGCACCTCGCTCGAACAGGGTGTGGCGGCTTTCGTGGAGTGGTATCTCGAAGCGCGTGGCGAACTCGACACCGCCGGCTGATCCTCAGCTCGCGACCAGAGCCGAAAACTTGGCGTCGATCTCGGCAGCCGGCACCGGCCTGCTCAGCGCAAACCCCTGCAGCGCATCGCAGCCGAGCTTGGCCAGCGTCGCCGCATGCCGCTCGGTCTCGACGCCCTCGGCGATCACCTTGACGCCGAGCGCCTTGGCAATCTCGATGATCGACTTCACCACCCGCCGCTGCTCCTCGGACGTATCGATCGCATCCACCAGCTGGCGGTCGATTTTCAGCCGCGTCGGGCGCAGCCTGACGAGGCCGATCAGCGAGGCATGACCGGAGCCGAAATCGTCGATCTCGATCTCGATGCCCATCAGCTTGATCCGGTCGACGCTCTGCATCATCTCGTCGTCGCAATCGTCGAGAAAGATCGTCTCGATCAGCTCGAAGACGATCGAATTATCGGGGATATCAAGCGCTTCCAGATCGCTGATCAAAAGCGGATCATAAAGCCGTTGCCCTGAGATGTTCACCGAAATCCTCGGTACATCGAAGCCATGTTGCTCCCATTCGCGGCGGTCCCTCAGGACGTGGCGAAGGATCGACGCGTCGATTTCGGCGGTCAATCCATGCTCGTCGGCCACCTTGAGGAAATCCGCCGGCGCCAGAATGCCCCTCTCCTTGTGCCGCCAGCGCGCCAGCGCTTCGAGCCCGACGATCTCCCGCGTCCGCGCGTCGAATTGCAGCTGGTAATAGGGAACGATTTCGCCTGCCGTCAACGCCAGCTTGAGCTCCTCGGCGATCCGCCGCTTGCCCATCAGTTCGTCCTTCAGCCGCTGCGTGAAGAACTCGATGCGGTCGCGCCCGCCGCTCTTGGCCGCGTAAAGCGCCATGTCGGATTCGGCCAGAAGATTGGTATCGCCGCGATCGGCCGACCATGAAATGCCGATGGAACTGCCCGATTGCAGCATCTCGTGGCCGAAGCGGATCTTCTTGCGCAGCCGCTTCTGCACACGGCGCGCAATCTCTCGCAATTCGTCCATGCTCTCGAAATTGACGAGCACGATGACGAACTCGTCGCCGCCGATGCGCGCCGCCATCCCGGTTTCCGGCAGCACCGCGGCGATCCGCAAGGCTGCCGCGCGCAACACCGCATCGCCGGCGGCGTGGCCGTAGCTGTCATTGATCTGCTTGAACTCGTCGAGATCGAGATGCAGCACCGCCAGCGTCGAGACGCTTTCGTCTTCGGCGAGCTCGGCGATCCGCTTGTCGAAGAAGCGCCGGTTCGGCAGGCCGGTCAGGTAGTCGTGCGCGGCCGCATGCTCGATGAGCGCCGTGCTCTCCTCAAGCGCCAGCGCACGGGCCTCCGCGACCTCGCGCTGCCGCGCCGCCTCGGCGTTCAAAAGCACGTCGGCCGTCACATCCCATTCCGCGCCGATGAACGACGGCGCTCCCTCCTCGCTCACATAAAAATGCGCGCGCGAGCGGATATAGCGGATCTCGCCATTCGGCCAGATGATCCGGAACTCCGAATTGTACTGGCCGCGCTTGGCGATTGCGTCGTTGAATTCCTGGGTGGCACGCGCGCGATCATCGGGATGGATCGCGTTCGACCAGATCGACGTCGGCACAGGCCCGCTCCGCTGGCCGGTGCGATAGAGGCGATGCATCTGCACGTCCCAGGAAATCTCGTTCGATCGCAGGTCATGCTCCCAGACACCGATCTGCGACGCATCGAGCGCAAGCTCCAAACGCCGTAGAAGATCTTGAAACTCCCGCTCCGAGCGTATGGAGTTCTTAGATGCCAAAGCCATTCATGCCTCACGCCACGTCAAAGCGAAATCCATCCCCACTGCCCGGCGGCAACCACAATCACCTACCAGTGATTGCCAAGTGCGACATTAATTAGAACACCCTAAAAATCTATCAATGATTGCATGCCGGCGCGCCAGCACTATTTATTGTTCGTCAGGGATCGTACCGACCATCAGGATTTTCCGCCTTCGCGGCCCGACTTTCGCTCCAGATGCAGCAGCAATCCGCTGTGATCCGTATCGCCATTGCCATCCTCGACGAACGCCGCGAACTCCGCGCGCACCGCCTCGGTCAGCGGCAGGGTCAGCGCCAGGCTTTTCGCCTCGGCGACGATGTTGTTGAGATCCTTCAGCTGCAGCCTCGAAGGGCCGGCGCCGCCGAAATTGCGCTCCACCATACGTTGACCGTGGATCTCAAGAATTCGGCTCTCGGCAAAGCCGCCCCGGATCGCGCGGCGAAACGCTTCCGGCGAGCCGCCGCCAGCCTCGACCAGCATCATCGCCTCGGCGACCGCACCGATGGTGATCGCCACGATCTGCTGGTTGCCGAGCTTGGCGAGTTGGCCCGTGCCGCTCGGCCCCACATGCGTCACCCGGCCGAGCGCGGAAAACACATCAGACAGAGCATCGACGACATCGGCGCTGCCACCCGCCATGATCGCCAGCGTCCCGGCCGAAGCGCCGACGACGCCACCGGAAACAGGCGCATCGAGATGACGGATGCCGCGCTCGGCAAGCCTCGCCGCATGATCACGCGCCGCCTCCGGCGTAATCGAGCTGCAATCGATGACGACCGCGCCGGGTGCGAGCGCCTGCGCCACACCTTGCGAAAACAGGACGTCGCCAACAGCATTGCCATCGCTGAGCATGGTGAAGACGACCGACGCCCCCTCAACGGCCGCGACCGGCGTCGCGGCGACATCAGCACCATCGACCCTCAGCGCCTCGGCCTTGGTGATGTCGCGGTTCCAGGCGGTAACGGCAAACCCGGCATCAAGCAGACGCCGAACCATCGGCGCGCCCATCAGCCCCGTGCCCAGAAACGCGATCGTCCGTTGTTGACTGCTCATCGGATACTGCCTTCCATTTCGTCTTCTATATGCACGCGAATGATCTCTTCGAAGCTCGTCTCGGCCGTGAAGCCGAGGCGCGTCGCCCGCTCCGGCGCAAAGGCCCGCGCCCACCCGCCAACGATCCGCATCACCAGCTCGTCCGGCTCACGCCGGATCAGCGCCACCGCCTTGTCGCCCGCAATCACCCTCAAAGCCTCGATCTGCTCGCAGACCGAGGCGCTGACGCCGGGCATGGTCAGGCTTCGCTTCGCGCCGAGCGGCTCGAGATCGATGCTGGCGGCGTGGATGAGAAAGCCGACCGCCGAGCGCGGCGACGCATGCCAGTGGCGAACCGTATCCGGCACCGGAAGAATGGCCGGCTGTCCTGCCAGCGGCTCGCGGATGATGCCGGAAAAGAAACCGGAGGCGGCCTTGTTCGGCTTGCCCGGCCGCACACAGATCGTCGGCAACCGGATACCGATACCGTCGATGAAGCCGCGCCTCGTATAGTCGGCGAGCAGCAGTTCGCTCATCGCCTTCTGCGTGCCGTAGCTCGTCAGTGGCGTCAGGTTGAAATCGTCGGGGATGACATCGGGCATCGGCGCACCGAAGACGGCGATGGAGGAAGTGAAGACCACGCAGGGACGATAGCCATCCTGCAGATGCGCCAAACGGATCGCCTCGAACAGCGCCCGCGTCCCCTCGAGATTGATGCCGTAGCCCTTCTCGAAATCGAGCTCGGCCTCCGCCGAAACGATCGCCGCCAGATGAAAGATGATATCCGGCCGCGACCCGACGATCAGCGCCGCCTGCCCCGGCTGCGAGATATCGGCCGCGCTCGCATCCACCCGCCCAGTGAACCCGACCGGTGCTGCCGGCGCCACGACGTCGACAAGCGTCAGGCGGCCGATCAACTGCCCGGACAATTGCCCGTCGGACACCAGCCGTTCGGTGAGTTTGCGCCCGATCATGCCGGCAGCGCCGATGATAGCGATATGCATGGAATCTCCTCCCGTGACAGGCGGCGAAGCAGCAACCACCCATACCCCTCACAATTGATAGGGCCGCCGGCGCCGATGCAAGCTCAAAAAGCCATGCTGCATTGCAAACAAAATGCTGGACATATCGCGCCGGATCCGTGAACCCGAGCCGACGAAACGCGTAAGGATACCCACGATGAAACTTCCCCCGCTCCCCTACACCTCGCTCGACTGGCATGCGCTGCCGGCCACCGAACACAAGGGCGAAACCGGAACGGCGACATGGAGAACGCTGAACAATGGCGATGTGCGCATGCGCATCGTCGAGCTTTCGCCGGGCTATCTCGCCGACCACTGGTGCGATCGCGGCCATATCGTCTACGTGCTCGAGGGAGAAGTGACGAGCGAGCTCAAGGACGGCCGCAGCTTCGTGATGAAGCCGGGCATGGGATACACGGTCTCCGACCACGGAGACGCCGCCCACCGGTCCAGGACGACATCCGGCGCCAAGATGTTCATCATCGACTGACCGCTCTTCCAAAACACAAAGGGCGGAACTCGCGTCCCGCCCTTTGATCTATCCATTTGCGTCGGTAGCCTATTCGGCCGCCATCCGGATGACCTCGGCTCCACCGTGGCCGTGATCGTCGTCCTTGTGCTGCACCAGCGGACGGTTGCCCGCCAGCTTGCGGATCAGCACGTAGAACACCGGCGTCATGAAGATGCCGAAGAAGGTGACACCGATCATGCCGGAGAACACCGCCACACCCATGGCGGCACGCATCTCGGCACCGGCACCAGTCGAGACGACGAGTGGCACGACACCCATGATGAACGCCATCGACGTCATCAGGATCGGGCGCAGGCGCAAGCGGCTGGCCTCGACCGCGGCCTGAACAGGCGTACGGCCTTCGAATTCCAGCTCGCGGGCGAATTCCACGATCAGGATCGCGTTCTTCGCCGAGAGACCGACAAGGACGATAAGGCCGATCTGGGTGAAGATGTTGTTGTCTCCACCGGTGAGCCAGACGCCGGTCAAGGCCGCCAACACGCCCATCGGCACGATCATGATGATCGCGAGCGGCAGCGTCAGGCTTTCATACTGGGCAGCCAGCACGAGATAGACGAGCAGCAGCGCCAGCGGGAAGACGAGCACGCCCGAGCTGCCGGCCAGGATCTGCTGGTAGGTCAGATCCGTCCACTCGAAGCCGATGCCCTTCGGCAACGTTTCGTCGGCGATCCGCTCGATGGCTGCCTGTGCCTGACCGGACGAGAAGCCCGGTGCCGGACCGCCATTGATATCGGCGGCGAGGAAGCCGTTGTAGCGGGTCGTGCGTTCCGGCCCCGTCGTGGCATCGACCTTGAGCAGCGCCGACAGCGGGATCATCTGCCCCGAAGCCGAGCGCACCTTCAGCTGGCCGATATCATCGGCATGAGCGCGGAACTGCGCGTCTGCCTGCACGCGGACGCTATAGGTGCGGCCGAATGCATTGAAGTCGTTGACGTAGAGCGAACCCAGATAGATCTGCAGCGTTTCGAAGACATCGGTCACCGACACGCCGAGCTGTTCGGCCTTGGCGCGATCGAGGTCAGCATAGAGCTGCGGCACGTTGATCTGGTAGCTCGAGAACAGGCCGGCCAGCTCAGGCGTCTGATACGCCTTGGCGAGGAAGGCCTTGGTCGCCTCATCCAGCGCATTGTAGCCCAGGCCCGCCCGGTCTTCGAGCTGCAGCTTGAAACCACCCGTCGTGCCCAGACCCTGGACCGGCGGCGGCGGGAACATGGCGATGAACGCATCCTGGATCGCACCGAATTTCTGGTTGAGCGTCATGGCGATCGCTCCGCCTGAGAGATCGGGCGTCTTGCGCTCCTCGAAGGACTTCAGCTTGACGAAGACCACACCGGCATTCGAGCCGTTCGTGAAGCCGTTGATCGACAGACCGGGGAACGCGATGGCGTGTTCGACGCCGGGCGTTGCAAGGGCAATGTCGCTCATCCGCTTGATCACGTCCTCGGTGCGATCGAGGCTGGCGGCGTCGGGCAGCTGCGCGAAGCCGATCAGGTACTGCTTGTCCTGCGCCGGCACGAAGCCGCCAGGAACGGCGTTGAACAGGCCATAGGTCGCCCCGGCAAGCGCCAGATAGATGACCATGACGATGCTCTTGCGCGACACCAGACCGCCGACGCCCTTACCATAGGCATTGGAGCTGGCGCTGAAAGCGCGGTTGAACCCGCGGAAGAACCAGCCGAAAGCGAAGTCCATGCCGCGCGTCAGCCAATCCTTCGGCGCATGGTGACCCTTCAGAAGAAGTGCCGCCAGAGCCGGGGAAAGCGTCAGCGAGTTGATGGCGGAAATCACCGTCGAGATGGCGATCGTCAGCGCGAACTGGCGATAGAACTGGCCCGACAGGCCGGTGATGAAGGCCAGCGGCACGAACACCGCCACCAGCACCAGCGCGATCGCGATGATCGGACCGGACACTTCCTTCATGGCCTTGTAGGTGGCATCACGCGGCGACAGGCCGTTTTCGATGTTGCGTTCGACGTTTTCGACAACGACGATCGCGTCGTCCACGACGATACCGATCGCAAGCACCAACCCGAACAGGCTGAGCGCGTTGATCGAGAAGCCGAAGACATACATGACCGCGAATGTACCGATGATCGAGACCGGAACCGCGATCAGCGGAATGATCGAGGCGCGCCATGTCTGCAGGAACAGGATGACGACGATGACGACGAGCGCGATGGCTTCGAGCAGCGTATCGACGACCTTCTCGATCGAAGCGCGGACGAACTGCGTGGTATCGTAGACGATCTCATACTTCACGCCTTCCGGCATCGCCAGCTGCAGCTCGTCCATGGTCTTGATGACCTGGTCCGAGATGGTGATGGCGTTGGAGCCGGGAGCCTGGAACACGGGGATAGCCACCGCCGACTTGCTGTCGAGCAGCGAGCGCAGCGAGTAGTCCGAGGCGCCGAGTTCGACGCGCGCGACATCGCGCAGACGCGTGATCTCGCCATTGGCGCCGCTCTTGACGATGATGTTGCCGAACTCCTCTGGCGTCTGCAGACGACCCTGGGCGTTGACGTTCAGCTGGATATCGACGCCGGTGAGGCTCGGCGATGCGCCGATCGTGCCGGCAGCCGCCTGCACGTTCTGGGCGCGGATGGCATTGGTGATGTCGCTCGCCGCCAGATTATGCTCGGCAGCCTTCTGCGGATCGATCCAGACGCGCATCGAATAGTCGCCAGACCCGAAGATCTGCACCTGGCCGACGCCCTCGATGCGGGCAAGCCGGTCCTTGACGTTGAGGACGCCATAGTTGCGCAGATAAGTGATGTCGTAGCGATTATCCGGCGATGTCAGGTTCACCACCATCATCAGGTCGGGCGAACTTTTGACTGTCGTGATGCCGAGCGCGCGCACCTCGGTCGGCAGGCGGGGCTCTGCCTGCGAGACGCGGTTTTGCACGAGCTGCTGTGCCTGGTCGGGATTGGTGCCGAGCTTGAAGGTCACCGTCAGCGTCATCACGCCGTCGGATGTCGCCTGGCTGGACATGTAGAGCATGCCCTCGACGCCGTTGATCTGCTCTTCGAGCGGCGTGGCCACGGTTTCGGCGATGACCTTCGGGTTGGCGCCAGGATAGGTGGCGCGCACGACGATCGATGGCGGTACGACCTCCGGGTATTCGGAAATCGGCAGCGATCGCATGCCGATCAGGCCGGCGACCACGATGAGGACCGATAGCACCCCGGCAAACACCGGGCGGTCGACAAAGAATCTGGAGATATTCATTTCAAAGCCCTCTCCGGGATGAAATTTGGGATGCAACGACCCTCTCCGGCGGTTGGGATACCGCCGGTAGGGGTAGAACTGGATGCTGTAAAAGCCCTCCGTGGCCGGGGCGGCCACCTAGCCCCTCCCCCTTGTGGAGAGGGGTTGGGGAGGGGTCTGCGTCTTACTTGGCCGCGACCTTTTCTTCCATCTGCGGTGCCACCACCGCGCCCGGACGAATGCGCTGCAGACCGTTGACGACGATCTTGTCGCCGACGGCGAGGCCGTTTTCGATCACGCGGTCACCACCCTCGGCGATGCCGAGCTGGACCGGCCGGTAGCTCACCTTGTTCTCGCCATCGACCACGAACACGAATTTCTTGTCCTGGTCGGTGCCGATCGCACGTTCGCTGATAAGGATCTTGTTCTCGGCCTTCGGCTGGCCCATGCGAACGCGCACGAACTGGCCGGGGATCAGCTTGCCGCCGGGATTGTCGAACACGGCGCGAACGCCGATCGTGCCGCTGGAGGCATCCACCTGGTTGTCGATCAGCTGCAGCTTGCCCTTGATCGGCGTGCCCTGATCGGCAAGCGTGCCGACTTCGACGGGGATCTGTTCAAGTGCCGGAACCGCGCCATCGGCGGCAGGAAGCTGGGCGAGCGCCTTGGCGACCATGCCTTCGCTGGCGCTGAAGCTGGCGTAGATCGGATCGACGGAGACGAGCGAGGCCAGCTCCGACGAGGTCGATCCGGCCGCAACCAGATTGCCGACGGTGACTTCGAGCTTGCCGACGCGGCCGGCAACGGGTGCCTTGACCTCGGTGTAGCCGAGCTCGAGCTGTGCCGAGCGAAGGGCGGCCTGCGCGGTGCGAAGACCGGCCTGCGCTTCGGTGAATGCGTTCTGACGCTGGTCGAGATCGCTCTGCGAAATCGTCCGGTTGTCGGAAAGCCTGCGGCCGCGATCAAGCTCGATCTGCGCAAGATTGACCTTGGCTTCGGCCGACGCAACCTGTCCTTCGGCCTGCGATACCGCTGCCTGATAGGGCGCCGGATCGATGGTGAAGAGCAGATCGCCGGCCTTCACCAGCGCGCCTTCGCGGAAATGCACCGACTGGACGGCGCCGGCGACACGCGAACGGATTTGCACGCGATCGACGGCTTCGAGCCGGCCGGAAAACTGCTCCCATTCGGTGACGTCGCGGCTGGCGACGACAGCGACGGTAACGGGCACGGCCGGCGGAGCCGCCTGTGCCTCGGCAGTTGCGGCAGTCGCGGTACCGCTCATCGGCAGTTCGAAAAACAGTGCTGCGGCTGAAACGGACGCAACAAGGCTCAGACCGGCGCCCACAAGGGCCCAGCGCTTCTTACTGGACGTCATTTGTATTCTCCCTTTCGGCCCCCACGGCCGAGTATTGATCAGGTCTTCAAAGGTACGGGTTGCCTTCGCATGTCACGAACGAAGCTTCCGAACTCATTGGCGATGGTTTCGCGCCAACCCGGAGCCTTGTCGGACGTCCCGCCGTAAATCGTAGGCCAGCCTGCCCCGGCGGGAGCGACATGCTGACGAACTGGCACGCCGGCCTGTTTCAGGCGATCGGCGAACCCAAGCGTCTCATCACGAAGGGGATCGTCCTTCGCGGTGAAGATCAGTGCGGGCGCGACGCCCGAAATGCGTGAACAGAGGCACGGCGCCGCGTAAGGGTGGCACCCGCCGCCGCTGAGATAATGGCTCCAGCCTGCCGCCCAACGCTCGCGCATGCCGATGCTGTCGGCTTCGCGCATCGAAGACGATCCCATGAACGGATCGACCAGCGGAGAAATCAGAACCTGGCCATCGAGGGCATCGGCATAGTGATCGCGAGCCTTGAATGCCACGCTGGCGGCGATGTTGCCACCCGCTTCCTCGCCGGCAACCAGCAGCGCGGAGTTGCGGTCACCAAGACCGGAGGCGCGCTTGTTGGCCATGTAGGAAAACAGCGAGTAGCCGACTTCGAGAGGCTTCGGGAAGACACCGCCCAAGGGCGCGTTGTAATCGGCGACGACGACGATGGCGCCGGCACTCGCGATCGCTTCCGCAACCGCATTGTCCTGCGGTCCCGACGACTGGAAAGCACCGCCGTGGAAGTACAACACGATCGGCGAACCCTTACCGTATTCGGCGCCCTGATAGATACGCGTCGACACGGGGCCAATGGCCACCTTGTCAAACACCATGTCTTTCACTTGCACCGTCATCGTATCGATCCTTGCGTCGCGGGTGTAATGTTGCCGATGCAACATATTGCCCAAGGCGACGGCTTGCAATTTCTGAAAAAAAGATATTGTTATTCCACTCACGGAATAAGAAGCCTCAATACGATTACACTGTTCCGGATTTCGAACAATACCGCACTGCAAACTACTCAGGTGAATTCCGATGGACCAGCTCTCGGCAATGCGCGCTTTCATTCGCGTCGTGGAGACAGGCAATTTCACACGGGCCGCCGACACGCTCGCCATGCCCAAGGCGACGGTGACCAACCTCATTCAAGGGCTTGAAGCGCATCTGCACACCAAGCTCCTCAACCGCACCACCCGCCGCGTCATGGTGACGACCGACGGCGCGCTCTACTATGAACGCGCGGCCCAGATCGTTTCCGAGATCGCCGAGCTGGATGGCAGCCTCACCAACTCGCAAGGGCTTCCGAACGGGCGCCTGCGCGTCGAGATGGCCGGCGCCTTCGCCGACTGGATCGTGGTGCCCGCGCTCTGCGATTTCTATCAGAAATATCCCGATATCCGCATCGACCTCGGCGTCGGCGACCGCACCGTGGATTACCTCGCCGAGAACGTCGATTGCGCGCTGCGCGCCGGCACCCCGGCCGACCAATCATTGATTGCACGCCGCGTGTCGGAAGTGGAGCTCATTACCTGCGCCTCGCCGCTCTACATCGAGAAATACGGAATGCCGTCGAGACCGGAAGAGCTTGAAAACAATCACTATTCCGTAAGCTATTTTCGCGCGCAGACCAACCGGACGCTTCCGTTCGAGTTCCGCAGGGACAACGAGGAGTTGGAGATCAATCCGCGCTATCTCGTCTCCGTGAACGACAGCCGAACCTTCGTGACAGCCGCCACGAGGGGGCTCGGCATCGCGCAATTACCGCGCTTCATGATCCGCAACGAGTTGGAAAACGGCGAGCTGATACAGGTGCTGCCGGAATGGAACCGTGAGCCGCTCGGGCTCTACATCGTCTATCCCCCGAACCGTCACCTCAGCAACAAGGTCCGCGTCTTCGTCGACTGGATGGTCAAGCTTTTGACCGACGCCAAGCTGGATGCTCGCTGACAGAACTGCGGCCCGCGAGGCGTTTACCTTCAACGGGCCGCAACCATATGTTTTGCCATTTCTTCTTTCACTCTCTGCCGGGTCACCAGGGAACAATGGCTCGGCAGCTATTGAGGTCTGATGCGTAGGATTGGAGGAGTCCCGCACATCCCTACATTGCTAATATAGACAATCATGATGCAAATGTAAGAGGATATTGCAGGCTCGTCGCCTCAATGCGTCAGCCAAGCCTATCCCCTTCCGGGTGCTGGCGTTTTGCGGCGCAGGATATCCACAGCTGAGCGCTGCGGCGGATCGCCACGGCGCGAGCGGCCCGAAAGCCGCCCGCCGGACGCATAAATCAGATCATGCCGCCATTGGCGCGCAGCACCTGCCCGTTGATCCAGGAACCGTCGGGACCGGCGAGAAACGACACGGCCGCTGCAATATCCTCGGGCGTGCCGAGCCGCTCCAGCGGGTTCATCTTCGCCATCTGCGCCACCAGTTCGTCCGACTTGCCGTTGAGGAAAAGATCGGTGGCCGTCGGCCCCGGCGCAATCGCGTTGATGGTGATGTTACGACCGCGCATTTCCTTGGCCATGATCCCCGTCATCGTCTCGACGGCGGCCTTGGTCGCGGCATAGACGCCATAGGTTTCGAGCTTCAGCCCGACCACCGACGTCGAGAAATTGACGATGCGGCCGCCGTCGCGCAGCCGCTTGCCGGCCTCGCGCAGCGTGTTGAACGTGCCCCTGAGGTTGACGTCGATCATACGCTGGAAATGCGCGTCATCGGCATCCGCGATCGAAGAAAGCGCCATGATCCCGGCATTGTTGACCAACACATCGACGCCCCCGAATGCTGCCTCGGCCGCGTCGAACATCCGCCGCACGGCCTCCGCGTCGCTGACATCGGCCTTCGCCGTCAGCGCCTTGCCGCCGCGCCTTTCGATCGCGGCAGCCAGCTCTTCGGCCGACGCGGCGTTGCCGGAATAGTTGATCACCACGGTAAATCCGTCGCGCGCAAGCCGATCGGCAATCGCCGCGCCAATGCCTCTCGACGCGCCGGTTACGATCGCAACCCTGTTTTCCGTTACCGTCATTGTCGTTCTCCTTGCTTGGAAGCGCGATATCGCGCCGTTGGAGAGAAGATGCCGCTTTTCTCGCGGCGGATAATCATCCATTATTCGCCATCACTATCCGGAAATAGCGAACAGACAGATGGACAGATTCGATGCCATGCGCGTCTTTTGCCGTATCGTCGAGCGGCGCAGCTTCACCGCCGCCGCCGAAGATACAGGCCTGCCGCGTTCGACGGTGACCGATGCGGTTAAGCAGCTCGAGGCCCGCCTCGGTGTTCGCCTGCTGCAGCGTACGACGCGGCATGTGAGCCCGACGCTCGACGGCGAAGCCTACTACCGCCGCTGCCTGTCGATCCTCTCGGATATCGAGGACGCGGAAGGCGCGTTCGCCGGCGCCAAGCCGAAAGGCATGCTGCGCGTCGATGTGCACGGCACGCTGGCGCGCCACTTCGTGCTGCCCAACCTGCCATCCTTCCTCGAAGCCTATCCCGATATCGAACTCTATATGAGCGAAGGCGATCGTCTCGTCGATCTCGTGCGCGAGGGCATCGACTGCGTGCTGAGGGTCGGCATCCCCGCCGATAGCGACATGGTCGCGCGCCGCGTGGCGATGCTGGAGGAAGTCACGCTCGCCTCGCCCTCCTACCTCGCCCGCTACGGAACGCCGGAACATCCCGACCGGCTCGAAGGCCACCGCATGGTCGGCTTTCACTCCAGCGCCACCGGCGCGCTGGTGCCGCTCGAATTCCTCGTCGGCAGCCAGATCCGCAACGTCACCCTGCCCGCGACGCTATCAGTCAACGCCGCGGAAAGCTTCCATGCGGCGGCGCGCCTCGGCCTCGGCATCATCCAGGTGCCGCGCTATCACGCCCAGCGCTATATCGACAGCGGCGAGCTCCAGCCCATCCTGCAAGACTATCCGCTGACGAAAACACCGGTCTCGCTGCTCTATCCACGAAACCGCCAGCTCTCGCCACGCGTCCGCGTCTTCATCGAGTGGTTGACGAAGGTGTTCGCGAGGCAAACATAGTCATACGAGAAAGACGTCGGCAAACCCATCATCGGGAGCAAAACCATGACCATCACAGACATTTCAGTGAATGCACGCGAAGGCGGCTTTACCGTCATGTTCGGCGACAAGACCGGAAACAGCATTTCCGTGACGCTTTATAACGCAGCGACACCCGGCCTGACCCGCGACAACGCCGTCTCCCACGCCCGCCACCTGCTTCTCGCCGCGCACGACAGCTCGGCAGGAGACGGGCCGCACAGCAAGGATGCGGCTACGCTGGAAGAGGAACTGGACGAAGGCCTCGAAGACACCTTCCCGGCAAGCGACCCAGTCTCCGTCACCGGCTCGTCGATCCCGCTGCATGATCCGAAGCCCGGCCGATAGATCATATGGACGACAGCACAGGCGCGCTCGGCGCGGCACCGATATCGGGCGACGCCCTCACTCACTTCTTCGAGCGCGATGCGATCTCCGTCGCCCGCGATCTTCTCGCCTGCCGCCTCACCGTCGGCGGCATCGGCGGGCGCATCGTCGAGACCGAGGCCTATTTTCCCGATGACGAAGCCTCCCACAGCTTTCGCGGCCCGACACAGCGCAACGGCGCCATGTTCGGCAAACCGGGGAATGTCTATATCTACCGCATCTACGGCATGCATTGGTGCCTGAACTTCGTCTGCACCCCAGGCTCCGCCGTGCTGATCCGCGCCATCGAGCCCGAAATCGGCATCGCCGCGATGATCGAACGCCGTGGCACCGACGCGCTCACGCAGCTCTGCAGCGGCCCCGGCAAGCTCTGCCAGGCGCTCGGCGTCACCATCGCCCTCAATGATCGCCTGCTCGACCACGCCCCCTATTCGCTGACGCCGACGGCACCGGCGCCGATCGTCAGCGGAAAACGCATCGGCATAACGAAAAATGCCGAAGCACCATGGCGCTTCGGCATTTCAGGGTCCCGCTATCTCAGCAAGCCGTTTCGGTGATCACTCCATCACGGCGCTGTGGTCCATGACCGGCGCCACCTTGGGCTTGCGCAGCAGCAGCACCAGCGGAATGACCGCCAGCGACATGATCATCAGCAGCTTGAAGTCATCGATATAGGCGATAACAGTCGACTGCAGCGTGATCAGCTCGTTCAGCGCCGCGCGACCGGCGGCGGTGAGCGGGCTCATTCCCTGCGCTGCCGCGGCATCGAAGGCGTGGTTGAACGGCGTGACATAGGCGGCGATGTTCTCGTGGTTCACCTGCGCGTTTTCGACCAAAAGCGCCGAGACGATGGAGATCCCCACGCTCGAGCCGATGTTTCGCGACAGGTTATAGAGACCGGTGCCGTCGCCGCGCATCTCCGCCGGCAGCGTCGAAAACGCGATCGTCGTCAAAGGCACGAACAGGAAGCCGAGACCGGCGCCCTGGATGAAGCCGACAGAGACGATCGTCCACTGCGACACATCGGGCGTCCAGCCGGTCATGTCGTACATCGCCCACGCCGTCAGCCCGAGGCCGAGCACCAGCAGCAGGCGCGTATCCACCTTGCCGATCAGCCGCCCGACGATGAACATGCACAGCATCGTGCCCATGCCGCGCGGCCCCATGACGATACCAGCGGTGATGACGGGATAGCCCATCAGCGTCTGCAGATAGGGTGTCATCAGCGCCAGCGAGGCGAGATAGGTGATCCCGATCACGAAGATGAAGATCATGCTGACGGAGAAGTTCCGGTCGAGAAACAGCTTCGGATTGACGAAGGATTTCTCCGCCGTCAGCGTGTGCACGACAAGCAGATAGAAAGCCGCGGCACAGATGATCGCCTCGATCATGATCTCGCCCGAGGCGAACCAGTTGAGCTGTTCGCCGCGATCGAGGAAGAGCTGCAGCGATGCGATGCCGAGGCTCATCATCCCGAAGCCGAACCAGTCGAGCTTGGCGAGCGCGTCCAGCTTCGTCTCGGTCACGTAGATCATGATGCCGGCAAAGGCGAGCGCCCCGATCGGCACGTTGATATAGAACACCCAGCGCCAGCTGATATTGTCGGTCAGCCAGCCGCCGATGACGGGGCCGAGCACCGGCCCGACCATGACCGACACGCCGAACAAGGCCATGGCGGAGCCGCGTTCTTCCGGCGTGTAGATATCGAGCAGAATGCCCTGCGACAGCGGCACCAGCGATGCGCCGAACAGGCCTTGCAACAGGCGGAAGCCGACGATCTGGTTCAGCGATTGCGCCAGACCGCAGAGCACGGAGGCCACGACGAAGCCGGTGATCGCCGTCAGCAGCACCTTCTTGCGGCCGAACTTGGCGGCAAGAAAGCCCGACGGCGGCGTCATAATGGCGGCCGCGACGATGTAGGAGGTCAGAACCCAATTGATCTGATCGGCGCTCGCCGAAACGCTGCCCTGAATATAAGGCAGTGCAACGTTGGCGATCGTCGTATCCAGCGCCTGCATGATGACGGCTAGAATGACGCAGGCCGTGATCATGCCGCGATTGGCAACCGGGACGAAGGACGCGGAGGCAGCGTTACTCATGATCTCCGCCCGAGCGGCCCAGAAGCTTGGACACGAAATCCGGCAGGCCGCGTGCGTGGCCGGTATCGACATCAACGACCGTGCTCATGCCGACGCGAAGCGGCGGCTTGCCAGCGACATCCTCGATGCTGACGCGCATCGGGATCCGCTGCACGACCTTGACCCAGTTGCCGGTGGTGTTCTGCGCCGGCAGCAGCGAGAAGCTGGAGCCGGAAGCCGGGCTGATGCTCTCGACCTTGCCCTTCCAAGTCACACCCGGATAGGTGTCGACATAGATGGTGGCCGTCTGGCCGGGCTTCACATAGGTGAGCTCGGTTTCCTTCGGGCTGGCATCGATCCATAGATTTTTGGTTGCGACCAGCGAGAAGGCCTGCGTCGATGCCTCGAGATAGGAGCCCGGCTGCAGCGCGTTGACATTGGTTGCGATGCCATCGAACGGCGCGCGGACGACGCTGTGATCAAGCTGGCGCTGCGCGTCGTCGACCTTGGCCTTGGCTTCGAGATAAAGCGGGTTCTGCTCGGCCGGCTGATCGGCATTGCCGCCGAGCTGGGCGAGCGTGGCGGCAGCCTGCGCCTTGGCGACGGCAACCTTCTGCTGACCGGCCTGCAGATTGTGCTTCGCCTGGTCGAACGCCGTGCGGGTGGCCGCCGAGCTGTTGAGCAGGCTCTGCTGGCGGTCGAATTCGGTCTGGAAATACGGGATATCGGCCTCGGCCTGCGTGATCTCGGCCAGCGACTGCTGGTAGCTTGCTTCCAGGTTGAGGATCTGGTTGCGCACGGCGCCGAGCTGCGCCTTGGCGCCGTCGAGCGCGATCTTGAACACGTCCTGGCGAAGGCTGAACAGCACCTGGCCCTGCTTCACCGCTTCGTTTTCATGCACGTCGATCGTGTCGACAATGCCGGAAACGTCGGTCGTCAGCCCCATCATGTCGGACTTGATATAGGCGTTGTCGGTCGACATCACCTGTCCGCCATTGACGTAGTAATAACCGCCGACGACGAGCGCGACGGGCAGCAGTGCAAACAGCACCGGCCGGGTCATGCTGCGCTTGCGGCGCGGGGGCGTGGTCACGGGTGGCGCCACAGTGGTGACGGGCGCCGGAGTGGAGGATGGCGCCTCGGCGACGGTTTCCTCGCGCGGAGAAACCTCGTTCGTTTCGGCAGCAGAATTGGCATCGGCGTCGGAAACGACGCGCAGGGGAATTTTATCAGCCATGGTTGGTCTCGTTTTCAGCCAATGCCAGGGGGGTCCGGCAGGCCTGCACTAGGTTGGTCTTCATCTGCGACAGGATTTGGAAAAGCTGCTCCCGTTCTAAGGCGGAAACATCCTCCAGGGCTTCGCCTCGCGTCACATCGCCAAGTCCGCGCATTTCCGCCAACAGCGGATGTGCCTCCTCGCGCATGTAAAGCAGCCAGATCCGGCGGTCCGTCGGGTGCTGGCGGCGCTCGATCAGCCCGCGTTCGGCGAGCTTGTCGAGAATGCGTACAAGTGTGATCGGCTCGATCTCCAGCATCTCCGCCAGCCCGCCCTGGTGTATCCCCTCATTGTTGGAGAGATACGCCAGCGTCTGCCATTGCGATCGCGTCAACCCAAGGCACTTCGCCCGCTGCTCGAAACGCTTTCGAAGCAGACGTGCAACATCGTGCAGGAGGAAGCCGAGAGGCGGATTGCTGTTCATTGAGGACTGCGCCAATAGTAAGCACACTTATAATGTGCCTAGATATATTAAGCAGGTGCAACATACAAGTCACCTTCGGTTGATTATTGCTAGTGTGCGGCCAAATTGTCGCACCCGGCTAAGGAACGTGCCGCCGAAACCAGAGGGCATTGATGGCTGCGCGATACTCTCCCTGATTTCATTGGTCTTGGAAGTTTCAACCCACCGGGATTTGCTTTTCGTCAAGACACCCGTTTATATCGAAATCCAGAGGCTTACCGGGTGGGGACCTTCCCGGCCAATCGATCGCAACGGCATGCAAGTCGTGAGCGCTATCCGCGCCACGAACGTAAGACAGCATTAGAAATAGGCGAGCGGCACATAGTCGCTCGAGTACCGCCTGACATGAAACGCATTCTTTCAGCATAGTCATGGCGGCGTGTTTGGCCGCCCGAATGGGGAGCCGCCATGCCTTTCTCACTTCGCTACGTCTTGGCCTTCAGCAGCGTCGTCTTCTTCCCCCTCGCCTCATCCGCCCAGCAGGCCGCGGCCCCGCCCCCGCCGCCGGTCACCGTGGCAAAGCCCGTGGTGCGCGAGGTCGTCGACAACGACGAGTTCATCGGCCGCTTCGAGGCGGTCGACGAGGTCTCGGTGCGCGCACGCGTCGGCGGCTATCTGAATGAGGTCGATTTCACCGATGGCGCGCTGGTGAAGAAGGGCGACAAGCTCTTCGTCATCGACCAGCGCCCCTTCGTCACCGCGCTCAACGAGGCCAACGCCGCGCTCGAAGTCGCCAAATCCACGCAGACCTACGCCGAAGCGCAGTTCAACCGCGCGCAGAGCCTTGCCACCAGCGGCAGCCAGTCGGTCTCGACGCTCGACGATCGCCGCCGCGAATGGCTCTCCGCGCAGGCCAATGTTCGCGGCGCCCAGGCAACCGCCGACCGTGCGGCCCTCGACATGGAATACACCACGATATCAGCACCGCTCAGCGGCCGCATCGACCGCCGCCTGATCTCGACAGGCAATCTGGTGCAGGCCGACCAGACCATTCTGACGACCATCGTGTCGCTGGACCCGATCGATTTCTACTTCGACGTCGATGAACGCCGCCTGCTGAACTTCGCCGATACGGCGCGCAAGCTCGGCAAGGACCTGCAATTGGGCGGCGGCGGCGTACCCGTCACCGTGACGATTTCCGATCCAAACGCCAAGCCCTTCATCGGCAAGCTCGACTTCGCCGAAAACCGCATCGACAACGAGAGCGGCACGATCCGCATCCGTGCTCGCCTCGCCAATCCCGACCTGATCCTGCAGCCCGGCCTGTTCGGCCGTGTGCAGGTTGAGGCGTCCAACAAGTACAAGGCGATCCTCGTGCCCGACGAAGCGATCGGTTCCGACCAGAACGAACGCGTCGTCTTCGTCGTCGGCCCTGACGGCAAGGTATCGACCAAGCCCGTGCGCCCCGGCCCCAGGCTCTACGGCTACCGCGTCATCCGCGAGGGCCTTGATGGCACCGAGACGATCATCGTCAACGGCCTGATGCGCGCCCGCCCCGGCGCCACCATCACGCCGCAGATGACCGAACTGCCGCAGGAGCGGCGCGATACGCCGCCGGAGAACGCCGCGACGGAGACGCCACAATGAGGTTCGCTCATTTCTTCGTCGACCGCCCGATCTTCGCGGCGGTCATCTCGATCGTGCTCCTCGTCGTCGGCAGCATCGCTTATACGCAGCTGCCGGTGTCGCAATATCCCGAGATCGCGCCGCCGACCATTGTGGTGCGCACCTCCTATCCGGGCGCCGACCCGCAGACCATCGCCGACACGGTCTCCACACCGCTGGAGCAGCAGATCAACGGCGTCGAGGACATGCTCTATATGTCCTCCTATTCCAGCGCCGATGGCGCCATGTCGCTGACCATCACCTTCAAGCTCGGCACCGATCTCGACAAGGTGCAGGTGCTCGTCCAGAACCGCGTCTCGATCGCCCTGCCCCGGCTTCCCGAAGAGGTGCAGCGCCTCGGCGTCACCACCGACAAGAGTTCGCCCGACCTGATGATGGTCGTGCACCTGCTCTCGCCCTCGCACCGCTACGACCAGCTCTACGTCTCCAACTATGCCCGAAACCGCATCCGCGACACGCTGGTGCGCCTCGATGGCGTCGGCGACGTGCAGGTGTTCGGCGAGCGCCAGTATTCGATGCGCATCTGGCTGGACCCGCAGAAGCTCTCCGCCTACGGCATGACATCGGATGACGTGGTCTCGGCCCTTCGCGACCAGAACGTCCAGGTCTCCGGCGGCAAGATCGGCGCGCCACCAGTCACCGGCAAGAACGCTTTCGAATATACGGTCAGAACCGACGGCCGCTTCTCCGACGTGCGCGAATTCCGCTACGTCATCGTCAAGTCGACCGGCGCCGGCCGCCTCGTGCAGTTGCAGGACGTCGCCCGCATCGAACTCGGTGCGCAGGACTATGTGACGAACAGCTATCTCAACAACGACCCCGCCGTGGCGCTCGGCATCTTCGCCCGCCCCGGAACCAACGCGCTCGATACCGCGCACCAGATCCAGTCGCTGATGAAGGACATCTCCCAGACCTTCCCGCAGGGTCTGGAATACCGCATCGTCTACGACACCACCGAGTTCATCTCGGAATCGATCACCGAGGTCTATCGAACCATCGCCGAAGCCGCGATCCTGGTTGCGATCGTCGTCCTCGTCTTCCTGCAATCCTGGCGAACCGCGATCATCCCGATCATCGCCATCCCGGTCTCGCTGATCGGCACTTTCGCCGTGCTCCTCGCCTTCGGCTTCTCGCTGAACATGCTGACGCTGTTCGGCCTGGTGCTCGCGATCGGCATCGTCGTCGACGACGCCATCGTCGTGGTGGAGAATGTCGAGCGCAATCTCGCCAAAGGCATGACGCCGAAGGAAGCCGCGCATGTGACGATGGACGAGGTCGGCACCGCCGTCATCGCCATCTCGCTGGTGCTGATCGCCGTCTTCGTGCCCACAGCCTTCATCCCAGGGATCTCCGGCCAGTTCTACAAGCAGTTCGCCGTGACCATCTCGGTCACCACCGCGATCTCCGCGCTGAACTCGCTGACGCTCTCGCCGGCGCTCGCCGGTATTCTGCTCCGAAGCCACGATCACCAGCACACGCGCAACAACATCGCCCTGCGTTTCGGGCGCGGTCTCGCCAATGGCTTCAACAACGGCTTCGATCGCCTGAGCCACGGCTATTCGTGGATCGTCAGGCACCTCGTCAGAAGCTGGATCGGCATCACCTGCTCGCTGCTGGTCTTCGCCGGTCTGCTTGGCGCCACCTACTTCATGATCACCAAGGTCCCGTCAGGCTTCATCCCGACCATGGACCAGGGCTACGCGATCATCGTCGTCCAGCTGCCGGATGGCGCGTCGCTGGCGCGTACCGATGCGGTGGTGAAGCAGGTGGGCGATATCGCCCGCACGGTGCCCGGCGTCGGCAATGCCGTGCAATTCGCCGGCTTCAGCGGCGCGACTTTCACCAACGCCTCCAATTCCGGTGTCGTCTTCGTGCCCTTCAAGTCCTTTGCCGAGCGCGAGGAAGGCGGCGAGACCGCCAACAAGATCATCGGCGAGCTCTTCGGCAAGCTGCAGAGCATCCAGGAGGCCTTCATCATCGCCGTCCCGCCGCCATCGGTACGCGGCGTCGGCAATTCCGGTGGCTTCAAGATGCAGATCCTCGATCTTGAAAACGCCGACATGACCCGCGTTCTCGGCCTTGCCCGGCAGATGATGGGCGCGGCCGCGACGACAGAGGGCCTGACCGGCGTCTTCACGACATTCTCGGATGCCAGCCCGCAATATTATCTCGCCATCGATCGCGACAAGGCCCGTTTCCTCAACGTGCCGATCCCCAATATCTTCAACGCGCTGTCGATCAATCTCGGCGTCGCCTATGTCAACGACTTCAACGCCTTCGGCCGCGTCTACCAGGTCCGCGCCCAGGCCGACCGGCAATACCGCATGGACCGCGAGGACATCTTAGGTCTCAAGGTGCGCTCGGCGACCGGCGCGCTCGTGCCGCTCGGGACGCTGATGGATATCCAGGATTCCAGCGGCCCTGCCCTCGTGCAGCGCTACAATATGTATGTGTCCGTTCCGCTGCAGGGCAACCCGACACCCGGCACGTCAACGGGCGACGCGCTGAAGAAGATGGAGGCGCTGGCCGCCAAGATCCTGCCTCCCGGCACGACCTTCGAATGGACCGAACTCGCCTACCAGGAAACCCACACCGGCAACACGGCGGTCTATATCTTCGCCCTGTCAGTCATCTTCGTCTTCCTGGCGCTCGCGGCCCAATATGAAAGCTGGGTCCTGCCACTGGCGATCATCCTGATCGTCCCGCTGGCCGTGCTCGCGGCGCTGATCGGCGTCTGGTTCAGGGGCATGGACAACAACGTGCTGACGCAGATCGGCCTGATCGTCTTGATCGGCCTTGCGGCGAAGAACGCGATCCTGATCGTCGAGTTCGCCCGCCAGGCGGAAGACGAAGGCAAGTCTCCCGTGGAGGCAGCCGTCGAGGCGAGCCATCTGCGCCTTCGCCCGATCCTGATGACGGCCTTCGCCTTCATCTTCGGCGTGCTGCCGCTGGCGATCGCGACCGGCCCCGGCGCGGAAATGCGCCAGTCGCTCGGCACGGCCGTGTTCTCAGGCATGCTCGGCGTCACGATCTTCGGTCTGTTCCTGACACCCGTCTTCTATGTCGCGCTGCGCTCGTTCAGAAGGAAGGCCCGGCCGGCGCCGACGGTAGAACCGGATGCCGGGACCCCGCCGGTCGAAGCCTCATCATGAGGGCCGGCGGGCAAGTGTCGCCTGTTTCGAACGCGAGCTGGAAAGCAGCTTCCTCAGCGGCTTTTCGATGAGTTCGTAGGCCGCGGTTCCAAGCACCACGCCGGCGAGCACACACACCGGTGCCATGACGGTGGCCGAAAGGCCGATCACCTGCCCCGCCTTGGCCACCACCGAAATCGCCAGCGTGTGCCAGAGATAGATCGAATAGGAGGCATCGCCGAGATAGGTGAGGAGCGGCATGCGGCCGAGACTTCCGGCCGCCTCCAGCGAGACCATCCCGTAAACAAGCACCATCGCCAGCGGACCGCAGATCCCGGCATTGAACTCGGCGCCCATCAGATGGATGGCGGCGAAACCGGAAAGGGCCGCCCCCACGCAGGCAAGCCCCAGGCTCGTGCCGGCAATCCACCAGCGCAGCCAAAGCTCGGCGATCAATACGCCGCCGACAAACTCGAGAATGATCGGCCGCGTGTAGGTGTAGAGCGCCGGCGTCGTCGGCTGCAGGATCTGCCCGGCCAGGAAGAAGCCGCCGAACAGCGCGAGCAGAAAGGCGAGACGCCATTTGCGCGGCAGGAATAGTGCCCCGGCGAAGAGGACGTAGAAGAAGATCTCGAAATTCAGCGTCCACCCCTGCACCAGCACCGGCCAGATGTCGCCGGTGCTCGGCGAATGCGCGGGAATGAAGAACAGCGACGCAAGGATATGCGACGTCGTCAGCTGCAGGTTCGGAAACAGCCCGGCCACGGCGCCGGCGATCATGATAAAGGTGACCAGCCAGTAGGATGGCGCGATGCGGCGCAGGCGGTCGATGAGGAAGCCCTGCGGCGTCATCGGCCGGCGCTCGCTGATCACCCACATGATGAAGCCGCTGATGACGAAGAACACATCGACGCCGGCAGCGCCGATGGCGAAGTGCTCGCCGGACTTCTCGGCCGCGTGAAAAACGACGACAGCAAGCGCCGCGAAGGCGCGCAGATATTGGATGCCGTAAAGGGTCTTCATCCGGTTTCCTCAAATGACCGGTCAATGCCGGCCGACAATGCTTTTTAGTGCGAATGCATCAACGGTTCGGGCTGCCGTGCCTGCCGCGCCCATGCCGCGACATCCGGCTGGCGGCGCACGCTCATCAGCTTTCCGGCGCAGAAATAGAACAGGAACGTCCCGACGTTATAGGGCGTCAGAATGTCGATCTCGACGAAGGAGCGGATCACCAGAAGCACGGCAATGGCAAACAGCAGATAGGATTCGTCGTTCCTGATATCTTCGATGAGACGGCGAAGATGCCCCCACAGGATCTTCAAGAGCGTGAAGGCCAGGATGAATACGCCGACGAGACCAAGCTCCACCGCGGTTTCGATATAGGTGTTGTGGAAATGGAAGCCGCTGCGCGAACCGATGAAGAACTCTTCCCAGAGCCGTTCCGGCTCCGAGAAGCCCTGAACCCAATAGGCCTGATAGCCCACGCCGAAATAGGGATTGTCGGCCGCGGCCTCGATCCCCTGCTGCCACAGATAGGTGCGCCCCGTGAGCGTCGAATCCTTGCCAAAAATCCCGAGCACGGCATCGACCGCGCCGAGATAGACACCGGCGACCGCAAGCACGATCACCGCGACACCGCCGCCGATGACGAGCAGCTTGCGCTGGTCGGGCGTCAGCGTCAGCACCACACGCAGGCCGACCATCAGCGCCAGAACCACGACCGCGGTCAAAACCGAGGTCGCCGACTGGCACACCATGAGGCAGTAGGCGGATAGCAGCCCGACGACGCCTGTGGCACCCAGCCATGATGGACGGCGTTCGCCGAAAATGAAGACGGTGGCATAGCAGGCGATCAGGCCGAGCGAGGCATAAAAACCGAGCTGGTTCTTCGACGCGAAAGCACCCACGAAGCTGTAGGTGTTGTCCATCACGTCGAGTTCGTAGTGACCGAACAGCACCGAATAGACGAGAACGATGCCGATGCCGGCGACCATTCCAAGCGTCAGCGTCCTGGCATCGAGCACCCTGACCGCGATGAGCGCGCAAAGCACCTGCGTAAAATATTGAATGGCGGCGCGCATCGACACGCTGGGTGCCGCCGACCAGAAGACCGACAGGAAGGCGATCGCCGCGAAGGCGTAAATCCAGGCGTAGCGATTGTAGTTGCCGAGCACCTTGCGGTAATCGACCACGATCAGCGGCAACCAGAGCGCATAGTAAAGCAGGATCGCCACCTGCCCGAACCTGAGCGAGTAGGCGAATGCAAAAAGCGAGAGCGCCACGGCGGGAACGGCATAGGCCACATTCCCGCCGGGCTGGATGAGCGCCGACTTAGCGATACGCATACTGCCTCGTTACCTCATGGCCAGTCCGGCGGTGACCTTGATCAGATCGCCGGGCTGCAATGCGGTGCTTTCCTGCACCGGGATTTCCTTCGGCTTGCCATCCACGTCGCGGATGACGGAGTAGGCAATGCTGGCGGCACCGGTCGATGTGTCGAACCGGGCTGCATCCGTGGACTGCGTGAGCGCCTCGGCCATCAACGAGTTGCTGGTCGTGAGCTTCAGGTTGAGCTGATCGATCTGCGCATCGGCACTTTGCTTTTCCTGGGCAAGCTGAGCGTCCCAGTCGTTGCGAAGCGTGATCTCGTCCTGGTTGGCCTTGCTGATATCCTGCTTGGCCTTGAGCGAGTTCGTGTCGATGTCCAGAAGCATCGCCTCAAGATCGGCCGCGCGTTGCTCGGCCGTGATCTTGCGGGCGCTGAGTACCAGACCCTTCTCGGCGAGATCGTCGACCTTGTCGCGATCGGCCGTGGCAAGCTCCAGCTGGCGGGTCTGCGTCTGCGTCTTCTTGGCAAGCGTCTCGACTTCGCTCTGCAGCAGAGCTCTCAAGTCATCGAGTGCCTGAAGCTGCAGCGTCAGCCGCTTCTTGCGCGAGGTCATGAGCGCGTTCTCGCTGTCGACGAGTGCTCTGGCCTCCGGCTTGTCCTTCAGCTCGGCCGGAATCTCGAAACTATCCTTGTTGTCGATTTCGGCCTGAAGACGAGCCTGCTTCACCAGAAGCCGTGCCCTGTCCGCCATGTAGACGACGGCGTCGCCCTTGGCATTGATGAAATCGCGGGCGAACCGCTGGCCGGAATCGGCCCGGCGAAGGCCGCCGGCAAGGCTGACAGCCTTGGCAACGGTCAGGTTCGGCGCGAACGGAAACTCACCCGGCTTCTCCACGTCTCCGGAGAGATAGACAGGGCGGAATTCCGACAATTCGACGGATGCCGACGGCCGGTCCTTCAGGGCGAACTGCTTCTGAAGGGCCATGCCGATCTGCTTGGCGATAGCGTCGGTGGTCTGCCCGGAAGCGGCGAGATCGCCGACGAATGGCAGCGAAATGCTGCCGGATGGGCCAACCGTGTAGTCGCCGCTGACGACAGACCAGTCGCGGATCGTCCCATCCGCCGTCTGCCATTCGGCAACTCGAATCTTCACTTTATCCATGGTTCCAAGGCGGTAGTCGTCCGCGCTGGCAATGAATGAAGACAGCAGGAATGCACTCAACCCGGCAGCGACTGCAACACCGGATCGAAGGGCACGGGATCGCCCAGCCTGACTGCCAAATAGACGTTCGTTCATATTTTTCCCCGTGTTTCGTCCCGACGGCGAGCCATAAGACGTGCTCGTCGGGCGTAAGGATGCCGTTAGTAGCTTCCGCGCTGAGCGCAGACGGCGGGAATGGTCTTTGCGATGATCGCAACGTCCCGGGCCATCGACCAGTTTTCGACGTAGTGAGTGTCGAAAGCGACGCGAGCGGCATAGGAGACGTCGTTGCGTCCGCTGACCTGCCAGAGACCGGTAAGGCCCGGGCGGGACTGCAGATAGAAGACGGCGGCGTGCTCGTACATTTCAAGTTCGTCTTGAACGACGGGACGCGGACCGACGACGCTCATCTCACCGCGAATGATGTTGAAGAGCTGGGGAAGCTCATCAAGGCTCAGCTTGCGCAGCACGGCGCCAACGGCAGTGACCCGAGGGTCGTTCTGCAGCTTGCGCGTGGCGCGCCACTCATCCATGGCGGAAGGGTTGTTGCGCAGATAGTCCTGCAGCACCTTGTCGCCATTGGTGACCATTGTCCGAAACTTCAGGCAACGGAATTCCTGGCCATTGTGGCCGATACGGCGATGGCCATAGAAGGCCGGACCCTTGTCCGTAAGCTTCACAAGCAGCATCACCATCAAAAAGATTGGGCTCAGAAACAGAAGCCCGAGGCAGGCGGCGGACACATCGAATGCCCGTTTTGCGAAGCCGCCCGTGGGCGGAAACGCGTTTTCGTGAACTGCGCCATAAAATGGCGAACTGTCCGATCTCGTCGCAGACTTCATAGAGGTAACTCCACTTATGTTTGCCGTTTGGTCGGTTAAGGCTCAGGACGCTAAGCTAGCGCTGACGAGTTGGGAGTGTATGAGGGGATTTTGTTTTTTTAAGCCACGTTTTTAAAACCGGTCGTTATCGAACGGTTTTGGAAACATTTGTTCAACTTTTTGTATTTCAGTGGTCGCTGAAACATATTTAGATTCCACCAAAGCGATCAAAACTATATTTGCAGATCGAAATAAAATGTCCCGTGACTTCTTGCCAATACACCCCGAGCGAAGTTTACAGGGGTGACCGGTCGCGGTCGAAAGTTCTTGAGCGCGGCCATCACTTCTGCAACGGACCTGTTTTTAAACTTGAACAGGGGCGTTTTATTGCATCGCAGCATCATTTTTGCGCCGCACTCACAAATCGGTTGAAATTAAATCTTTGTAATAAAAGTTGAATGCGAAACGCGCCCACTACACCTCAGCGGGTATCGATTGTGGCATAAACAAGAACGTGCATTGTCAAATTCGATGCAACCCTCACATCGAAACCCAACTTTAACGACGTTTTCCGATTGCCGGGCGGCCAGACCGATAAGTGGCATTTTTACCAATACCCGGAACAAAGCTTTAAGATGACACTTGTAGATACTGAATACAGGCGCAAACGACGTCTTCACCGCTTTAGTTATATGACGAAGTCCTGTAAAAAGAATCTACAAAAGGGTCCTGGTGTGGCCGCGTATTCAATGGCTGTTCATTGAAGGGCACCATCTGGGGAGGCAACAAATGTATGCACCTCGCGTTTTTGTCAGCATGTTGGGCGCACTCGCCGTGTTCGCCGTCGCGACCTATTGGCTGAGCGGCTCCTTATCCGGCACCATCATCAAGACCGTGATCTGTGCGATCCTGCTGCAGGCGGGCTATTTCGGCGGCGTGCTCTACCTCGTCTGGAAGGAAAGCAAGGAGCGCAGCGGCGCCAAGCGCGCGGCCGGCCGCGCCGAAGAGGCTGAAAAGCTGCACGTACCGCCGTTCAACAGCTCCGAGCCGTTCAATCGCTAAGCCCCATGGGCAGCCGTAACTGCCCGTTTGCCGCTCACGAACCCACCCTTCGTAACATCATGTGAAGCGCTCTTTGTTGTCTGCTGCGCTGCAACGTCCTAGGTCTTGGGCGAAACAACGGAGGTAGAGCGTGGCTGAAACAGCTAGCATATGCGTCATCATCGCCGCCAAGAACGCGGCAGATACGATCGAAATCGCCGTCAGATCAGCACTTCTCGAGCCTGAGGTCGCCGAAGTCGTGGTTGTCGACGACGGCTCAAGCGATTCCACGGCGCAAGCCGCCGAACGCGGCAACGACGCCACCGGCAGGCTCCGGATCGTCAGGTTCGAGAAGAACAAGGGCCCGTCCGCAGCGCGCAATCATGCCATCGATATCTCCACATCGCCGCTGATCGCCATTCTGGACGCCGACGATTTCTTCTTCGCCGGCCGCTTCTCCCGCATGCTCTCGGACGATGATTGGGAGTTCGTGGCCGACAACATCGCCTTCGTCGATGCCGACACGGTCGCCCAGGCGCCGCAGAAGCTCGATCGCTTCGCTGAAAACCCTCTTTATCTCGATCTGACGACCTTCGTGGACGGCAACATATCCAAGCGCGGCGTGCGCCGCGGCGAGATCGGCTTCCTGAAGCCCGTCATGCGCCGAAGCTTTCTCGACAAGCATCAGCTGCGCTACCGCGAGGACATGCGCCTCGGCGAGGATTACGATCTCTACATCCGCGCGCTTGCGCTCGGCGCCCGCTACAAGGTGATCCACAGCTGCGGCTACGGCGCCGTCGTGCGCGGCAATTCGCTAAGCGGAAGCCACCGCACGGAAGACCTGCGCCGCCTTTACGAGGCGGACCGTTCGCTTCTCAAGGATTTCAAGCTGAAGCCGATGGCGGCGGACGCCGTGCGCCGGCACGAACAGCACATTCGCGCCAAATTCGAGCTGCGCCACTTTCTCGACATCAAGAACCAGAAGGGCGCCGGCGCCGCGATCACCTATGTCGCGACCCATCCCTCCGCCTTCCCGGCAATCGCCGGCGGCATTCTCGCCGACAAGACGGAACGCTGGCGCAACCCGGATGGGGTGGCGGTCACCTCAAGCGGCGACCGCCTTCGCTATCTGCTCGACGCGCCGGCGGAGTAAAGCATGTCGCGCAAAACTGTGCCGCGGTTTTGCGGCACCGACATGCGATAGCAAAGACCAGTTATTTTACCAGCTTGCCGGCGGCGAGCTGGAATGCGCTCTGGATCAGCCTTGGATCCTGCACCAGCCAGCGGGCGAGCAGGCCGAAATCGGGGCGGCGGCGGCGTTTGAGCTGCCCCACCTGCCCCCACAGTGCCTGCTTGCGCGCTCGGCTTTTGTAGGACCGGATGGTCGCGATCTCGCGCGGCCGCGAGGCGAAGCGGCTTTCCAGCCGGTCGAGCGCCATCCAGGTGATGAACTGCTGCTTCAGATACTCCGGCGACGTGTTGTCGACGCCGTGGAAGATGTTGATCCCCTCGCCGCGCAACGCGCCCGCATCGGCGCACAAGAGAACCTGCTCGGCCGCCAGCATGCAGTCGCAAAAGAACAGGACATCTTCCGCCGCCAGCCGCAGCGCCGCATCGAAACGCACCGTCTCGATCAGCGGCCGGCCGATGACCATGCACGACATGTGCAGGAAGGCCCAGTCGTTGATCATCACCCCCGCAATATCGGGAACCGAGAGAATATGCGGCGTCTCCATCAGACGCTTGGCACCGTCGATCTTCGCGAGCGCCGCGATCCCGAAGTGATAGTCGAACTCCGCCCCGCCCTCGATCGACGCCCAGTAGCAATCGCCGCCGAGCGTATCCATGGCCGCGAACGCGTTTTTCAGATGATCCGGCGTCCAGATGTCGTCCGAATCGAGAAACGCGACATAGCGCGTGTCGGCGGGAACATGATCGAGCCCAGTATTGCGCGCGCCGCCCGGCCCCGCGTTCGGCTGACTGACGACGGTGATTCGCGCCCGCTCTTCGGCGCTCAGCGGCGCCAGCTCGCTTGCCGGCGCATAGGGCGATTGATCGTCGACGACGATGATATCGAAGTCCTGAAAACTCTGCGCAAACGCCGACGCAAGCGCCCGTCTGAGGATGCCGTCATCCCGCTGGTAGAACGGAATAATGATCGTGAAAGTCGCCATACTCTCTCCCTGAGAGGTTCGAATTGGTGCTTCGGCCGGTGCCTTTAGCCGTGCCATCTAGGCCAGCTGCTGCACCGCACAAGCATCAGGGGCATTTCGGCCGAAATTTGTCAAAGGCGGCAGGAAGACCGCTGACGGCCCCTCGATCCGGAAACGCTCCATTCCGGATCAGATCGCCCCATTCCGACCATAAATGATGAACCACTTGCGGACGGCTACTGTAACATTTCCTCTCATTTGATAAAAACTTTCGTGCGCCGCACCACGCCTTTTGCGCCTAAGCCAGTGAATATAATCATTTTCTTGAATGCACTGCTGACACTGGCTTCTGGCCGGGGCGGAGACACCCAGGCCGCGTATTTTCCTCGATCTATTACGGCAAGTAGTATCCGTTACGAAACGGCGTGATCGATCACTTTTGCTGCAGTGCCATATTTTCTTCCGTGAATTCGCCCTAACTTCCCTCGCTGCGGGCTGAAGTCTGCTCTGATTGAAACGGTTGCAAAGGGGAGCTGCGACCCAAAAGGGGTGACTGACAACGTGAATGTTGATACCAACGTGTCCTCACGGATCAACCTGATGCGGATTGTGCTCATTTCGGGCATCGTCTTCGTACACATACCATTCGGCGACCAGACCAGTCCCTTTGTCGGGACCTACGGCGCCTTCGATTGGCTGAGAGTATTCCTGGCGGAAGCGCTGTTCAGGGTGGGTGTGCCCTGCCTGAGTGCGATTTCCGGCTATCTCCTGTTCCGTGGCGGCTTGGAGAATTTCAGCTACCTGAAAACGGTACGCACGAAATCCAAGACCGTGCTCCTGCCATTCCTCTTGTGGAACGGGCTGTTTTTCCTGGCGATCCTTGTGGCGCTCGGCGTCGGCCTTGGCGACGGATACGTGCCGAACCCGTGGCAGGCCTCCGCGCGCGAGCTGATGACGCAGCTGTTTGCGGTGGAAGACTTCCCGGTCAACGTGCCGCTCTATTTCCTGCGCGACCTGTTCGTCTGCATCCTGCTGTCGCCGCTGCTGGCATGGTTGATCCGCCATGCGCCGCTTTTGACGCTGTCGGTGCTGCTCGTGGTTGCCGTGGTGCCGGAGGCATCGCTCTATGTCGTCCTCAAGCGCTCCATCCTCTTCTCGTTCAGCCTTGGTATCTATATCGGCCTGAACAAGATCGACCTGAAGGCGCTCGACCGCTTCGCCACGCTTGGCGCGGTCCTCCTGCTCGCCAGCTGCGCGGCGCTTGCCACCGTCATCTACATGACCGGCCCGAGCCTGCCGGATTGGGTCCAGTTCCTGCGCAACACGCTCGCCATCTTCGGCGCGCTCGGCTTCTGGCTCCTGTCGGCGCCGCTGATCGAGACACAGATCGGCCAGCGGCTGTCGAAAACAGGCAGCCTGAGCTTCTGGATTTTCTGCAGCCACTATCCGCTGCTGATCTTCATGTGGATCGTCTGGGGCAAAGCGGGCGTCAGCTTCTACCCGGCCTTCTTCATTCTCTCGCTGGCGGTCCTGTTCCCGTTCCTGGCCTTCTCGAACAATCTCTGCCGCAAGATCGCCCCTCGCCTTTACGCCGTCCTGACCGGCGCTCGCGCCAAGAAGCCCTATGAAAAGCCTGTCACGGCGGGCGCGGCTCCTTCCAAACTCGCTACACAGCAAAGGTGACACATGACGACCAAAATCGCCCATGCGCGAAAACTTTGCCCCGCACTCGGTATCATCGGCACGCTCCTCCTCGGCGCCTCCTCGGCCGTTGCCCAGCAAGCCGCGCAACAACCGGGCAGTGCCTCCTTCGTGGAGAACTTCGATAAGCTCGACCGCAGCGTCTGGTTCATTTCCGACGGCTGGAACAACGGCCCGCATCAGAACTGCACCTGGTCGAAAAACCAGGTGAAGGTCGAAGGCGGCGCGTTGCAGCTGTCATTCGCTGAAGGTCAGTCGAAGGACCGCAACTATCTCTGCGGCGAAATCCAGACCAAGAAGCGCTTCGGCTACGGCACCTACGAGGCCCGGATGAAGACAGCCACCGGTCCCGGCCTGAACTCCGCCTTCTTCACCTATATCGGCCCGGCCGACAAAAAGCCGCATGACGAGATCGACTTCGAGATCCTCGGCAAGAATTCCGGCCAGGTGCAGGTCAACCAGTACATCAAGGCCAAGGGCGGCAATGAGAAGCTGGTTCCGATCGGCGCCAATGCCGATGACGGCTTCAACGACTACGCCTTCGTCTGGGAGCCCGGCCGGCTGCGCTATTATCTGAACGGCAAGCTCGTTCAGGATGTCACCGATCCCGCAAAGATCCCGGATAGCCAGCAGAAGATTTTCTTCAGCCTCTGGGGCACCGACACGCTGAAGGATTGGATGGGCAAGTTCGCCTACACCAAGCCGACATCGCTGGAGGTCGAGCGCTTCGCCTACACGGCCCCCGGCGACAAGTGCCAGTTCCCTGAATCGATCGCATGCACGCTGAACTGATCGGCGCCGAAGGCGCACAAATGACAAGGAGTGCCATGCTCAAAGTCCTGTATCTCGTGCATGATCTCTCGGATCCCGCCGTCCGGCGGCGGGTGCTGATGCTGCGCGAGGGCGGCGCGGAGGTGACGCTGGCCGGCTTCCGGCGCGGCGAAAACCGCCTCGCCGAAGTGCACGGCATCACGCCGATCGAGCTTGGCCGCACCGCCGACGCCAAGTTTGCGCAGCGCATCGGCGCTGTCGTGAAAGCGATGAGCGGGCTGAAAGGCCTGTTGAAGACGGTCAACAAGCCCGACGTCATCATCGGCCGCAATCTCGAGGCGCTTGCCGTCGCCGATCGCGCCAATGCGATGTTCGGCGGCGATGTGCCCGTCGTCTACGAATGCCTCGACATTCACCGGCTGCTCTCGCGCAACGACATGGTCGGCAAGATCATGCGCGGCACTGAGGCCCATTTCGGCCGCAACGCTCAGCTGATCATGACGAGCTCGCCCGCCTTCATCGAACACCACTTCGCGCCGCGCTCCGGCATCAAAGCCGAAACGCTGCTGATCGAAAACAAGGTCATATCGATCGACCAGGCGGTTCAGCCGACCATCGCCCGCCCGCTGAAACAGCCCGGCCAGCCCTGGAAGATCGGCTGGTTCGGCGCGCTCCGTTGCAGGAAGTCGCTGACCATGCTCGCCGAGTTCTCGCGCCTCATGGAAGGCCGCGTCGAGATCGTGCTGCGCGGCCGCCCCGCCTATTCCGAATTTGAGGATTTCGACGGCTTCGTCGCCAGCGAACCCTATCTCCGCTTCGAAGGCCCATACAAGAACCCCGAGGATTTGAGGGCGATCTACGACGACGTCCACTTCTCCTGGGCGATCGATTTCTTCGAGGAAGGCCTGAACTCCAGCTGGCTGCTGCCGAACCGGCTCTACGAAGGCTGCCTCTACGGCACCGTTCCGATCGCTCTCGAAGGCACGCAGACCGCGCGCTTCCTGCGCGAAAAATCAATCGGCCTTGCCCTTCCGGATGCAAGCCCGGCGGCACTGCGCACGCTGTTCGAAACCATGACCGGCGAGCGCTACCATGCGCTCAGCGAAGCCGTCGCCTTAACCGATCAGAAAACCTGGCTCGCCGACCGCAGCGACTGCGAAGCGCTCGTCGCCAGCCTTTCCCGCCTTGTGCCTGCTGCCGTCGAGAGGGGCGATAGCAGTGCATCCGCACCAAAAACCGTATCTCCAGAAGGGTGGACAACCATGCAGCCTGATGCCAGTTCCAGCGTCTCCAGTCTCATAATCATCCCCTGCTTGAACGAAGAGAAGCACATCGAGCCGCTGCTCGCCAAGCTGAGCCGCGAGATCGATCACATGAACGCCAAGATCGTCGTCGCCGACGGCGGCAGCAAGGATGCGACGCGCGAGATTGTCGCCCGCATCAGCATGTCCGATCCGCGCATCGTGCTGCTCGACAATCCCCGCCGCCTGCAGAGCGCCGCCACCAATCTGGCCGTCGCCACCTTCGGCCGCGACTACGACTATCTCATCCGCATCGACGCCCATGGCGACTATCCCGACGATTACTGCCGCCGCCTCGTCGAGGAAGCCGTCGCCACCCAGGCCGATTCCGTGGTCGTATCGATGGAAACCGTCGGTTTCGGCATGTTCCAGAAGGCCACCGCCTTCGCCCAGAACTCCAAGCTCGGCAATGGCGGCTCGAAGCATCGCGAGGGCGCCAAGGGCCATTGGACCAATCACGGCCACCACGCCCTGATGCGCATCGCCGCCTTCGAGGCCGTCGGCGGCTACGACGAGACCTTCAGCCACAATGAAGACGCCGAGCTCGATTACCGCCTGAAAAAGGCCGGCTTTGGCATCTGGATGACGGACAAGACCCGCATGGTCTATTACCCGCGCTCCAGCGTCGCCACGCTGTTCCGGCAGTATCTGGGCTACGGCCGCGGCCGCGCCAAGAACATCCTGAAGCACGGCAGCATGCCGAATGTTCGCCAGATGCTGCCGCTTCTGGTCGTTCCCGTCTTCATCGGCGCATTCCTGGCCGTGGTGAACTGGGCCGCCGTCATCCCGTTCAGCCTCTGGGCGGTTGCCTGTGTCGGCTACGGTTTCTGGATGGCGATCGGCCAGCGCAACCCCTACGGCCCGCTGGCCGCCGTATCCGCCATGGTGATGCACTTCGCCTGGTCGGCTGGCTTCTGGATGGAACTCCTCAGCTTCCGCGGCAGAAAGGTGGCGTCGTGAACCAGCCCCCCGAACAGACAGAGAAACAGCAGACAAAAAAGCAGCAGACGAGACAATTGCAGATCGACATCGGCATCTGCACCTATCGCCGCGCATCGCTCGACGAAGCGCTGCTGTCGCTCGCCGTCCTCGAAGTCCCTCCCGGCTCGCGGCTGCGCATCATCGTGGCCGACAACGACAAGACCCCGAGCGCCAAAGAGCGTGTCGAGGCGCTTCGTCCCCGCATCGCCCACGAAATCGCCTATGTACATTGCCCGGCATCGAACATCTCGATCGCCCGCAACGCCTGCCTCGATAACGCTACCGGCGACTTCCTGGCTTTCATCGACGACGACGAGGATGCCAGCGAGGATTGGCTGGTCGAGCTCCTCTCGACCGCCCGCGCCACGAAGGCCGACGCCGTTCTCGGACCTGTCCGCAGCGTCTACGCGGACACCGCACCGCGCTGGATGCGGGTCGGCGATTTCCATTCGACGCTGCCCGTCTGGGTCAACGGCGAAATCCGCACCGGCTACACCTGCAACGTGCTGCTACGCCTCTCCTCGCAGAGCCTTGCCGGCCGCCGCTTCAATCTCGCACTCGGCCATACGGGTGGAGAAGACACGGAATTCTTCAGCCACATGCATGAGGCCGGCGGCAAGATCGCCTTTGCCGAGAAGGCCTATGTCTACGAGCCCGTGACCGAAAACCGCGCCGATCTCTCCTGGCTCGCCAAGCGCCGCTTCCGCTTCGGCCAGACGCATGGGCGGCTGCTGCAAGAAGCCAGCACAGGCCTCAACCGGCCGAAGCAGATCGCGCTTGCCGCGGCAAAGGCCGGCTTCTGCTACGCCGCCGCCCTCGCCTGCATCTTCTCGGCCGTGCCGCGCTACCGCTATGCCCTTCGCGGCGTCATGCATTCCGGCGTCGTCAGCGGCCTGCTCGGCGTGCGCGAAATCCGCCAGTACGGAACGGCGGAGGCCGCATGAAGCAAGACATGCCCGACGTCAGCTTTATCATCGCCGCGTATAATGCGGCGGCGACGCTCGGAAAGGCGATCGACAGCGCGCTTGCCCAGCGCGGCGTCACGGTCGAGGTCATCGTCGCCGACGATTGTTCGGCCGATGAAACCAGGGCGATCGCCGAAAGCTATGCCGACCGCAACGTCCGGCTGATCGCGCTCGCCCGCAACGGCGGCCCGTCCGCCGCGCGCAACGCCGCGATCTCGGCTGCCACCGGCCGCTGGCTGGCAGTGCTCGATTCCGACGACACGGTCGATCCCGACCGGCTGCGCCGGATGATATCACGCGCTGAAAAGGCCGGTGCCGAAATCGCCGTCGACAATCTGCGTGTCATCAGGACCGACGGCACGCCGGCCGAAACCATGTTCGCCGAGGATGCGCTGGCGCAAATGCCGACGCTCACGCTTTCCGCCTTCATTCGCTCCAACGCCCTTTTTCAAACCACCCATAATTTCGGCTATCTGAAGCCGATCTTTCAGCGCGCCTTCATCGAAAGCCATGCCCTTCGCTTCGATAAGAGCCTAAAGATCGGCGAGGACTATCTCTATCTCGCCAGCGCCATGGCGCTCGGCGGACGCTGCGTTTTCGAACCGCTTGCCGGTTACGACTACAATATCCGCGAAGGATCGATCTCCCGCGTTCTTTCGCTTCACCACATCGACGCCATGATCGAAGGAGATAAGACCTTCCTTCGCAATCACACGCTGGATGCGGAAGCAGCCGCCGCCCAGGATTTCAGGGCAAAAAGCCTGCTTCGGGGAAGAGCCTTCCTCGTTCTCGTCCAGAATATCAAAGACCGGTCGATCCTCGGAACGATCAGGACAGCCTGGGGCACCCCATCCGCTGTCGGGCATCTCAGCATGCCCATCGCAGCACGGGCCAACCGCGTTATCGCGTCGCTCCGCAAACTGATTGGCCCGCAGGCCGACCTCACAGCCATCGATGGCACGACCCGTTCCCGCAAAGGATAGAGCCATGAACCAACGGAACCTCACCTTGCACAGCTCTCTGCCAAAAGCGCCCGACGACTCCGATTCCTTCATCGACATCGATCGCCTGATCGCGATCCTGATGCGCCGCGTCGGCTCGATCGCGCTCTGCGTTGCAGCGACAGTGACGCTGGCGGTGATCTATCTGCTGTTCTCCACGTCGCAATATACGTCGATGACGCAGGTCCTGCTCGATGACAGCATGACCAAGTATGCGCAGGACGCCACGCCGGTGGCGAACTCCCAGCAGGTCGACATGCAGATCGCCAGCGCGGTCGAAATCCTGAAGTCCAACCAGCTCGCTCTGCGCGTCGTCGATGCCGAGAACCTGCAGGACAACGCCACCATCCTCGATCCGCCCGCCTCCCCGGTCGGTCTCGTCAAGTCGGGCATCAAGCTGCTCGCCAGCGCCGTGCTTCCTGGCAGTCCTCCAGTTTCCGAGGATGACGCCCGCGCCGGACGCCGCCAGAAGGCAGCGGCCCTCATTCAGCAGGCGCTGACCGTGTCGCGCGTCAACCGAAGCGCGGTTCTCGCCGTTTCGTTCCGCTCCACGGATAAGCTGCTGGCCGCCCGTATCACCAAGGCCTACGCGACCGCTTATCTCAGCGACCAGCTGAACGCCAATTTCGACGCCACCGAAAGCGCCTCCGTCTGGCTGCAGCAGCGCCTGACCGACCTCCGTGAACGCTCGCAGCAGGCAGCGCTCGAGGCCGCCAATTTCAAGGCGAAGAATGGCCTGACCTCGGCCAATGGCGAGCTCATGTCCGAGCAGCAGCTGGCCGACCTGACCAAGCAGCTGATCGTCGCCCAGTCGGACGCCGCCAGCACCTCGGCACGCTACAACCAGTTCAAGCAGATCATCGACCTCGGCCCCGAGGGTGCGGTCAACAATGCCGCCATCTCTTCCGGCCAGGCCAACAATTCCGTCATCCAGGATCTGCGCACGCGCTACATCAATGTCAGCAAGCGTGAGCAGGAAGTCACGACGAATTTCGGCGCCGATCATCCGCAGGCGGTCGCACTCCGCTCGGAAAAGGACGATCTGACCCGGCAGATCTTCCAGGAACTGCAGCAGCTGGCCTCCAATGCCCGCAACGAATTCGAAGTTGCCCGCACACGTGAAGCATCGCTCCGCCAGAATATCGATCATCTGACCGGCAAGAACTCGGAAGCCGACAAGTCCATTGTTCAGCTGAACGACCTGGAACAGCGCGCAGCCGCTCTGAAGACGCTCTACGAATCCTACCTCGGCAAGTATGAAGAGGCCTCGCAGCAGCAGTCCTTCCCGATCGCCAAGGCCCGCGTCATCTCCGAAGCCGGCGTCCCGGTCTCGCCGTCCAGCCCGAAGCGGACGATGACGCTTGGTCTCGCCATCGTGCTCGGCCTAATGGCTGGCGGTGGTCTGGTCGTGTTCCAGGAATTCCGCGAACGCTTCTTCCGCGTCGAGGGTGATGTCCGCACCATCCTTGGCCTGAAGTTCCTGGGCTACCTGCCGCTGGTCGGCAAGCCGCCGCGAGAACGGAAGATCTTCCGAAACCCGAGCCAGCTTGCCTCAGAGCCCGGCGATCCCGTTGGTGACGACGGCGCGACCTTCGAGCGCATCATGCGTGTCGTCCTGGAAGCGCCGCGCTCGGTCTTCGCCGAAACGCTCCGCAACGCCAAGCTCGCCAGCGACGTCATGTTCCAGGGGCGCTCCGACCGCGTCATCGGCGTCGTCTCGGCGATGCCGGGCGAAGGCAAGTCGACGACAGCCGCCAACTTCGCCGCCCTGCTCGCCTCAAGCGGCAAGCGCACCCTCCTCATCGACGCCGACCTTCGCAATCCGGGCCTGACCCGCATGCTGAAGACGCCGCCGCAGCATGGCCTTGTCGAAGCCGTTCTCGGTGAAATCCCGTGGGCCGGCGCCGTGAAGGTCGATCCGACCACCAAGCTCGCCATCCTGCCCGTCATCTCCAATGACAACCTGATGCACACCAGCGAACTGCTGGCCTCGCAGGGCATGTTCAATCTGATGGAAAACGCCCGCAAGATGTTCGACTATATCGTCGTCGACCTTGCGCCGCTCGGCCCCGTCATCGACGCCAAGGCCTTCGCGCCGCAGGTCGACGGCTTCCTGTTCGTGACCGAATGGGGTGCAACGCCCACCAATCTGGTGCGCGATGTCCTGAACGCCGAGCCGCAGATCAAGTCGAAAATCCTTGGTGTGATCCTCAACAAGACCGACATGGCCGAACTCGGCAAGTTCACCAACTTCGGCGGCACCGAGCGTTACCGCCACAAGTACACGAGCTACTACACCGAAGAGACGCCGAAGATGCGGGAAACCGCGGAAGCGGACGCCTGATTAGGTAGAGAACAGGCGCACCTCGCCCTGCCACAACCGCGCGACAGTCAACCTGTCGCTGCGGTAGGCGCCGGTGTCGAGGTTGAGCCGCATCTCCTGCACGTCGGGCTGATCGACCGGCGTGTGTCCGTGCACGATGAGCTTCGGCAGCGGCAGATCGCTCTCGAAGAAACGGTGGCGGATGAAGACCAGATCGTCATCCTGCTGATTGTCGATCGACCGCGCCGGATCGATGCCGGCATGCACGAAAAGCACCGCCGGCGTATCGATCATGATCGGCAGCGCGCGCAGGAACTCGATATGCGCCTTCGGCAAAGAATCGCGGATGAAGGCATCCCGCTTCGACGCCGTGCGGAACAGCACCGGCATCTGCTTGGTATCGATGCCATAGGAATGCAGCAGCGCATCCGCGCCGGTCATCATCCAGCTGTCGTAGGACATCTTGCCGTCGAGATAGTCGAGCATCATCATTTCATGATTGCCCGTCAGGCTGATGCGATCGAAATCCTCAGGTACCGGCTGCATCAGGTGCGAGATCACCTGCGCCGAGGCCGGCCCGCGGTCGATATAATCGCCGAGCGTGATGATGAGCTTGCGCCCCGGCAGGCGCGACGCATCCTCGAAGATCGCCTGCTCGGCCTGTCGCAAAAGATCGAGCCTGCCGTGAATGTCCCCAATCGCGTAGATCGGCATATCGCCGGGATCGAGCTGGAGCCGTGTGCGAGGGTTCGACGGCATATGGTACCTCATGCTGCATTATGTCATGGGTCGCGATGGCAGCGCCTTTCATCAGGCAGCGGCAAACACGACCCAAGACAGCGCCCACGCGGGCAATGGAATGTCAGTAACACTCTTATTTCCAAAAAAACACGCGCTATCTTCGCGCAGCCACCCCGCGAAGACCATCCCCTCACCATATAGTGAGTATCCTATGAATCGAGAGCACGGTCATGGGACAGATCACATGACCGAAATCATCGAAAACTGGGATGCAGTACGAAACGCCGTCGGTCAGGCGACCGACATCGGCACCGTCTCGTCGCTCTCGGTCCACTTGTTGTTGTTGCCGGATGCGACGAACTGCTCAAGCGTCATGTTGTCGAGGATATCGGCGATCGCGTCGCGCACATCGGTCATCGACCGGCGCACCTGACAGGTCTCCGGATCGGAACAGTCGTCGCAGGCTTCAAACGCGGTGCGGCTTGCGCAGCGGATGGGTGCCAGCGGACCATCGAGCGTGCGGATCACGTGGCCGATGCGGATTTCGGACGCCGGCCGAGACAGGGAATAGCCACCGCCCGGCCCCTTCTTCGAGCGAAGGATGCCGACATTGCGCAGTTCGAGGAGGATGGTGTCGAGGAACTTCTTCGGAATATTGTTGCGTGCCGCCACATCGTTGATGAACGCGGTTTCGCCCGGTGCGAGCCTTGCGAGATCGACCAATGCCTTCAGGCCGTATTTTCCTTTTTTCGTCAGCATTCCGACTACCTTACGCTCCTCACGTGATCTCCTATCCGGCAGGCAATAGCGCTGAATCCGCGAAGAGACAACAAATGACATCGTTTATAGAGTATATATGGCGAAGTGTTGCCCTACGGCCCCTCGGAAGACGGCCTATCTACGGCTGGAGGCGACGTCGCGGCACCTGGATTGGGGCCATCGCTCTTGAAAACGGCAAAGGCAAGCGCAATCATCGCGATCACGAAGGCGGCCGCACCGATCAGCGCCCATGCCGAAAGCCTGCGGCCTTCGCTGAGCATGCGCTCTTCCCTGTCATCCAGACGGCCGGGCCGTTCGGCGGCCTGATCCGCCGATCCGTGATCGCGTTGATCGTTCAGGCGATCGTCATGATCCGCCATATCGCATCTCCAGCGGGTTCCGCGCCGGTGGTCAGATCAACGGATCACGACCTTGCGCGATGCTCCGGTTGAGCTCCTCGGCGATATCGCGCGCGTCCTCCCTGGAGAGGCCGACCAGGTCGCGCCCGTCGCTTGCCGCCGGCAGCGCGGTCATCGAATCCACGACCGTCCACCGCCCCGAGGGCTCGCGCCGGATCTCGTAACGCAACGGTTCGTCAGGACCATCACACTCCACGAGCATCTACCTCCGTAAGCTATGCTCTCTTATGTGTGCCACCGGCAGGCTTCGGCAAGGATGCCGCCGCCAACTCCGTCAGTTCGTAATATCGGGAACGTTGGCCTTCAGCTCTTTGATCCAGATCCGCGCATTGCCGTCCGACGGCGCACGCCAGTCTCCGCGCGGCGATAGCGAACCGCCCGACGTGACCTTCGGCCCGTTCGGCGAGGCCGAGCGCTTGAACTGACTGATCGTGAAGAAGCGGAATAGGAAGGTTTCCATCCACTTCTTGATCACGGGAAGATCGAAGGCGCGGCGCTTGTCCTCGGGGAAATGCGGCGGCCAGACACCGGCGTCGACATCCTTCCAGGCGGAATAGGCAAGGAAAGCCACCTTCGACGGCCGCAACCCGAAACGGGTGGTGTAGAACAGCGCGAAGTCGTGCAGATCGTAGGGGCCGATCTTGTCTTCCGTGCTCTGCATCACGCCGTTTTCATCGGCGGGAACGAGTTCCGGCGAGATCAGCGTGCCCAGAATGCGCTCCAGCGTCGCCTTGGCGTCGGCATCGAAATCGCCGGTGCGGATCACCCAGCGGATGAGGTGCTGGATCAGCGTCTTCGGCACCGAGGCGTTGACATTATAATGGCTCATCTGGTCGCCGACCCCATAGGTCGACCACCCCAGACCGATTTCCGAAAGGTCGCCAGTGCCAAGCACCAGCGCATTGCGCTGGTTGGCGGCGCGGAACAGGAAGTCGGTGCGCAGGCCCGCCTGCACATTTTCGAAGGTCACGTCATAGACCGGCTGCCCACCGGAGAAAGGATGCTTGAGGTCGCGCAGCAGCTGCAGCGCCAACGGCTTGATGTCGATCTCTTCCGCCGTCACCCCGATGCTGCGCATCAGCGCCCAGGCATTCGACTTGGTCTCGTCGCCAGTGGCAAAGCCCGGCATGGTGAAGCACAAGATATCGGAGCGCGGCCAGCCGAGCTTGTCGTACGCCCGCGCGGCCACCAGCAGCGCATGCGTGGAATCAAGTCCGCCCGAGATCCCCAGGCAAAGCCGCTTGATCCCCGTCGAGCGCAGGCGCTTCATCAAGCCCTGCACCTGGATGTTGAAGGTCTCGTAGCAATCCTGATCCAGCCGGCTTTCATCGGCGGGCACGAACGGGAAGCGCGCGACATCACGCTCCAACCCGATATCGCCCTGCGGCGCCTGGAACTGGAAGGCGATGCGCCGAAACGCGCGATCCGGCGTCAGATTGAGCGTCGCGGCATCGTTGAAGGTTCCCGTGCGCAAGCGCTCCAGCCGCAGCCGCTCGACATCGATATCGGCAACGCACATTTGCGACGTCATCGGGAAACGCTCGGTCTCCGATAGCATCGAGCCAAGCTCGTAGATGCAGGCCTGCCCGTCCCACGCCAGATCCGTCGTCGATTCCCCCGGCCCGGCGGCCGAATAGATGTAGGCGGACAGGCTGCGCGACGATTGCGAGGCGCAGAGCAGCTTGCGGGTTTCCGCCTTGCCGACGGTGATGTTGCTGGCCGACAGGTTGGTGAGGATGAGCGCGCCGCCGAGCGCGCCGAAATCGCTCGGCGCGGCGGGTGCCCAGAGATCCTCGCAGATCTCGATATGGAAGGTGAAATCCGCCCGATCCTCAGCCGCGAAGATCATGTCGGTCCCGAAAGGCACGGTCTCGCCGGCGACCCGGATCGTCTGGCCGCGCACCGTCCGCCCCGAGGCAAACCAGCGCTTCTCGTAGAATTCGCGATAATTGGGCAGATGCGTTTTCGGCACGACACCGAGGATGCGGCCGGCGTGAATGGCCACGGCGCAATTATAAAGCCGCCCCTCGTGCTGCAGCGGCGCCCCCACTAGGAGGACCGGGGTCAGTGCCGCGCTGGCAGCGACGATCTCGGCGATCGCAGTGTCCACCGCCTTCAGAAGCGCATCCTGTCCAAGAAGGTCGTCGATGGAGTAGCCCGATATGCCGAGCTCGGGAAACACCATCAGGCCGACGCCCTGCTGATGGCCCTGCCGCGCCATATCCAGCGTCGCCTTCGAATTGAAATCAGGATCGCCGACCTCGCAGATCGGCGTGCAAGCCGCCACGCGGACAAATCCCTGATCATAGACCGAATAGAAATTCACGAATGCCTCCAGCAGCCAAGCGCTTCGCAAGGATCATTACATCCAAATGCGGCAGCGCAAAACCGCATCTCTTTGCAATGCTGCTTCCTTAAGGGCTCATTCTTGCAAACTTCTGGAACATGTCTCAATCGGAATTTTACCTGAAGTTGCACGGATCGCGAATATATCGCGATCATCGGTGAAAAATTACAAAACTGTCATAAAACCATGAGGTCAGCGCCCTATAGCGACCGCGCGCGCCCTTCGGTTTTTCACCAACAGAGTTCTGAATGCCAAACCTCGCTCCCGTCCACGCTGGACTGCTCCGGGAAACTATACCCGGTGAGCGGCGCGTGGCGTTGACGCCCGAGGATATCGGCCACCTCTCAGCACGCCTTTCGATCCGCTTCGAGCACGGCTGCGGCGCCGCGGCCGGTTACGAGGATGAAGCCTATGTCGCCGCCGGTGCGCGACCGGCGAGCCGGGAGACCATTGCGCGCGAGTGCAATCTTTTCGTCAGCATCCGCAAGCCGCTGGACGCGCGCAGCTTCGCCGGATCACCCACCTTCATCTTCCTCGGCTCCCCGCTCGACGCCGACGAGCCGGCAAGCCGCGGCCTCATGCTCGACCTCGCGCGCCTCGAAGGCGTCGCGGATGCCGGCAGCATGGATGTGGCGACACGACAGGCGACCATCTGCGGCCATGCCGCGGTTCTCGAAGGCGCCCGTCAACTCGGCGTCGGGCATCCGATGCTTGTCATGGATGGTGCCCTTGCACGCCCGGTCAAGATGGCGGCACTGGGCACGGGCGCGGCCGCGCTTCAGGCGATCGCCACCGCCAGGCGTCTCGGCGCCCAGACCTATCTCTTCAGCGTCACCGACAACGATCGCAAACGGGCCGAGGCATTGGGCGCGAAATTCGTGGCGATCGATTCGGCACTCGAGCGCGCAAGCGCTGTGACAGCAGACATTCTCGTCGCCGCCAGCCGCAAGCAGCTTGCCGGCCAACTCCGGGAAATGCAGCTGATCGTCTCCAGTGTCGGCGGCTCGACCGGGCGCGCACCTGTTTTGATCGACGACGCATCGCTATCGCTCATGACGGCGGGCACCGTTATCATCGATCTTGAGGCAGCCGCCGGTGGCAATTGCACAATAACCAAGGTGGACGAAATCGTCGCCCATAACGGTGTCATCATTCTCGGAACAACTACTTTAGCGAGTGCCGATGCGCACCAGTCGAGCCTCCTGTTCAGCGAAGGCGTTCGCAAGCTGCTGGAGCGCCTGACGACGCCGGACGGCCGTCTTCAATTCGACCTCAAAGACCAATTGACCCGTCACCTGATTGGCGAGCGATTCGCTGGCGTGAGTGCTGCATCATGACCGAAGGACAACCGTAATTCGGCAATAATATTGCATTGCAGCACGATAGGCGTGCATAAGCATTTCGCCATATAGTATTGAGATAGCTTGATTATCAGGATCGAGCTGCTGATGAACCGTGTTCATCGTCGCGAAAGTTGCCTTTCTGCAACACCGTCTTTTTGCATCGCAAATATAACGAATTATGACTGTATCTGTAATTGATACATTTAAGCCGAAATGTAATTTGCCGGTCACGGAGACATCACGTCCCCGTGAGGGCTTGTTTTGAAATTGGGGTAGGTAGAAGCCGTTTTCGGCAGCAATGACCTGTGCCCAATCCTAAATAGATTGGACTCAACTATGACTATTCGTATGATGCTCATCAGCTCGGCAGCGGCTCTCGCCGCCGTCTCGGGCGCCCAGGCTGCAGACGCTATCGTCGCTGCTGAACCGGAAGCTGTAGAATACGTTCGCGTTTGCGACGCTTACGGCACCGGCTACTTCTACATCCCGGGCACGGAAACCTGCCTCAAGGTCGGCGGTTACCTCCGTTTTGAAGTCTACGGCGGCCCGAACCAGAAGGGCACCTCGGACTGGAACGCTCGTACGCGCGCCCAGGTTCAGTTCACCGCTAAGAGCGACACCGAGTACGGCCCGCTGACCGGCGTTATCGTTCTCCGTAACAACGGCGACAACTCTTCGACGACCACGACGCTCGACTCCGCTTACATCGACATCGCTGGCCTGCGCGCTGGTCTGTTCTATGGTTGGTGGGACGATGGTCTCTCCGGCGAAACCGACGATATCGGCTCCTCCGTTACCCTGCGCAACTCCATTCGTTACCAGTACGAAACCAGCGACTTCTACGCTGGTATCGCAATCGACGAACTGGAAGACGGCTACTACAAGCCGGGCGAAACCGCCAACAACTTCGGCGTTGCCGCTGCTATCGGTGGTAAGGCTGGCGCCTTCACGTACCAGATCACCGGCGGTTACGACACCGACAACGAAGAAGGTGCAGTTCGCGCCATGGGTACCGTTGCAATCGGTCCTGGCACGCTCGGCCTCGCTGGCGTTTACTCGTCTGGCCCGAACTCCTACTACAACAAGTCTGAGTGGGCAGTGGCTGTCGAATACGCCATCAAGGCAACCGACAAGCTGAAGATCACCCCTGCGTTCCAGTATTACGGCAACTACGGCATCACTGCCGGCCAGTTCCGTGACAACAACGACGCTTGGAAGGCCGGCCTGACGGTCGACTACCAGATCGTTGACAACCTCTACGTCAAGGCAACCGTGGACTACACGGACGCCGACAACGCAGACAGCATCACCAAGGGCTTCTTCCGCCTGCAGCGCGCATTCTAATAATCGTCGGGCGCCACTCTTCAATCACGCTGGATCCTCTGATCCGGCGTGAGCGAGGAATGGCGCCCGAATCAGGTGTTTCTGATCAGATTGACCTCCGATCAGTTTACGGAAGGTGGTTCGGTTTCCCTGCTGAGCCACCTTTTGCTATTGGCTGAATTGTCTACTCGGCGGCATCGCGTTGATCGGCCGCTGGTGCCGCGCTTGCATCAAGCTTGTGCCGCTCCACATCGAGGCGACGCAGCTCCGCCACACTATCCTCGACTGTCACCGCTCCCAGCATATCAACAACGGCCTGCTCCGCCCGGTCGCAGAGATACTCGGAGAGATCGCCGATATTCTCGCCCACCAGCCCCGCATGCGGGATTTCGTGGCGCGTTGCCCAGAGCTTTTTGTTTCCCGTCACGGCCGCGTAAATCTCGCTGAGCAGTATCTCCTTGCTCGGCCGCGCCAGCCTGATCCCGCCCTTGCTCCCCGCTGCCGAAACCAGAATGCCGCTCTCCGTCAACGGCGGCAGCAGCTTGCGCACAAAGCTCGCATTCGTGTCCAAACCCGCCGCCAGCGACTGGCTCGTCGAGCGCACGCCGGCTTCGTCGTTGACGGCGACGCTGACGACGATCTGCATCGCCGTGGAAAAACGCGTATCGATCATGCTGATCTTCAGCCTTGTTGAAGGCAACAGGTGGCGGGGACACGGATGTAGGAAGCCACACGCTGCAGCGGTAGAGGAAGTGATATTTCCTCCGAAATTGCATTGTCAATGAAGCAGGCTCGGAATCACGCTTGTTTGATATCCGGCTACCACTCGCCCAAGCTAGAGCCAGCCGATCCGCCGGAGCGCCCACAGCGTCGCGATCGACGTGATGGTGACGAAACCGACGATGACGATGAACGCCCAGGTGTCGTTGACCCCGGGTATCCCCCCGACATTCATTCCGAACAGCCCGGCCACCACGCTGGGCGGCAGAAGCAGCGCCGCAAGAGCCGCCAGCCGGTTGGAATTGCGGGCGATGCGCTCGCTGATCACGGTCGATAGGTCGTCGTGCAAAATGCCCGTGCGGTCGCGGATCGCGTCGAGATATTCGATGAAGCGCATCAGCTTGTCGATCACTTCGCGTAACCTGAGCTTGTCGCGTTCGAGCAGCCAGGGCGCGTCGTCGTGCTCGATCCGGTTCAGCGCGTCGCGCTGCGGCGCCAGATAGCGGCGAAGCTGCACGGAACGGCGGCGCAGGAGCTTCAGCCGCTCGCGCACCTCGCTCGCCTCGCCGTGAAAGATCATCTCGTCGAGCTCGTCGACCTCCTCGTCCATGCCGTCGAGAACGGGTTCAAGGTCGCGCACCAGCTTCTCGCCGATCAGCGCCAGAAGGTCACCGCTGCGCTGCGGCCCCTTGCCCTTCTCCAACGCCGCCCTGATATCGCGAAGCGCCGTGATATAGTGGCCGCTGTCGCGCAGAGATACGACACGGTCGCCATCCACCCACAGATGCAGCGGCACCAGATCGAGCCCGGAATGCGGCTCCTCGGCCTCGTCGGGGGCGGTGGCGCAAACACCGCGCAGAATGATCAGCAATCCATCGTCTACGGGTTCGACGCGCGGCCGCGTCTCCTCCTCCAGCAGCGCTTCGGCCACGAAACTGTCGAAACCGCCCTTGGCATTCACCCATTCGGCGGCAGCCGGATGATCGCGCTCCAAGTGTAGCCAGATCACGCCATCGCCCGGCTTCCAGGCGCAGACATCATCCATGTCGATCTGCCTGCAGCCGCCTCGCCCATCAAGGAGCAACGCAAAGCGTATCCCTGGTTCGACACCGTAGCTTGCCATCGGCGCACTCGCAGTCTTCATTGCCGGTCCTTGCCCGCCGGGGGTGACGGAAATAGAGCCAACTCTCTGAATATTAGCAGGATTCTACCATGTCGCGGAAACGACGCAACATCGACCCTGTCCGACAGCGACCGGTCAGCTCTCGAAGACCGCGAAAGCGCACCTCGCCCGCGCCCGTCATCCACAAGCCACATGGCTCTGGTCGTGCAGTTTGATAATTATGTCGTAGACAGGCTCTACACGTCGCGTTTCTATCCCTAAAATCCGATCTCAATATTCAATCAGGGTCGCACTCAATGGCAGAGTTTCCTAAGCAGGCTAAGGTCGTCATCATCGGTCTCGGCGGCATCGTCGGCGCATCCATCGCCCATCACCTGATCGAGCGCGGATGGGACGACATCGTCGGCATCGACAAGTCGGGTATTCCGACCGACATCGGCTCGACCGCCCACGCCTCGGACTTCTGTTACACCACATCACACGACTATCTGTCGGTCTGGACCACCCAGTATTCGATCGATTTCTACGAGAAGATGGGCCACTACTCCCGCATCGGGGGCCTGGAAGTCGCCCGCACCGGCGACGATGCCTGGATGGAAGAGATCAAGCGCAAGCTGAGCTCCGCCAAGGCCTTCGGCACCCGGGCACATTACGTCTCTCCCGCTGAGATCAAGGAAATGTTCCCGCTGATCGAGGAAGACCAGGTCCAGGGCGGCATGTTCGACCCCGACGCCGGCCTCGTCATTCCGCGCTCGCAGACCGTTGCCGGCAAGCTGGTCGATGCTGCCGAGAAATCCGGCAAGCTCAGGATGTTCGGCAACACGCCGGCCCAGTCGCTGATCGTCGAAGGCGGCCGCATCAAGGGCGTCGTCACCCATCGCGGCACGATCATGGCCGATCACGTCATCGTCTGCGCCGGCCTCTGGGGCCGCCTGATCGCCGAGATGGTCGGCGAGGACCTGCCGGTCATGCCGGTCGATCACCCCCTCACCTTCTTCGGCCCCTATAACGAGTTCGAAGGCACCGGCAAGGAAATCGGCTATCCGCTGCTGCGCGACCAGGGCAACTCCGCCTATATGCGCGACACCGGCGACCCGAAGACCACTGAAGGCGGCCAGATCGAGTGGGGCTACTACGAGACCACCAATCCGCGCATGTGCCACCCGCGCGAACTGCTTGAGAAGCACGAGGCGCGCCTCTCGCCCTCGCAGCGCGATCTCGAAATGGAGCAGATCCTCGAGCCGCTCGAAAAGGCCATGGAACTGACGCCGATCCTCGGCGAACTCGGCTATAACGAAGGCCACTCCTTCAACGGCCTGCTGCAGGTCTCCGCCGCCGGCGGCCCCTCCTGCGGCGAGAGCCAGAAGGTGCGCGGCCTGTGGTATTGCGTCGCCATCTGGGTCAAGGACGGCCCTGGTTACGGCAAGCTGATCGCCGACTGGATGACCGACGGCCGCACCGAGATCGACCACAACTCGATCGACTATTCCCGCTTCTACCCGCACCAGCTGACCGAGGACTTCATCGCCGGCCGCTGCTATGAGGCCGCGCAGAAGATCTACTTCCCCGCCGTCCACACCCGCGAACCCTACGCGTCGGGCCGCAACGCCAAGCGCTCGCCCTTCTACGAGCGCGAAAAGGAACTCGGCGGCTACTTCATGGAGCTCGGCGGCTGGGAGCGTGCACATGGCTACAAGGCCAACGAGCACCTGCTGGAGAAATACGGTTCCCAAGTTCCGGTGCGCGAAAACGAATGGGACAACCGCCACTTCTGGCGCGTCTCCAACGCCGAGCATCTGGCGATGAGCGAGGATTGCGGCATCGTCAACCTCAGCCACTTCCACATGGTCGACCTCGAAGGTCCCGATCATGTCGAGCTCTTGGAATGGCTCTGCGCCGCCAAGATCGGCGGCGACGCAAACATCGGCAAGGGCATCTACACCCACTTCCTCGATGACGAGGGCATGGTCCGCGCCGACTTCACCGTCATCCGCATGGCCGACCGCTGCCGCCTCATCAACGGCGCCGATGCCGGCCCGCGCGACTTCCACTACATGAAGCGCGTGGCAGAAGATCGCGGCCTCGACGTGACGATCACGGACGTCTCGGAAAAGTTCATCACGATCGGCATCTGGGGCCCGAATGCCCGTGACACGCTGAAGAAGGTGGTCGCCGATCCGGCAGCGCTCGATCCCGAAAACTTCGCCTTCGCGGCCATCAAGCCGATCGAGATCGCCGGCAAGACGGTCACCGCCTTCCGCATCTCCTATGTCGGCGAACAGGGCTGGGAACTGCACATGAAGTACGAGGATGGCCTCGCCGTCTGGGATGCGCTCCGCGCCACCGGCGTCATGCCCTTCGGCGTCGAGACCTATGCCAATTCCCGCCGCATGGAAAAGTCGCTGCGCCTGCAGAACGGCGACCTGCTCACCCAGTACAATCTGCTGGAAGCCGACCTCGCCCGCCCGAAGGTCAAGGAAGCCGATTTCCGCGGCAAGGCCAAGCACCTGGAATACAAGGCCCGCGAACACCAGCCGGCGATGCTCTGCACCCTCGTCATGACCGAAAACACCGACAGCAAGGGCGTCAAGCGCTACCCCGTCGGCTCCATGCCGGTCATGGATCCGGAAACAGGCAAGTCGCTGGTCGACAGCCTCGGCCGCATCTCCTACACGACCTCGGTCGCCTATGGCCCGACGGTCGGCAAGAACATCGCGCTTGCCTACCTCCCGCAGGAATACTGCCAGGTCGGCCGCAAGCTGAATGTCGAGTATTTCGCCGAGACCTATCCGGTCGAAGTGGTCAGCGTCGGCTACAAGCCGATCTACGACCCTGAGAACCTGAAGCCGCGCACCTGATTTCAGGCCCCGGCTCAGAAAATCCGAAACAAAACAGCCCGCGGGATCTCTCCCGCGGGCTGTTTCATGTCCAGTCTCACGAACAAAACCGACAGCACTCTCGCGCTGCCGGCCTCTTGTCCTAGTGCTTCTCGCCACGAACGGCGGTCACGTCGGCTGCCGAAACAGTGGCGGCCTTGTTGTGCCAGCCATCGCGCAGGAAGGTCGCGAGTGCGGCGACTTCGTCATCCGACAGGCGGTTTTCGTAGCCCTGCATGCGCAGCTTCATCGGGCGATCCGGCGTCGACGGCAGCTCGGCGCCGTGCAGGATCACGCTGATCAGGCCCTTGGGCGACTTGGCATCAACCAGCGAGTTGCCATCGAGCGCCGGGAAGGTCTCGCCGGCACCCTTGCCGCTTACCATGTGGCAGGCGGCGCAGTTGTCGATATAGAGACGCGGGCCGAGCGGCATGTCGGGCTTGGCGTCCGAAAGCAGCGTTTCGGTCGCCGTCACCTCTGCCTTCTCCGGCTGTACGGCCGAAGCCGAACCACCAGCGCTACCGATCTTCTTCAGATAGGTGGCGATGGCGAGGTTATCGTCGTGGCTCATGTACTGCAGCGAGTCACGAACGACGAGCATCATTTCACCGGTTGCCGATGAGTGAGCGTTGCGAGCGGTCGAGAGATAAGCCGCCAGCTGCTCGGTGCTCCACGTCTGCGGACCACTTGCCGGACCACGCAGATCAGGGGCCGTGAAGCCGTCGATCTCGCCGCCGGAGAGGAAGGCCTTCGACGAATTGTCGATGCCGTCCTGCGCCATGAACAGGTTGCGCGGGCTGTGGCAGGCGGCACAGTGGCCGGCGCCGTCAACAAGATACTTGCCGCGGTTGAACTGCTCGTCCTCACCCTGCTCGGGCTTGAAGCCGGCCGGGTAGCTGGCGGCCAGCCAGTTCCAGGCGCGCAGGCCGAAGCGCATGTTGAACGGGAAGGAAAGCTTGGTTTCCTCGACCTTGTTCGAGACAGGCTCGACCTCGTGCATGAAGTAGTCGTAAAGCGCCACGACATCTTCTTCCGAGAGCTTGCGGTAGTTCTCGTACGGCATGGCCGGATAGAGATGCGTACCGTTGGGCGTCACGCCGTCGTAGAGGGCAGCGCGGAAATCGGCGAGCGTCCAGTTGCCGATGCCGGTGTCCTTGTCGGGCGTGATGTTGGTGGTCCAGATCGTGCCCATCGGGCTCTGGATGGCGCGACCGCCGGCGAAAGGCTTGCCGCCTTCGCTGGTGTGGCAGGCCATGCAGTCGCCGGCGCGCATGACATATTCACCCTGCCCCTTGGCCGGCTTGAAGTCGGCTGCGAGCTGAGTGACCGGGCCGGTGCGCTGCACCGGCACGAAGATGAAGGCAACCAAGGCGATGACGCCGAGAACGACCAGCGTTCCGATGATGCGGAGAAAGGTTTTCATCTCTGTTCTCCTTATGCCAGCGGCCGCGGGTTGGGCAGGTAATCCTTGCGGATGTGATGCGCCGCCCAGTAGGCCAGACCGCCGACCATGCCGGTCGGGTTGTACTGCGTGTTCTGCGGGAAGACGTTGGCACCCATGACGAAGACGTTATGGCAGTCCCAGGACTGCAGATAACGGTTGAGAACCGAGGTCTTCGGATCGTCGCCGGTCACCGTGCCGCCGGTATTGTGGGTGGTCTGGTAAGGACGGACGTCAAACATCGCGCCTTCCTTCTTGAAACCTTCCTGCATCGTGGTCGGGTTCATCGACTTGGCGATGGGTTCCATCTTCTGCTTCATGAACTGCGTCTGGCGGATTTCGTTTTCGTGCCAGTTGTAGGTCATGCGCAGCATCGGACGGCCGTGGCGGTCCTTGTAGGTCGGGTCGAGGTCGAGATAGTGACCGCGATAGGACATGACGGAGCCGTGGGCGCCGATGTTCATCGCATGGCCGTACCATTCGCCGATGCCCTTCTTCCAGCCTGCACCCCAGCTTGGCGTGCCCGCAGGAAGCGGCATGGTGTGGCCCGGCTGGCCGTTGGTCTGGCCGGCACGCCAGTAAGCGCCGCCGACAAAGCCTTCCTTGGCGAAGTCGATATTGTCGATACCGAAATCGTCGATACAGAAGCCGTTTGCGCCGGTGCCGATGAACGGGTTGAATTCCTCGTCCTTGAAGAACAGCGTGTAGCCACCGGTGATCTGGTAGGCATAGTTACGACCGACGACACCTTCGTTGGTGTTCGGGTCGTAAGGCTGGCCGATGCCGGAGACGAGCATCAGGTGGACGTTGTTCAGCGCAAATGCGGTCAGGATGACCAGATCGGCCGGCTGGAAGACTTCTTCGCCGGTCTTGTGGTCGAAATAGGTAACGCCAGTCGCGGTCTTGCCGTCTTCAGCCTTCTCGACGCGCAGCACTTCCGAGTTGACGCGGTATTCGAAGTTCTTCTTGCGCTTCAGGGCATCGATGATGGCCGTCTGCGGCGAGGACTTCGAATAGTTGTAGCAGCCGTAGCGCTCGCAGAAACCGCAATGGTTACACGGGCCCATCTGCATGTTGTATTCGTTGACGTAGTCCTTGGAGGCAATGCCACCAGGGCTCGGGAACGGGTGATAGCCCGCAGCCTTCGCCGCATCGCGGAACTTCACGCCATCCCATGTCGACGGCATGGCCGGCATCGGATAGTCGTTGGAACGCGGCGCCTCGAACGGGTTGCCGCCCTCGACGATCTTGCCGTTGACGTTGCCGGCCTGGCCGGAAATGCCCGCGACCTTCTCGAAGCGATCGAAATGCGGCTCGAGCTCTTCGTAGGTCATCGGATAGTCCTGGATCGTCATGTCCTCGGTCATGACGCCCGCGCCGAACTTTTCGGTCACGTAGGACTTCAGGCGATACTCCGACTGCATCGGACGCCAGTTGAGGCCGTTCCAGTGCGTGCCAGCGCCGCCGACGCCGGTGCCGAGCAGGAAGGTGCCGAGGCTGCGGTAAGGCAGCGCGGTCTCATCCAGCGAGCGGCGGATGGTGACGGTCGTGTTCGCCGGCTTTTCCATCATCCCGTAGCGAATGCCGTACTTCAGCTCGTCGATCATGTTCGGGTACTGGAAGTCGGGAACGGTCGCCTGGTCGTGACCGCGCTCCAGCGCCAGAACCTCGAGGCCTTCATTGGCAAGCTCGATGCCCATGATCGCGCCCGTCCAGCCGAAGCCGACGAGAACGACGTCTTTTTTCTTTTCTGTGCGTGCCATGATCGTTAGCCCCTTTCGCCGGAGATCGAGACGGGGCCAAGCGGATACTTGACGTTATGCTTGCCGACCCACTCCTTGTAGGAGCCGCGGGCGCCCGGGAAGCCGATATACTTCCAGGCAGCCATGCCGTGGTTGCCGCCATACATCGGGTCGGAGAAGTAACCTTCCTTGGTGTTGGCAAGCAGGATCGAGAAGAACTCGCGCAGCTCCGGCTTGATCTTCATCTCGTCCTTCTGGAGCGAGGTGAGCGCCTTGTCCTGCGTTGCCGGGTCGAGTTCGGCGAAGATCTTGCCGTGGGTCTGCTTGCACCACTCGTTGAACACCGGGATCGCCTGCTGGTAGGTTTCCAGCGGGTTGAGCGGCGTCTGCCAGCCGCGCAGCGGGCTAGCCGCCGGCTCATAGGGGCCGACCATGTACCAGTCTGATGCCTTGCCGTAATCGCCGGCGAGCTGCTTGTCGATGAAAACGGGAACGCGCGTCTCGATCGCGCCGGGGCCGTCGCCCTCCGACGGAATCAGTCTGGCGACCGCAGCCATGACGAAGGCCCACTCCGTGGGCTGAAGACAGTCCGGCTTGTATTCGGTGAGCGCGGCGGGTTCGGGTTTGGTTTCGGCTTTCGCTGCACCGGCAATGCCGGCAATAGCCGCGGTCGCCGCGGAAGCTTTCAGGAAGCTTCTGCGGGACGGCAGGCCCGGGAGGTCTCTCATGATTGGCTCCTTCACGACCGTGGGAGTCGGTCGCTCAAGTTTTGCTGAAGCGTCAATTCAGCGCAGGGCAATTTGACGCTAAGCGCCGTACGCCCGCTGGAGCCGGGTGACAAGCACCGGTGAGCGCAAACCGGTTCGATTTCCGCCACAATTGAGAATTATTTTGCACATGTTCAAAGCAAGTCGCGATATTTCACGTACCAATCGCTCTTTTGTGGAATTTTTCACTCAGGTATAATGAGTTGACCAGCTAGTGCGATTCAACGCAAAACGCCCGCTCGAAACCGGGCGGGCGTTTTGCATGCGATACGGATGGCGTTCAGTTCGAACCGGAGGCCGCGACCAATACCGGCTTTTCGCTGTAATCTTTCGGGAACAGCTGCTTCAGAGCGGCGACCTTCTGCAGGTCGTTGATGACGATATAGGGGTAGGTTGGATTGTTCGTCAGGAAGTCCTGATGATACCCCTCCGCGGCATAAAAACTCTTGCCCGGCTCGATTTTGGTGACGATGGCTGCATCGAAAACCCGCGCCTGGTTCAGCTGGCTGATATAGGCCTTCGCGACCTTGGCCTGTTCGTCATTGGCGGGAAAGATCGCCGAGCGATATTGCGTGCCGGTATCGGGACCCTGGCGGTTCAACTGCGTCGGATCGTGCGCAACGGAGAAGTAAATCTGCAGCAGCCGGCCGTAGCTGACCTTGCTCGGATCGAACACGACCTTGACCGATTCCGCATGGCCCGTATCGCCGCCGCTGACCGTTTCGTACTGCGCGGTATTCTTGGAGCCGCCGGCATAACCCGACGTCGCGCTTTTCACCCCGTTCACGTGCTGGAACACGCCCTGCACACCCCAGAAGCAACCGCCGGCAAAGGTCGCCGTCTCGCTGCCACCGCCGGCCGGCTCGTCCATGACAGGCGCCGGAATGACACGCGCCTCTTCGGCGGACGAAGGTGTGAAATACATCGCCAGACCCGCGGCCAGCACGCCCGCCGCACCAAAGGCGACGATGCGCATCGAGCGGCGTGTAGTCGAACCCTTATAGTCAGTCATGCCCTTATGGTCAGTCATGATGGTCTCCTATCAACCGAAGGTGAAGGCGTAGGCTTGTACGCCGGGATCAAGAAATCGGATTTCGAATGTGTGATCGCCAACGGCGCCCGGCTCGCGGATGAGCTGGTAGAGCCGCTGTGCGGTCACGGTGCCGTTGCCGTCGGCATCGGTATCGGCCCCATGCCCGTCACCGGGCGGCTTGCCATCGACGGTCACCTGGAAGCGCACCGGCTTGCCGTCGGCACCCGGACCAAGCACCAGATGCAGATCGCGGGCATGGAAGCGGTAGTAGATGCTGCCGTCCTTGTCGTTCAGCGCGGCCTGCTCGGAACCGACAGTCCAGTTGCCCGTCAGGCCCCATTCGTTGAGCCGCGGTGTCGCCGCGACATAGGTATGGGCGGCGTCGTTGACCGTGCCTTTCTGGTCGACGAAGTTTTCGGAGCGCTGCCAGCCGACATAGGTCTCCGGCGATTGCACATCCGCCTGGTTCGATGCGGCTTCGGCACCGGTCGCCTTGACCTCGACCACATCGGCGGCGACGTTTGCCTTGCCGGCCTCCGCCAGAAGCTGCTGTATCACCCGCTCTGAGCCGTCGTAATCGCCCTCGCCGAAGTGATGATGGCGCACGCGCCCCTCGGCATCGATGAAATAATGCGCCGGCCAATACTGGTTTTCGAAGGCGCGCCAGATGGCATAGTCGTTATCGATGGCGACGGGGTAGGTGATCTTGAGATCGCCGATCGCCTTCTTGACGTTGTCGATGTTCTTTTCGAATGCAAACTCCGGCGCATAAACGCCGATCACCACCAACCCCTGATCCTTGTACTTTTCCGCCCAGGCGCGGACATAGGGAATGGCGCGCAGGCAGTTGATGCAGGAATAGGTCCAGAAATCGACGAGAACGACCTTACCCTTGAGCGACTGCGCCGAGAGCGGCGACGAATTGAGCCACTGCACGGCACCATCCAGCGACGGCATCGTTCCCTCGACCGGAAGCGCTTCAGTGGCAGTCGTCTTCGGGCCGCCCTTCATCATCATCGCGTTCGAGCCGGCCATCATCGCATTGTTGCCTGATATCACGGCCGGAGCATTGCCGGACATCATCATCTGGTTGCTGCCGCTCATGGCGTCGCCCTTCATCACGACGGAGCCGGCATTCTCTGCCGCCTGCTGCTGCGGATGCAGCTTATCGATCAGGCTCTGCTCCAGCGTGCCGGTGCTGGCCAGCGAGGCCTGTGTGAGGAAGCCTGTGTCGAGGCCGAGACCGATCGCCACCACAGCGGCCAGAACGGCAACGCCAAGCCCGCGACGCACCCATTCACCGACGCCAAGCGACCGTTTCATCGCCTGGTACACCCGGCCACCGATCAAAAGCGCCAGCGCCAGCGACGTCGCCGCACCCAGAGCGTAAGCGAGCAGCAAAAACGTCGTGCCGACACTCGCTCCCTGCAACGCAGCGCCCGTCAGGATCAGCCCGAGAACCGGGCCCGCGCAGGGTGCCCAGAGCAGGCCCGTGGCAACACCCAGCAAGGCCGACGCAGCGACGGTCGATCCACCGCTTCGGGTACCACGATCGGCCGATTGCGACAGCCGCGCCCCAAGCGATACCAGCGGCCGCGTCAGATAATCGGACAGGGTCGGGAAAAGCAGGATGACGCCGAAGACGGCGAGCAGCACCAGCGCTGCATAGCGGCCATACTCGTTGGCCTGCACCGCCCAGCCGCCGCCAAGCGCCGCCAGCGTCGCAACGGCCGCAAACGTCGCCGCCATGCCGACAAGCATCGGCAGCGTGCTGCGCAGAAACGGCTGGCCGGCGCGCGCGAAGACGAAAGGCAGCACCGGCAGGATACAGGGGCTGACGATGGTCAGCACGCCCCCGAGATAAGCGAGAATGAAGAGGATCATGTCAGGTCCCGTTGATCAGGCCGAAGCCGGATGAAATGTCAGGGCAACACCGTTCAGGCAGTAGCGCAGGCCGGTCGGCTGCGGCCCGTCATCGAACACATGCCCGAGATGACCGCCGCAGCGGCCGCAATGAACCTCCTCGCGTACCATGCCGAACTGCGTGTCGCGTGTCGTGCCGACGACCTTGCCGTCAAGCGGCGCCCAGAAGCTCGGCCATCCTGTTCCGCTGTCGAATTTGGTCGCGGATGCAAAGCCATCCTGTCCGCAGCCGGCGCAGGCGAAGTTGCCCTTGCGCTCTTCGTGAAGCAGGGCGCTGGTGAAGGGGCGCTCGGTCCCCTCCTCGCGCAGAACGGCATATTGATCCGCCGTCAGCATCTTCTTCCACTCGGCATCCGTATGGGTGACGGGAAAGGTCTCCGCGGCCGAAGCCTTCGAACGACCGAGAACAAGCGGCAGGCCGATCGCGGCAATGCCGGCACTGAAGAGCAGTCTGCGTCTATTCATCATCTCGTGGTCTCCTCCGGTATCAACTGTGTGTCTGACAACAACTACGGGCGACGCAGCCATTTTGTTACGCGCCGCACCCGAAATACCTCGCCCTCACCAAAGCGCCGGCTGCCGCATCAGCAGAGCAATATATTCAAGCGAATACAACGCTATACGAAGGCCAAACCGGCCTTCCGGACAAGCTGCGACTGCCAATTCACCAATATGTGATTGCCTAAGGGAGCTTGTCTTGTCGGATCGAACGCTGCTTGGCCGAAATCCGACGCGGGAAACGCAAAAGGCGCCAGCCTTGCAGCCAGCGCCTTTCGCAATAACGACGATGATGTTCAGCTCAGACCGGACGATGCAGGAAGGCCGGCATGCGGGCGCTCTCTGATAGCGTCGAGAGATAGAGCCGCGCCGTGTCGAGCGCCTCGCGGATCGTCACGTCCATGTCGAGATAGCGATAGGTGCCAAGGCGGCCGACGAAGGTGACGCCCTCTTCCTTCTCGGCGCGCGTAACATATTGCGCCAGCTGTTCTTTCTCCTCGACCATCCGGATCGGATAGTAGGGAATATCATCAGGACCGCAGGCGCGCGAGAACTCGCGGTAGCAGACCGAACCCTGATGCTCCTCCCACGGGGAGAAGTGCTTGTGTTCGGTGATGCGAGTAAAGGGAACCGAGGCATCGCCGTAGTTCATGACAGCACAGCCCTGATAATCGCCATCATAGCTGAAGCGCTCGAAATCCAGCGTCCGGTAACCCAGCCGCCCGGCCTCGTACTCAAAATAACCGTCGAGCTGTCCGGAGTAGAAGACGTGGCTGGCATCCGCATGCTCGGCGCGCTCGAACCGCGTGCTCAGCTTCACGCTGATATTGGGATGGTCGAGAATGCGGCCGATCATGTCGGTATAGCCATTCTCGGGCATGCCCTGGAATTTATGGAAGAAGTAGTTGTCGTCGTAGTTGAAGCGCACCGGCAGCCGCTTCAGGATCGAGGCCGGCAGTTCGGTCGGCGAGCAGCCCCACTGCTTCTCGGTATAACCCTTGAAGAAGGCCTCGTAGAGATCCTTGCCGACGAAGCGCATGGCCTGCTCCTCGAAGGTCTGCGGATCGGTGATCGTCTTGTCGGCCTGCTCCTCGATGAACGCACGTGCCTCGGCGGGACGCAAGGTCTTGCCGAAGAACTGGTTGATCGTGTGCAGGTTGACCGGCAGCGAATAGACTTGGCTCTTGCTTGTCGTCTTCACCCGGTTCTTGTAGGGCATGAAGGTCTGGAAACCGTTGACGTAGTCCCAGACCTCGGCATCGTCGGTATGGAAGATGTGCGGTCCGTAGACATGCACCATCACGCCGGTGTCGGCATCGCGCTCGGTATGGCAGTTGCCGGCGATATGGTCGCGAGCATCAAGGATCTCGACCTTGTGCCCCACCAGCGCCAGTTCCCGCCCGATCACGGCGCCCGACAGTCCGGCGCCGACGATCACGATCTTTCCATTCCCCTGCATTCTCTAAAGCACCCGTTGCCTGTGGCCTTGCGGCAAGTTGAAACCCCTTGAGGATGGACCGGCGGCGTTAGACCGTCGGCTCCGTCCACAGGCGCGTGTCGATGGCGAGCGGCGCGTAGTCGTTCCACTGCGCCAGCTTCTCGCGGTAGTGGCGGCGATAGCTCGCATCGTCCTCGAACTCACCGAGCGTCTGCACGAGCTCGGCGCCGATCTCGTAATAGGCGTCGAGGTTGCTGAGGTCAGGCGTCGGCGTTTCGCCGCGCTCGGCTTCGCCCTGCATCTGCCAGAAGAGCTCTTCCAGACGACGGGCGAGACCCGGAATATCACGCAGCGCACTGCCCTCGCGCTTGTCCTTCAGCGACTGGCGGATGGCGGCCAGGCTTGCACGGTCCTTGAAGAAGCCGATGGCACGCTTGACGTAATCATCAGGCCCGCTGCAGGCGAGCTCCGGCACGCCGGCGGCGGCCACGATGCTGTTGCAGAAGCGCGAGGCAAAGCTCTTGCCCGGAACCGTCAGCACCGGCAGACCCATGGTGATCGCGTCGCCCGCGGTCGAATGCGCGCCATAAGGGAAGGTGTCGAGGAAGAGATCGGCAAGGGCGATGCGCGCCAGGTGATGCGCGTTCGGCGCCTTCGGCGCGAAGATGATCCGCTCGGCATCGATGCCGGCCTTGACGGCAGCCTGCACGAGGCGGTCGTTCACGGCCTCGTCCGCCGCAAGCAGCCAGAGCACGCTGCCCGGCGTCGCAGCCAGGATCGTCATCCAGCGCGCGAAGCACGGCTCGCTGATCTTCTGCATGCCGTTGAAGCAGGCGAAGACGAAGGCATCCTCGGGCAGGCCCGCCTGCGTGCGGGTCGGCGTCGCGGCGATCTGGCGTTTGCGGTCGATCGGCTGATTGCAGGCGATCCGCAGGACCTTTTCCGTATAGTAGATCTCGTTTTCGACGGGCACGATCGTCTCGTCGGCGATCATGTACTGGTGCACGGGGCTGCCCATCGAGCCCGGGTAGCCGCAGAAATTGACGATGACAGGCGCCGGGCGATAGGCGAACAGCTTCGTGCGGGCATGCTTGGTGTAGCCGTTGACGTCGATCAGGATATCGATCTCGTCCTTGCGGATCAGGTTAGCGGCATCGGTATCGCTGAGCGCGCTGATATCGCGCCAGCCGTCGACGGCCGCCTTGATGCGCTCCTGCGTCGCGTCACCGGTGCGCGGCTCGCCGCAGTAATAGCCGAAGATCTCGACGGTCGTCTTGTCGTGCAGCTCCAGCACTTCGCTGAGCGCGAAGCCGACGGCGTGATCGCGCAGATCCGACGAGACATAGCCGACGCGCAGGCGCTGGCCGGTGCCGGTCTTCACGCGTGCGGGCTTGCGCGGGAAGGCCGAAAGGTTCGGGCGGCCGACAAGCGTCTTGTTGTAGCGATAGGCCTTGGCGAGCTGATAGAGCGGGTCGTCGGCGTAGCAGGAGAGCGTCAGCGTCGACATCGCGTCGAGCAGCTGGCGTGCGCTGACATGGATCGACGGCGTCAGGATCGGCCATTTGCACTGCCGCTGGCGCAGCGACGTCCAGTGCTGACCGGCTTCCGGGCGGTTCGGCTGCAGCTCGATCGCCTGCCACAGCGTGGTCTCCGCCGCCTCCAGCACGCCACCGCCCTCAAGAACGCGGCCGATATGCTGAAGCGTCATCAAGCGGTGCTCGATGCGCTCGCTGGTGATGTCGTTGGTCGTCTCCGCGTAGCTGCGCCACTGCTCGACGGCCTGATGGCCGAGACCGCAATCCTCAAGCGCACGGCCGAGGTTGATATGCGCCGGGCCGAAGCGCGGATCGATCTTCAGGCAGGCACGCAGCGCGCTGATCGCGCCGGCCATGTCGCCGGCCTGACGCGACACCACGGAGTAGTTGAAATAGGCGAGATGCAGCAGCGGATTGTTGTCGTTGAACGCGATCCACGTCTTGTAGAGCTCTGCCGCCTGCTGCCGCTGGTCGGCATTCGCAAGACCCTCTGCGATGGAAATCAGATCGCCAAGCGACAGGCGTTGATGACGGGCCTGCTCCAAAATGTTTGCGATTGGAGAGACTTGGCTCGATGCAATTGCGGTGTTCGCGTTCATGGACGTCCTACGGCAAGGCGGCCGGATGGCCTGAGATCAACAGACGCACGAAAGCGTCGGGCTCCTTGCTATCGGATAGAGCTTGCGTCGGGCTGGCTGATTGGCGTCAAAACAGCGTGAGAACGCCTGATATCCAAGGCGGTTCGGCACCGGGCGCAGAAACGAAAAACGCCGCCCGAGATGATCGGGCGGCGTCCTGTTTTCGTCTATCCGTGACTTACGAGTTCAGCGCTGCGTAGGCTGCGAGAACCGCATCGACCTGGGCCGAGTTCAGAGCCGGCACCTGCGTCGAGGTGAAGGCGCCCAGCTGGTCGGTGTTCATGGCCGCGATGTCTTCCGTTGCAAGTCCGGCCAGAGCCCTCGTGCTGATCGCCGCGATTTCGTCGGTGGTGAAGGTCGCGATGTCCTCGCTGGACATCGCGCCGATCTCCGCCGAGCTCATGGCCGCGATCTGGGTGCTGTTGAACGCCTGGATCTGATCGGACGTCATCGCGTCGATCTGAGCCGTCGTCAGCGAAGCCACCTGGCCGGTCTTGAGCACTGCGACCTGGTCCGTGGTCAGAACCGCGATATCGTCGGTGCTGAGAGCCGCGACCTGCCGCGAGCTCAGGACACCGAGCTGATCGCTGCTCATGGCAGCCATCTTGTCGGTCGAGAGCGAAGCGATCTGGCTGGTGGTCAGAAGCGCTACCTGGTTCGTCGTCAGGGCCTTGAACTGATCGGTGGTCATTGCCTCAATGCTGGCCGAGGAAAGTTCCACGATAGCCTTGGTGCTGATGGCCGCGATCTCGTCGTTGGTGAACGAGGTGATATCGTCCGTGTCCATGGCGCCGATCTGGGCTGCGGTCAGAACCGCGACCTGGGAGCTCGTCAGCGCCGTGACCTGATCCGAGGTCATGGCGGTGATCTGATCCGTGGTCAAAGCCGCGACCTGACCCGACTTCAGCACTGCGACGTTGTCGGTGGTCAGAGCCGCCACCTCGTCGGTGGTCAGACCCTTGACCTGTGCCGACGTCAGCGCACCGACCTGATCCGAAGACAGGAGAGCGATGTTGTCGGTGCTGATCGCAGCCAGCTGGCCGGTCGTCAGCAGAGCGATCTGGCCGGTCTTCAGAGCCTTGACCTGATCGCTGCTGAGCACGCTGATATCATCAGTGCTCAGGCCGGTCAGAGCCCTGGTGCTGATCGCCGCAATCTCGTCGGTCGAGAAGGACGAGACACCATCCGTCGACATGGCGCCGAGCTGGGCCGAGGTCAGCACGCTGATCTGAGTGCTGGTCAAAGCCTGGACCTGATCGGACGACATCGCCGTGATCTGCGCGGTGCTGAGTGCGGCCACCTGGGCCGTCTTCAGCAGTGCCACGTTGTCGGTGGACAGAACCGCGAGGTCGTCGGTGCTGAGCGCCGCGATCTGCCTGGAGTTCAGGACACCAATCTGATCGCTGCTCAGGGCCACCGCCTTGTCGGTCGTCAGCGACGCGATCTGAGAGGTGCTCAGCAGTGCCACCTGACCGGTGGTCAGAGCAGCGAACTGATCCGTACCGAATGCCTCGAGCGTGTCGGTCGACAGGGCCGCGATGATCTTGGTGTTGATCGCCGCGATTTCGTCGGTCGAGAAGGTCGCGATGTCATCGGTGGACATTGCGGCGAACTCGTCGGCGGTGAGAACACCGATCTGGGCGCTGGTCAGAGCCTTGATCTGGTCGGAGGACATGGCGCCGATCTGAGTATTGTTCAGAGCGGAGACCTGACCCGACGACAGCAGGGCAATGTTGTCGGTGCTCAGAGCCGCGACTTCGTCCGTGGACAGTGCCGCGATCTGGTTCGACTTCAGTGCACCGACCTGGTCGCTGGTCAGAAGCGCGATGTTGTCGGTCGACAGGGCGGCGATCTGCGCCGTGCTGAGCAGTGCGATCTGGCTCGACTTCAGGGCAACGGCCTGGTCGCTGCTGAGCGCGTTGATGTCATCCGTGCTCAGACCGGCAAGCGCCTTGGTGCTGATGGCCGCGATTTCATCGGTCGAGAACGACGTGATGTCGTCGGTTGTCATGACCGCAAGCTGGAGCGAGGACATCGCACCGACTTGATCGGCGGTCAGCGCGGTCACCTGATCGGCGGTCAGCGCATTGAGCTGGTCCGTGGTCATGGCGGCGATCTGGCCGGTCTTCAGAATGGCGACGTTATCCGTGGAGAGGACAGCGATGTCATCCGTGGTCAGAGCTGCGATCTGCCTGGAGTTCATGGCTCCGAGCTGATCGCTACCGATGGCAGCCAGCTTGTCGGTCGACAGCGATGCGACCTGGCTGGTGGTGAGCAGCGCGACCTGGCCCGAGTTCAGAGCGGCAAACTGGTTTGTGTCCAGAGCCGCGAGGCTGTCGGTGGAGAGCTGCGCAATGGCCTTCGTGCTGATCGCGGCCACTTCGTCGGTCGAGAACGTCACGATGTCGTCGCTCGACATTGCGCCGATCTGGGCGGCCGTCAGAACCGCGACCTGACCGGTCGTCAGTGCCTCGACCTGGTCGCTCGACATGGCGTCGATCTGCGCCGTCGTCAGAGCGGCAACCTGCGAGCTCTTCAAGATGCCGACATTGTCGGTGGAGATCGCAGCGATGTCATCGGTCGACAGCGAAGCAAGCTGGCTGGTGCTCAGCGCCAGGATCTGGTCGCTCAGCAGCTTGGTGATGTTGTCAGTCGTCAGCGCGTTCAGCTGGATGGTGCCCATCGCGGAAATCTGGCTGGTCTTGAGAGCAACAACCTGATCGCTGCTGAGAGCGTTGACGGCATCCGTGGTCAGACCCGACAGCGACCTGGTATTGATCGCAGCGATTTCATCCGTGGTGAAGGACACGATGTCGTCGCTCGACAGAGCATGCAGCTGGCCGGAGGTCAGCACACCGACCTGGGTGCTGGTCAGTGCGGTCACCTGATCGGACGTCAGGGCGTCGATCTGCAGGCTGCTCAGCGCGGCGATCTGCGTGGTCTTCAGGATGGCAACGTTGTCGGTCGACAGGGCAGCAAGCTCATCGGTGGTGAGAGCGCCAATCTGCCTGGAGTTCAGGGCGCCAACCTGGTCGCTGCCGAGCACGGACACCTGGTCCGTCGTAAGCGATGCGACCTGAGCGGTGGTCAGAAGCGCGACCTGGGTCGACTTCAGAGCCTTGACCTGATCGCTATCCAGTGCAGCGAGGCCGTCGGTGGAGAGCTGTGCAATGGCCTTCGTGCTGATCGCGGCGATTTCGTCGGTCGAGAACGTGACGATGTCGTCGCTCGACATCGCACCGATCTGGCCGGCCGTCAGGACGCCGACCTGGCCGGTCGTCAGAGCCTTGACCTGGTCTGTCGACAGGAAGCCGATTTGCGCCGTCGTCAGGGCGGCGATCTGCGCCGTCTTCAGAGTTGCGACGTTGTCGGTCGAGATAGCGCTAAGAGCGTCGCTGGAGAGACCGGCGATCTGCTTGGCGGTCAGGGCACCGACCTGGTCGCTCTTCAGGAGAGCAATGTTGTCGGTGGAGATGGCGCCGAGCTGCGCGCTGCTCAGGAGAGCGACCTGGCTCGTCTTCAGCGCAACGATCTGGTCGCTGCTGAGAGCGGCGACGTCGTCGGTGCTCAGACCCGTCAGAGCTCTGCTGCTGATGGAGGCGATTTCATCCGTGGTGAAGGAGCTGACGCCGTCCGTGGACATCGCGCCGAGCTGTGCGGAGCTGAGGACGCCAACCTGGCTGCTGGTCAGAGCCTCGACCTGCTCGGAAGACATCGCGGTGATCTGCGCCGAGCTGAGGGCCGCGACCTGCGCGGTCTTCAGGATGGCAACGTTATCCGTCGAAATCGCACCGATTTCGTCCGCCGTGAGCGCGCCGATCTGCCTGGAGTTCAGGGCGCCGACCTGATCGCTGGTCAGGATAGCGATGTTGTCCGTGGAGAATGCGCCGATCTGGGCGGTGCTGAGAATTGCGATCTGGCTCGACTTCAGGGCGACTGCCTGATCGCTGGTCAGAGAGTTGATGACATCGGTCGACAGGCCGGAGAGAGCCTTGGTGCTGATGGCAGCGATTTCATCGGTCGTGAACGTCGCGATGTCGTCGGTCGACAGCGCCGAGAGTTCGGACGAGGACATTGCGCCGATCTGTGCGCCGGTGAGCGCCGAAATCTGCTCGGAGGACATCGCGGCGATCTGGCTGTTGTTCAGAGCGGCGATCTGCCCGGTCTTCATGGCGGCGACGTTGTCGGTGGTGATCGCTGCGACTTCATCGGTGGTCAGTGCTGCAAGCTGCCTGGAGGTCAGGGCGACGACCTGGTCGCTCTTCAGCGCGGCGATCTTGTCGGAACCCAGCGATGCGACCTGCGAGGTCGTGAGCAGAGCGATCTGGCTGGACTTGAGGGCTGCGAACTGGTCCGTGTCGAGAGCTGCGAGCGTCGCGGTCGACAGGCCGGCCAGCGTCTTCGTGTTGATGGCGGCGATCTCGTCGGTCGAGAAGCTCGCAATGTCGTCGGTGGTCAGCGCGCCAAACTGCGCGGAGGAAAGCACTGCGGTCTGGGCGGAGCTGAATGCGCCGACCTGGGCGACGTCGAGTGCTGCGAGCTGGTCGGTGGTGAGGGCTGCGACCTGCGTGGTCTTCAGCGCGACGATCTGGTCGGTGTTGAGCGATGCGATGACGTCGGTGGAGAGCGAAGCAAGCTGCTTGGAGCCGAGAGCGCCGATCTGCGAGCCCGTGAGAACGCCGATCTGGTCAGAGCTCAGGGCGCCGAACTGGGCGCTGCTGAGGAGAGCAACCTGGCTGGTCTTCAGCGCGATGACCTGGTCGCTGGTGAGCGCCGCCATGCCATCGGTGCTGAGGCCGCCGAGAGCCTTCGTGCTGATGGCCGCGATCTCGTCGGTCGAGAACAGGGCAATGCCGTCGGACGAGATGGCGCCGAGCTGAACCGAGGTCAGCGCTGCGGCCTGCGAGGACGTGAACGCAACGACCTGATCGGTGGAGAGACCAGCGATCTGCGCGGAGGAGAGCGCGGCGAGCTGTGTGGTCTTCAGAACCGCGATCTGGTTGGTCGTGAAGGCGGCAACGTCTTCCGTGCCCATCGCAGCGATCTGCTTGGAGGTAAGAGCAGCCACCTGACCGGTCGAAAGCGCGCCGATCTGTTCGGAGGAGAGGTTTGCGACTTCAGTGGTGGAGAGAGCAGCAACCTGCGTGGTCGAGAGACCGCCGAGCTGGCCCGTGGTAAGAACTGCCAGCTGCTCGAGCTTCAGACCAACCAGCGCGGTCGCCGATACGGCGCTCATCTGCTGGGAAGAAAGAGCAACGAAGTCCTGGGTTTCGATAGCGCCGAGCTGCGTGGAGCTCAAGGCCTTGATCTGTGTCGTCGTGAGCAGTGCCACGTCATCGGACGACAGATTGGCGATCGCGGTCGTCGACAGCGCCCGGATCTGATTGACGGTCAGAGAAGTTACAATGGAAGTCATGGACGAGCGCCCCTCGCGTTAGCTGATCAAAAGACATCATCCCGCTTCGTCGGTCGGACGCGTATAGCCGCACTTAAGCCGGCCACACGGCGTCGTCGGCATCGACGATCCGGGTTTCCTGTCGGAACAAAATTGGGTCAAACTAAACATGGCTCGGACGAGCCAGCGCAAAAGGAGGGCATCATGCGCCCAGAGCCAAAATGGCTCTGATCCCTACGCCAATGACCGCGAACTTCTTAACCCCCGGCACCGTTTACCAGCGTCCATCATGGACAAACCGGCCAACCGCGCTCCTCGGTAGAGCTATCGCGAGCAGTAAAACTCTTATTCGGCAGTCTTTAATTTCGAGTTAACGTCGGCTGTAGCGGAGCTGCACTCTTGTTACAGATTCGGTCGCCGGAAGTCTAAATCGTCATTTTTTTAGATGCAATTGGGACACTATGTCTTTTTTCAAGCCGAAACCGTACGGCTCGACTGGCGATTGCAACAATGGCTGCATGCACGGGCCAGCGCTTAACGTATCAATTCAAAACGATAGAATAGGAAAGAGAAAAACTGATCCAGAACCATGATTCTCTTTTTTAATTCCCAGATTATCAATTAGAAATACTATAGAAACAAAAACGAATCATCATGGAAACGCAAGTTACCTGTCGATCCGAAGTGGCGGATAGCAAATGTCGGCGCGACGCTCCAGCAGCATAGAGCCGCCCGCCCGCAATAATTTCCGACCTTTTTTGGGCCTAACGCACAATTCCTGCCGTGGCGGCGGCTCCGGATGCTGCGGCGCACACCGATTCGTCCCCGAGGCAAGCCCGGCACAAGTAAAATGGCGTTCATCGAGCTATTGGGTGATAGGGACGACCAGAATGCGACTGTCTATATTGATTAGAGGCCATAACTTTCTTGAAAAGGATCGTTTCGGCCTGCCGATGGACGGGCGGGACAACGCCGCGTCCTTGCTTGAGAACGTGATCGCGCCGATCCGCGCGAAGAACCCCGACGCCACGGTCTATCTGGCGACATACGAAAGCCCGGCGCTGGCCGAGTTGCAGGAAAAGTTCGCGCCATGCGAGCTGATCCTGCTCGACCCCAAGGGAAGCTCGCAGGCAGAGACCTACAAGGAAGCGCTGAAGCATATCTTCGAGAAGACCGATTACGATGCGCTTGTCGTGGTCCGCTTCGACCTGGCCTTCAAGAAGCCCTTCGACGCCTGGGACCTGAAGATCGACATCAACAGCATCCACTTCACCTGGAAGGAATATCGCGACTACTGGCGCGATCACCGCCGCGTCGGCGATGCGATCCACGTAATCGGCAAGGCCGCCATTCCCGCCTTCCACAATGCGCTGATCATGAACCAGCTGGCCGGCCGCGGTCATCTGCACATGATGTACTATTACCTCCGCACGATGCACGACAATCTGAAGTTCATCGAGGACGGTTACTTCGACACCAACACGCTGTTCGCCAACCCTGAATGCGTCAACCCGCTCTACACGGTCTTCAACCGGCCGCGGCTGACCAGCATGGCAGGCAGCACCGGCATGGTCCTGCACGAAATCCGCGCGGAATAACAAGCAAGCAGTCAAACAAGAACGCCCGCATCGAGATCATCGATGCGGGCGTTCTGCTTTATAGGACTGCCTTCAAAGTATAGCGCCCGCGAAACCATCCGCGACCGCCTTTCTCCAGGTAGATCAGACCAGATACTTGTCGTTCTTGGCGCTCGGGATCTTCACGACCGTCACCGTCGCATCGGTGAGCGCCTCGAACTGGTTGACCTTGCCGGGCTCGATATCGATGATGCTCCCCGCTTCCCACACCTGATCGATCATCCGCACCGTGCCGGAGACGACGAGCGTGATCTCGCGGGCGATCTTGTGGTAATGCGCCGCATCCTTGTCGCCGGCCACGTAATGCTTCACGCCGACCTCGAACGCATCCGTCTTCACGACGGTGGGGTCGAAGTCGCCGATGAACCAGCCGCCGATCATGTCGTTGAGGGTGAGTGGCTTGTCGCTCATTTGTCACCTTCCGTGACTGATAGTTCGATTAGCTGGCGATCCGACTTGATGGGATGGAAGTCCTTGGCGTTGATCGGGAAGATCCCGATCTTCTTACCCTCGAGCACCATCTCGTTATAGACGGGGCAGACATAGAACATGTTGTTGTGCCGCGCGTCCTTGCGGATCGCGTTCTTCGCCGCGCGCACGAAATCGCGTCCCTGCCGGAAATAGTAGAAACCGGCCGTCGCGTTGTCGCTGATCGGATGCTTCTCGGCCGCCTCGACCACCATGTTCTGGTCGTCGAGCCGAACGAAGGAGTAGCGCGGATGCACGGACTTGAAGGTCATCGTGCCGCCGTCGAGCTCGCGCTCCACGAAGTTCTGGATCACGCCGTCGAAGGGAACTGTCAGGAATTCGTCGCCGTTGAGGATCAGCAGCGGCTCGTCATTGTCGATATAGCCGGCGGCGAGTAGCGCCGTGCAGGCAGCCCCTTCGGTCTTGTCCTCGACCGAGACCACCGCGGCCTCCGGCGACAGCAGGCGCACGACCTCGTCGAGATGGTAGCGCGCCAGGTCTTTCTTCTGCATCGCCACGATGATGCGGTGGCCGGGGATCTTGGCGCATTCGGCCAGCTGCCGCTGCACCAGGGGTACGCCGTTGATTTCCACCAGCGCGGTCGGATAGGCCTCCATCGCCTGGATGCGAGGCTCGCCGGCTATCAGGATCAGAATATTCATCGCAAGCTCATCAACCGTGGATTTTTCGAATGGTCTCGGTGATCGCGGGGTAGTTCACATCCGCGATATCGTTCACCACCATGACATGGGCGCCTGAACCCTTGGCGGCCTTGATGCCGTTCTCGTTGTCCTCGACGATCAGGCATTCCTCGGGCGTCAGGCCCATCATAGTGATCGCCTTGGTGTAGATCTCAGGGCTCGGCTTGCCGTGCTTGACGTCCTCGTTGCTCAGCTGGAACTCGAGATAGCCATCGAGCGCGGCTCTCGACATCATCAGCGACACCGTGCTCTTGATCGAGTTCGACGCCACGGCGAGCCGGTATCCGTCTTCCCGCAGCCGCGCCAGCGCGTATTCCTGCTTGAAGGTCGGCTTGCACTTGGTATGGATCATCTCGGTCGTGTAGAGCTGCTTCATCTCGTTGATGAAGCCGTGCAGCGCCTCGGGAAGCCCGCGCGTCGTCGTCAGGATCTCCAGCTTGCGCCGCGTCGGCAGGCCGTCGAAGATCGTCAGGTGCTCGTGCAGCGGAATGGTGTATCCAAAGAGCTCGAGCGCCCGGTTCAGCGCCTCGTAGTGCCATTCGCGTGCATCGATCAGCACGCCGTCCATGTCGAAGATAATCGCCTTAAGCGTGGTCATGCTGCGTCCCGGCCAGTCAAAATCAGTTGCGCGCGCTCCGGAAAGTCGGTGCAGACGGAAAGCCCGTCCCGCTCGTTGAGCCCCGAAGACACCAGCCACTGGAGAAATGGTTCATATTCGTCATGCCGGCCATGAAGATCCGGCGCCACCAGCGTGGCCGACTTGCCGTCGGCGAGAATGCGCTCGATCAGCGCCGCGTCATACCAGCGCCCCGGCAGGAAGTTGTCGATCCACACACCGGTCACGCCGGGATCGTCGTAAAGCGACGCCTCGCGCTCATATTCGCTGAGACGCGTGAACGAGACCATCTTGCGCTTCACGCCCTGGATGAGATCGGGGACCGACGCATCGAACAGGAAATAGTTGCTGTAGCCTTCGCTCGAGAGCACCTCGGCCAGCATATCATGCAGGCCATCGGCCTTGATGTTCAGCGCCAGCAACGGCGAGCCATGCTGCTTGGCGATCCGGAGCAACTCCGCAAAGGAGATTTCTCCCCCGCGCGGAATGTCGTGCGAGATGACGATCGAAGGCGCGCCGTCCGCTTGGCTGTCGCGCACATCGGTCTCCGTGCCGAAGCCGAGCGAGAAGGAGCGAACGAAGGCCTCGACCGAGTTCTTCTCTTCAGGCGTCTTCCAGTAGCCGCGATGGCTGAGAACCTCGATCATGCCGCGGCACCCAGCGAGCGCGTCACATCGACGGACAGAGGCAGGCTCTGAAAATGGGTGAGATCCTCGGGCACGCCGAGACCGTACATCCCCGCATCCACCGAGCCGATCGAATAGGCGCCGATCTTCGAGCCGTCCTCGATCATGAAATTATAGACCGGCGCCACGTAGAACTCGCCGTTGACGCGGAAGTCGCGCTCGATCATCCGGTCGGCATAGGAAACGAAGTCGGAGCCCTTGCGGAAATTGTAGATCCCGACGGTCGCGTGGTCGGAAATCACCTGCTTCTCGACGACGTTGTCGATATAGCCATCGGCACCGAAGGAAACGAAGCTCCACTTCGGATCATCCGCCGTCATGGTCATGATCATCCCGTCGAGATCGCCCATGGCCTGCAGATAATCGTCGATGTCGACGTCGATATACTGGTCGCAATTGGCGATCATCATCGGCTGATCGTTATCGATCTCGTCGCGCGCGAGAAGGACCGTGCAGGCGGCACCCTCGGTCACCTGCTCGACGAGAAAGATCTCGCAGCCCGGCGCCCAGGCGCGCAGGTTCTCGCCCAGCCCGTGCTCCCTGACATGGGCTGCCTGGCAGATGAAGATGAAACGATGCTCGACCGAGGGGCGAAGGTTTTCGATCACCAGCCGGATCATCGGCACGCCGTGCACAGGCAGAAGTGGCTTGGGGAGAGTATAGCCGGCCTTGGCGAAGCGGCTTCCGTGCCCTGCCATTGGTACGACGATGTTCAACATTGCGTATATCCCGAATTGTATCAGCTTACACCGTGAGGCGACCCATAGCGGCCGAAGCTGGCGTCACGCTGTCCCGGATGGGCCAGAAGCCCGGCTGAGCAAAGAAACTTACCCGAAATGAAACGACCCGCGTGGATCGGTCCACGCGGGTCGTTTCATCTATTCTTATTCAGTGTCTTTCGGACGCATGCGGGAAATATTTCACCAGCTTCCGGCTGACTTGAAGACGACGTCAGGACTTCTTCGTGAAAACGCCGAGATTGATCAGCTGTACCCGCCGGTTGTTCGATCCTGTCGTATCCGTGCCAGGGATCGGCATGTATTCGCCGACGCCGACGGCATAAAGCCGCTGCGGATCGACCGCGAAGGTCGTGGACAACGCCTCCTTGATGGCGGCCGCCCTCTGCTCGCTGAGATCGAGATTGTGTTTCTCGTCGCCCGTCGAGCTGGAGTGCCCGACCACCAGGAATTTATAGTCCCAGAGGTTCGGATGGTGCAGCGCGTCGGCAAGCAGGCCTAGCGTGCGATAGGAACTCGGCTGGATCGCGACGGAATCGTTCTCGAAATTGATCTCGACCACCATCTGCGGCAGCTTGGCGATACGCTTCCAGTTCGGCAGCTCCGACATCTGCTTGCTGCCGCCGCTGATCGCCTCCTGCCGCAGGATCTCGAGATCGATGGCTGGCGCAGCAGAGGTCAGCTTGCCGAGCCCCTTGACGATGCGCTCCTGCGACACTTCCTGCGCCGATGCCAGGGCAGGAACGAGGATAACCGCCGCCGCGACAATGATTGCTTTCGAAAGAACCCGCTTCATCATCTCATCTCCATCCCGCATTGGTGATCGTCTGATTGCATTCATCGCTGACGCGCGGCTGCTTCTTGATCAGGCAGGCCAGCACGAAGCCGTCCCCCTTGATGCCGTTGCAGCTCTTCGACATGTCGCGCTGGCAGACGCGTTCATAGGCCGTCTGCGCCTGTTCGCGCGTCGTGATCGATTGGAAGACGGTGGTAAGCGAAGCCTTGCAGCTCGGCGAAACCTTCGCCGCGTTCTGCTGCAGGCAGTCGGCGATGCGGCCGCTGCCGAGGTTCAGTCCCTTGCACAGTTTCTGGATGTCGGTGCCGCAATCGCTTGCGAGCTTCGTCACCGCATCCGCATAGCTCAAGGTCTGCGCCGACGCTCCCCAGGCAAGGCCCATGGAGACACACGCAACGGCCGTTATCAGAATCCCTCGTCTTGATCTTTTCATCCTATCCGTCCCTGACTGGTCACATCGACGGGCGGGACGATGGCATGATGTCACGCGAATGGAGCGTATATTACCGTAACGCACATCGGCTTTGGCGGGCTGAATTGGAGCCGTCACACCACTGCAACAGGAGTCGGATCGACCTCGACGGCCAGCATTCGAAGCCTTTTCCAGGCCCGTTCGGGCCGCAGCCGTAACATACCGTATCTTACAGCCACCCCCGCGTATCATACTGCCTTCGCTTCTCCATCCGCCCTATCATCCCCTGAGGATGAACTTGGAGGACGTAGAGATGACATCGACGCAGACATCCGCACCCCATTCCATGGCCAGCGCCGAAGAACTGCGCAAACGCGCCCTTGAGCTCCAGATCGCCGAGATGGAGCGCGACGAGAAGATCAAGGCGCGAGAAGCTGAAAAGCATGCCGAGTTCGTCGAGGACTTCTTCCGCAAGCATATCGACGAGAAGGAACGCGCGATGATCAAGCGCCTCGTCATGAAGGCCGCGGCGGATGGCAAGTACGAAGCGATGATCTACAGCTTCCCCTCGAGCTTCTGCGACGACGGCGGCCGCGCCATCAACAACAGCCTTCCAGGATGGCAGAAGACGCTTCAAGGCAAGGCGAAGGAGCTTCTCGACCTGTTCGAGCAACTGGCCAAGCCGCAGGGCTACGGCCTGAAGGCCATGATCATCGATTTTCCCGGGGGCATGCCCGGCGATGTCGGTCTGTTCCTGACCTGGGAACCCCCGGTCAAATAAAGCCCCGGGAGGGGCAGCAGGAGCGCATCGATTTCACGGGTGGCGGTTGTTTCTGACAACCGCCACCCGAATGCATCTCGGCCTATTCGGACACGACCGACCAGTTGTTGTCGGGATTGAAGGTCTTGATCGCCGCCGCCTTCTTTTCCGTCTCCGGCCCGAGATCGCGCTGGTAGATGACGCTCATGCCATTGGCGATGAATGTCTGCACACCCGTCTCCCGGTACTTGACCGGCCAGGCGATCACCGCGAAGCCCGCCGTCATGTGACCGTTGACGATGTAGCTCTGCTTGCCGCCAAGCACGTTGTCGCCCTGCCCCGTCAGGATCCGGTAGTGATACCCGAAGTAGCCCTCGCCGCGCTTGGCCTTGCCGAAGGCAGCGGTCTCGATCAGCGGCCCCGCCGGGCTGTCCTCGTCGCCGGGGCCTGCCTGCCAGTACAGACCGTCCCGCTTGCCGGGCGAGCTGATCAGCTTCTGCGCATACTCGTAGATGCCAGAACCAGTCCGATCCTCGGAGGCATAGATGTGCTGGGCAATCACGAAGTTATGGATGGTCTCGATCGTCGCGAGCTCGTTCTCGCCGATGCGGCGGTTGACGATCTCCTCCAGTCCGGTGCGCGTGTCGAACGTCCACTTGTCGTCGGCGCCCTTCGTCAGCGGAAACGGCAGCGGCCAGAGCCTGTCGCCGATGGCCACGACCTTGCGCCCATCGAGATCCTCGAGCTTCATCAGCCGCGACGCGCCCTCGCGGATCAGCGCATAGCTGACCATGGCCGCGTTGTTGTCCTTGAGCTTGTCGGCCTTCAGCCCGAGCAGCTCCGCAAGCCCATTCAGATCGTTCGCCGCAAGCACCGCCTTCAGCTTGTCGAGCGCCATGTCAGGCGTGTCGAAGGACGGTTGCGGCGCCTTGCCGATGTACGCCGACAGGGCGGTCTGCGCCATGGACGAACTTGCGAACGTCAAGGGCAGGACCACACCAACCAGCAAACGCATCAACTTCAGTCGCAATGCCATGGTTGCCTCCATTGGCTCTGGAAACCCGGTCAGATCCTATCGTCTTCCGCCACCACCACCGCCGCGCCGTGGCGGCGGGCGCGAATGACCGCCACCGCCACGCCCGGCGCCGCCGGCATAAGACCTCGGTGCCGGGCGGCTCTGGGCCCGCGGCGCACCGCGCTGACCGCCACCCATGCTCTGGCCGCCACGCTGGGATGCGATCGCTTCCCGGCGTCCTGAAGATTGGGGGTTACCGAGCGCGTTGGGCTGCCGTGAGCGGTTGTCCGGTCTCGCCGCCATCTTCGGTGCGCCGTTTTTCTTCACATTGCCCTTCGATGGACGATTGGCCCCGGCATTGCCGGGACGAGCGTCCGGACGAGAGGCATTCGCCGGACGGTTGCCGGCATTCGGCCGGTCCGCCGGTCTGTTGGCGATGCCCGGCTTGCCGTTGGCCTTCAGGCCGTTGACGGTTCCCTTGCGGATGTCGTCGGCGCGCGCCGCCGTGTTGCGCCCTCCTGCCCCGATATCCGCCCGGCGGTCGCCGACCTGGTTTTTCAGCTGGTTGCGCTTGTCGCCTTCAAGGCCTGACTTGATCGCCGTGCGATCCAGGTTGGCGAACTGGCTCTTGTCGATGCTGAGCTTGCTGCGATCGACCTTCGTCCAGTCGACATCGTTCCACTTGACCTTGCCGTTGAAATTCCGGTCGTTGAAGCAGTTGTTGCAGTCGATATCGACGTCGCCGTTCCACCGGCCGCCCCAGACACCCCAATCGTCCCAGTTGACGATCGCCGCCCAGGCGACGCCGGTGACAGCCCCCGCGAAGAACGCGGCGCCCGGATAATAGTAATTGTCGTAGGAGCTCGGATAGTAGGAGATCGGCTCGGCCGCGTAGCCCGGCTCGTAGAGCATCTGCGGCTCATATTGCGGGATGTAGACCTTCTGAGGATCGGTCGGGCGGATCACCACGTTGTTGTTTTCGGTGACGACGGTCACCTTGTCGTCCGTCTTGATGATGTTCTTCGCCACCGCCTCGTCGCGCAGCTGCTGGATGGCAACGAGCACATCCTTCTGCTGGTTGGTCAGCGCATCGCCGAGCTTTTGCGTCCAGTCGAGATCGTCGCTCATCATCTTCACGATGTCGGGATAGTTCAGCAGCGAAATGACGCTGCCGTCCCAGTCATCCTTGGGCTTGAGATCGGCGTTCTTTTTCTTGGAGTCCAGGAAACGTTGCGCCTCGATGATCTGCAGCGGGAAAAGCGACGCCGCCGAAATCGCGGCGACCAGCTCGTCCGGATAGAGCGCGATACGGGCGACCAGCACCTCCAGCTCATCCTCGGACAAGAGGTCGGTCGCAGCAGCAGGCGCCGCGGGCGCCGGCGCGGCAGCGGGAGCCGCCGTCTGGGCGAACACGAAGGATGGCTCCTGCATGGAGATGAGCGCCAGCGCCGTCAAACCAGTTGTCAGGCCGGCAGTTAGTCTGAACGATCTTGATTTCATGACGCGTCGACCTTTCCGTGCAAATGGCGATGAATGCTGCTCTTGGCGCGCTCCATGTCCGGGCGCTCAGGAGCGCTTGAGCGATACGACGTTCGATTGCGACAGCGCCTCGCCGATTTCGCTGAGAAGCGCCTTCTCCAGTTCCTTGTATTCCTGCCGGCGCGCCTCCCGCTCCGTGCGCGGAAGATCGTCGAGATGGGCCAGCGTCTCCAGGATCACCGCGAGGTCTTCGCACATGCTGCGGAACGTTTCGCTGACTTGGTAGAGATGCCGAACCCTCTTGGCCTTCTCGGGAAAATGGACCTCGGCGACGGCGAGAGCGGACAGTCGCGGCGTATTGCTTTCTCTCCAGCTCATCGCACCCCCCACCGCCGATCTCCCCCCAGGAAGACCAGCTGATTATAGGGCGGATGAGCGCGGACGCAGACGTAAGATACGCGAAGATACGCGGCATCCGCGATCATTTCGGCTTGTACTCGATGGTGGCGAACAGCCCGAATTGACACCGTGAGCTCGCAGATCGGCGATGACCCCGACGGCGGCGAAAGACCACCCGCCCGCCCTCGATCCGATAGATGTTACGTGATGCTACGGGCGTCTCCGGCCCCGCAGGTCTATTGTTTTTGCGTATTCCCCGCACCCGCTGAGGTCGACCATTCGTTGTCGAAAGGCAAAAACCGTGTTCCTCGACTATTTCGCACTGGGCGTTCTGTTCTTCGTCGTGATCACGCTATTCTACGCGGTGATCGCGATCCACGACATCCCGCACCTGATGGCAAAGGCCAGAAACCATCCGCATCAGGATGCGATCCATGTCGCGGGATGGGTGAGCCTGTTCACCCTCCACGCCATCTGGCCGTTCCTGTTCATCTGGGCAACGATCTACCGCGAGGATCGCGGCTGGGGCATTCGCAGCGATGGGAAACTGTCGCCGGCGCAGGAGGCCAACGCTGAAATCGCACGCCTGCATGCGCGCATCGCGGAACTCGAAGGCCAGTCGGAAGGCCAGACATCGGAGAAGGAGAACGCCTGATGGACCTGCTTCTCATACTGACCTACGCGGCGCTCTGCTACGCGATCTTCAAGATCTTCCGCATCCCTGTGAACCAGTGGACGCTGGCGACATCGGTTCTCGGCGGCATCTTCCTGATCGGGACGCTGTTGCTGTTGATGAGCTACAATCACCCCTACACCAGCGACGCCCGCATCTACTTCACCTCCGCGCCCGTCATCCCGACGGTCGGCGGCCAGGTGATCGAGGTGCCGGTAACGCCCAATGCGCCACTCAAGAAGGGTGACGTCCTCTTCCGCATCGATCCGCGCCCCTACCAATTCACGGTCGACCAGAAGACTGCAGCGCTCGCTGAGGCGAAGCAGACAGTGCTGCAATTGAAAGCGGCACTCGACGCCGCCAACGCGGCCGTTACCGGCGCCGAAGCCTCCAGGGATCGTTCGCTGCAGGCCTTCGAGAAATTCCAGGCGTCCAACGAAAACGCCAAGTCGAGCGGTCGTGGCGCCGTCTACTCCGAACTCGAAGTCGAAAACCGCAGGGGCCTCTACCTGACGGCCGAGGCCGCGGTCGATACCGCCCGCGCCCAGGCCACGCAGGCAAAACTGGCTTATGAATCGGAAATCAACGGTACGAACCCCACCGTCGCCCGCCTGCAGGCCGAGCTTGCCAACGCTGAATACGAGCTCGATCAGACGACGGTCCGCGCCCCGAGCGACGGTTACGTCACCCAGGTCTTCCTGCGCCCTGGCATGATGGCGAACCCGCTGCCGCTGCGCCCGGTCATGGTCTTCATCGACAGCCAGGACCAGATGCTCGGCGCCGCCTTCATCCAGAACTCGCTGCAACGCGTCAATGTCGGCGACGACGCAGAGGTGGCCTTCAAGGCGGTCCCGGGCAAGATCTTCAAGGCCCGCGTGCAGGGGATCATCGACGTGATGGCGCAAGGCCAGCTGCAGCCCTCCGGCGCGCTGATCGACCCGCAATCGCCCGAACGCGCCGCACCCGGCCAGACGATCGCCAGCATCGAGCTCCTAGAAAGCACCGAGGGATACCAGCTACCCGGCGGTGTCGTCGCCGAGGTCGCCGTCTACACCCACCACTGGCACCACGTCGCGGTTCTGAGAAAGGTGCTGCTGCGGATGAGCAGCTGGATGAACTACGTCTTCCTGGAACACTGAGGGGAGAAGGCCGGTCCCGCTCTTGCGGGTGGGGCCGGCACCAATACGGGAATAGCGATGACGAAGTGATAAGGAGCCCGCGGTGATAGGCAGTCTTCCGATGTTGCGAGGCCTGAGCGGTTTCAGCAGGGATTGGCTGAAGAGCGATATCCCGGCCGGGCTGTCGATTGCGGCTGTCGGCCTGCCGAGCGCCATCGCCTATCCCGCCATTGCCGGCCTTCCCCCGGAAACGGGCATCTACGCCAGCATCGTCGCGCCGATCGCCTACGCGATCTTCGGCCCCTCGCGGCTCCTCGTCGTGGGCCCCGATGCGGCCACCATGACCGTGCTTGCCGCGGCCATGGGAACGATCGTCGCCGCCTATCCCGCCGGCACGCCGGTCGATCGGGTCGCCATCGCGGCAGCACTCGCGCTCGGCGTCGGCATCTGCTGCATCGCCGCCAAGCTGCTGCGCCTCGGCGTTCTCGCAAGCTTCCTTTCGCGCCCCATCCTCGTCGGCTTCTTCGCCGGCGTGTCGCTGTCGATCCTCGTCGGCCAGATCGGCCGCTTCACCGGCGTGAAGATCGAATCCGACGGGCTCATCCCGCCGCTCGTCGAGATCGCCGGCAAGAGCGGCCTGATCCATTGGCCCTCGCTGCTCCTCGGCCTTGCGATGTTCGCGCTGCTGTGGCTCGTCCGGGCCTTCCAGCTCAAGATTCCAGGGCCGGTGCTGGTCGTCGTCCTCTCGGTCGTGCTCTCGGCCATCTTCGATTTTCAGGGGCGCGGCATCGCCGTCGTCGGCGACATCCCGAGCGGCCTGCCAAGCTTCTCGCTGCCCGCGCTCCACCAGATGCCACTCGACAAGATCATACTCGGCTCTGCCGCGATCTTTCTGGTGAGCTTCGGCGCGGGCATCGTGGCGGCCCGCAGCTTCGGCTCGCGCACCGGCGAAGAGGTCGATGCGAACCAGGAGCTGATAGGCCTCGGCGCGGCCAACATCGCGCCGGGGCTGTTCGGCTCGTTTCCGATCAGCGTTTCGGATTCCCGCACGGCAATCAACCTGTCGACCGGCGGCGTCTCGCAGGCGGCCGGCCTCGTCTCGGCGGCAACGCTGATCGCGGCCCTCGTCTTCCTGCACAGCGCGCTTCGCATCCTTCCCATTCCGGCGCTTGCCGCAATCCTCGCCATGGCGGCGATCAGCCTCATCGACGTCCACGAGCTGCGCAAGATCTGGCGCATCAGCCGCATGGAGTTCATCTTCGCGCTGATCGCCATGTGGGGCGCGATCAGCTTCGGCGTGCTCAACGGCGTCATCGTCGCGGTGGCCGCAACGCTGGTCTATCTGCTGCGCCAGACGATGTTCCCGCGCGACGGCCTGCTTGGCCGCATCGAAGGCCGGCACGGTTTCTTCGACCTAGCCCGCCACCCCGAAGCCCGCCCGGTCGACGGCGCCGCCGTCTTCGCCGTGCAGGGCAGCATCCTCTTCTACAACGCCGATTACATCAGGAACCGCCTGACTTCGGTGGCGCGCAACCTGCCCGCCGAGACCCGATGCCTCGTGCTCGATGCCAGCGCGATCACCCATATCGACAGCACGGGCGCCACCGCGCTCGAAGCCGTGGCCGAGATCCTCGCCAAGCGCAACATCACCTTCGCGATCGCCGATCTCAGCGAGGAGAGCCGCGGCATTCTCAGCCGCGCCGGCGTCATCAGGACGATCGGTCCGGACAACATCTTCAACGGCAGGGAAGAAGCGCTGCGGGCGCTGATCGGGAATTACGACCAGGCAGGCACGACATCGGCAGGCAGCACGGTTTAAGAGCACGGAGGGAGAACCATGGACGAGATACTGGAAACCAAGGGGCACGACCCGGAGCCATCGGCAAAGTCCAACGGCAAGGACAAGAAGAAAAAGAAGGCGTGGGATTACGACAAGCAGATCGCCCGCCTGCAGGTGGAGCTGGCGCATCTCCAGGCGTGGGTCAAGAAATCCGGCGCCCGCGTGGTCATCGTCTTCGAAGGCCGCGACGCCGCCGGCAAGGGCGGCATGATCAAGCGGATCACCGAGAAGGTCAGCCCGCGCGTCTTCCGCGTCATCGCGCTGCCCGCCCCCACCGAACGCGAGAAATCGCAAATCTACATGCAGCGCTACATCAACTACCTACCGGCCGCCGGCGAAGTCGTGATCTTCGACCGCAGCTGGTACAACCGCGCCGGCGTCGACCGCGTCATGGGGTTCTGCAGCGAGAAGAAGGTGCAGCGCTTCCTGGAGCTCGCGCCACGTTTCGAGGCGGCGATCGTCGAGAGCGGCGTGACGCTGCTCAAATACTTCCTGACCGTCAGCGAAGAGGAGCAGGAACGTCGCTTCCGGCGCCGCATCGACGATCCGGTCCGGCAGTGGAAGCTGAGCCCGATGGACGTCGAGTCCTATCAGCGCTGGTGGGACTATACCCGCGCCTATGACGAGATGCTCCGGATGACCGACAGCAATCACGCCCCATGGTGGATCGTCCCCTCGGACGACAAGAAGCGCGCCCGGATCAACTGCATCTCGCACATTCTGCAGTCCATCCCCTACGAGCGCATCAAGTTCGAGGAGCCCGATCTCGGCAAGCGCCAGAAGCGGCCGTCGGACTTCATCGAGGACGGCAGCGTCCGCCACGTCGTACCTGACACGACGCAGTAACCAGACGCGCAAGGGGGCTCGCGGCGCGGGTTATGACGATGGACCAGACGAACGACGTGGGCATGGCGGCAAAAGACGCCGGACAGATCTCGATCGAGGCAAGGGTCAGCGACCTTGTGCGCCTTGGGATCATCGGCCTTTTCGCCTACTGGACGGTGCTTCTCATCGCGCCGTTCGCGCTGATCGTCGTCTGGTCGGCCATCCTTGCCGTCGCGCTCTACCCGATGTTCAACGCACTCTCGCGGCTGATCGGCAACCGGCCGGTGATCGCCGCGACGGTCATCGTCGTCGCCTGCCTCGTGCTGATCATCGCGCCCGTGGCGCTCGTGGCGGTCAATTTCGCCGACGCGGTGGAAGGGCTGGTCGGAAAGCTCCAGGCGGAAAGCTTCGCGCTGCCGTCAGCACCCGAGAGCATTCGCGCATGGCCCGTCATCGGCGAACGCCTTTATGCCGGCTGGAACAAGGTCGCCGGCGATCTCGCCTCCAACATCATCGAATATCAGAAGCCGATCCTGCATGTGATGGGCATCGTAGTCGCCAAGCTCGCCTCGATCAGCGGCGGCGTGTTGAGCTTCGTCGCCTCCGTCATCCTCTCCGGCTTCTTCCTCACCCAGTCGACGCGGCTCGCCGAAACCATTCAGGTTCTGGCAAGCCGTATCGCCGGCGACCGGGGCGTCGGCTTCGCCAAGCTCGCGGGAACGACGGTCAGGAACGTCTCGCGCGGCGTCATCGGCGTTGCCTTCCTGCAGACGTTGATGTGCGGCCTGTGCTTCGCCTTCTTCGACCTGCCCGCACGGGGCGCGCTGACCTTCATCATCTTCATGCTCTGCGTGATGCAGCTGGGTCCGGGGCTCGTTCTCGTGCCGGCGATCATCTGGGGCTGGCTCTCATGGCCGACATCGGTCGCCTTGGCACTGACAGTCGTCGCGGTACCGATCATGCTTGTCGACAATGTGCTGAAGCCGATCCTGATGGCGAAAGGTCTCTCGACGCCGATGCTGGTGATCCTGATCGGGGTTATCGGCGGCACGCTATCCTATGGGCTGCTGGGCCTGTTCCTCGGGCCGATCGTGCTCAGCGTGTTTTACGAACTGCTGCGTGCCTGGGCTTGGCCGCCGCGAGAGAGCACCGAGACGAAGCCGCTTGTGCCGGTTGATTGAGCAAGAACGCATGATGGCTGAACGACCTCACCCCTGAGATCTGAGCCCGCCGGAGCAATAGAGGATGACCTCCTGCTCGATCTCATGACAGAGCTCGGAATACTCCGCGATCAGACTTTCCTGCAGCGGCTTCTCGCTGCGAAACCGGTCAAGTGCGTCGGCGGCCAATGCGTAGGACTCGAACATGTCACCGAGCGCTTCCGTGGGCACGCCTGACAGCACATGCCGGATATCCGGCAGTCTGAGCATCAGCCTCCTCCGTCCGCGCTCCCGGTTCATGGCTTACCTCCGCATTCGCTACTCCTTGTACGAATCCCTGAGGGTGTCGGATTGTTCCGCGATGCAACAAATATCGCTTTTTATCGACTAACAACCATGATGAGGCGAGTGGGCATCAGGATTACTCCGGCAGCGCGGTCTGCCGGAAGAAGGTGACGATCGCCTCGTCGGGCACGCCGAACCATGTCGTGAAGAGGTCCACGAAGTCGGCCGCGGCATAAGTCTGGCTGAGCGCGCGATCGACGGCGAGCCGGAAGTCTTCGTCACCACGCGCCAGTTCCAGCCCCAGCGGCTCATAGGTGAAATGCCGCCTCAGCACCACGAGATTGCCGGCATTGTCGCTGCGGGCGGCCGCATCCATCAGCAACGGCATGTCGCCGAACAGCGCGGCCGAACTGCCGTCGACGACACGCTCGATACCGATCGCATAGCTTTCCACCGGCACGGATGTCGCCGCCAGCTGGAATGTCTTGATCCGGTCAGCCAGCCAGCGCTCGCTGGTCGTGCCCGCGATCGACGAGAAGGTCTTGTGCTCGAGGATGGTGCGAGCGGGAGAGCCGCGCCAGATCGGCCGGCTGGTGGGCTGCCCATAGGCCAGCACCTCGGTCAACGCCAAAGGCGCGCTCTTGCTCAAAACCACGCCCGTGCCGCTCGGAAAGATCGGCAGCGAGAAGGACACTTCGGCGCGACGCGTGAGCGTGATCGGCTCGGCCCCGCAGACGAGATCCACCGTCCCGTCCTTTATCGCCGGCTCCCGCCCCTTGTCCGTCAGCGGTACCCATTCGACATTCAGCTGCGGCAGGTTCAGCGCCGTCTTCAGGCTATCGGCGATCTTGCCGCACAGCGCGACCGCGTAGCCGCCGGGTGCCGCCTGCTCGGTCTTGAACGAGAATGGCCGGGCATCCGGCTCATAGCCGAGCTTCAGCGAACTGCTCGTCTTGATGCGATCGAGCGTCTGCGCTTCGGCCGCCGACAGCGCCATGGAGGCGGCCGCGCCGGCGAGGATCGACGCGGTCAGCAATGTCTTCAAACGACTTTTCTGTTGCATGACACATCCTCCCCGGAACTATTCTGCCGCCGCGACACGGTTCAGGCCGCTCGCAAAGCGCGGCGCGATCCGGCCGTAGATGATGAAGCTGATACCCGTCACCAGCATGCCGCCAAGCACCGCGTCCTTGCCCGAGGCATAGATCGCGAACACGCTGTAGAGCATGCCGAGCGTGGCGATGATGGAGTTCAGCCGGTACTTCGCCGGCGGCACACCCGCCTTCTTCATCATCACGAAGAGAGCCGAAAGCGCCACGATATAGGGGAGCACGTTGGTGACGACCGCGAGGTTGACGAGCGCCGAAAACTGCTCGTTGAGCGTCGGAGAAATGGTCATCAGGGCAAGGCCCGTCTGCACGATGCCGAGGATGATCATGCCCTGGACCGGCGCCCCCATCTGGTTCACCCGCGAGAAGATCGCCGGGAACATCCGCTCCTGCGCCGCCGTGCGCGCCGTCTGCGCGATGGTGAACTGCCAGCCGAGCAGCGACCCGACGCAGGCAAGCACTGCGAGCGCCATGATGATCGAGCCGATCGTCGGATTGAACATGGTTGCATAGGCAAGCGCGAAGGGACCGGTCGAGGCCGCAAGATCGGCGTTCGGCACGATGCCCTGGATCACAGTCGTCGACAGGATGTAGATGACGGCGGCGCCGAGCGTGCCGAACATGCAGGCAAGCGGCACGTCACGCTTCGGATTTTCGACGGCATCGGAGTTCTGCGCCGCCGATTCCATGCCGAGGAACGCCCAGAGCGTCAGCGAGATGCTGGATCCCATCCCCTGCGCCAGCGTCAGCCCCTTCGGATTCCAGGCAGCACCAAACGTGCTCGAACTGAACCAGAACCAGCCGATGATCGACAAGAGACCGACCGGAATGATGACGCCCCACACGGTGATCGACCCGATCCGCCCGGTGATGCGCGGGCCGCCGAAATTGGCGGCCGTGGTGAGCCACAGGAGGGCGATCAGCGCGACGCAGGTCATGACGGGCGTCGAGGTCAGCACCGGGAAGAAGCCGGCGAGATAGCCCACCGCCGAGATGCCGATCGCGACATTGCCGATCGCCAGCGACAGGAAATAGAGGAAGAAGACGAGGAAGTAGCCGTCCTTGCCATAGGCATCCTCGGCGTAAGCTGACATGCCGCCGGGGCGTTGATTGAACAACCCGGCCTGCGCGAAACCGTAGGCAATCGCCATCGAGCCGAGCGCCGTGACGATCCAGGAGAGCAGCGAGATGGCGCCGACCTGCGCCATGTTCGCCGGCAGCATGATGATGCCCGACCCCATCATGTTGACGGCGACGATGAAGGTCAGCTGCATCAGGTTCATCTTCTTCTTGGCCGTGGTATCGGCCGCAGCATGCATTGTGTGATCGGTCATGATGACACTCCCCTCGCCCTACTCGCGCACGACATATGTGTGGAACTTGATGCGCCCATCGATCCGTTCCTGAAACACGCCCTGGACTTCGTAGTTGAAGCCAGGGAAGCGATTGAAGGACTCCTCGAAGGCCAGGAAATAATCGCGCATCGGCCGCGCCCTGTTGTCCCAGCGCTCTCCGGGCACGATCACGCCGATGCCGGGCGGATAAATCAGCGCCAGCGTCGCCGAAATGCGCCCGGCGGCTTCCGACAGCGGCACGTAGTCGACATTGTTGGCGACCAGCGCCTCGTAAGCCTGCTTCGACGAGATCGCCGGCTCCGGAAAGCTCTCGGAACGGAAGCACAGGCGCTGCAATTCCTTGACGCCGGCAGAGCGGTAGAAGCTGTGCATCTCCTTGCAGACCTGCCGCACCGTATAGCCCTGATAGCGCTCGCGATTGGCGGCAAAGACGGTCGGCAACACATCCTGTAGCGGCGCGTCGCGATCCCACAGGTTCTTGAATTTCACCAGCTTGGCGACCAGCGTGTTGAGCTTGCTTTCGTCTTCGGCCGGCGTCAGCAGGAAGAGCAGGCTGTTCAGATCGCATTTCTCCGGCACGACGCGCTGCTCGCGCAGATAGTTGGCGACGACGGTCGCCGGGATGCCGAACTCGCGATATTCGCCGGTCTTCCGGTCGATACCGGGCGTCAGAAGCGTCAGCTTGTTGGGATCGACCATCGTGTAGCCGGGCGCGTAGCCGGCATAGCCGTGCCACGTCGCCTCGGGGTCGAACCGCCAGCACTGCTGCTCGCGCTTCAAGACATCGGTCGGCACGTCCTCCCACCTTATGCCCTTGAGATCGCCGGTATGTTTGGACCCCGTGACGGAGATCTTGTCCGGCACGAAGGGGTCGAAGAACCATTGCTCCTCGGCGCTCGTCGCCTTGCTCTCGTAGTGCTGAACGAAACCGCGCAGCTTCTTGCGCACCTCGATCCCGAGACCGATGCAGCGGTCCCAGAGCATCTCGCCGGCCTTGCCCTCATGCACCTTCGCATTGACGTCGAGCGAGGCGAACAGCGGATAGAAGGGCGATGTCGAGACATGCATCAGCAGCGATTCATTGAAGCGCTTGTGCTCGATGAAGCGGCGCTGGTCGCTGATATGTTCGTCGCGCTTGTGGATCTGCGACGCTTGCGAGAAGCCCGCCCCCTGCTTGTGCACCGACTGCGTCGAGAACAGGCCGGGCATGTCGGGCTTGAGGTCCTTGAGCCGCATCGGACTATGGCCCTCGAACAGCGGATGGAACGCGTTGTAGCCGATCCAGGCTTCGTCCCAGAGCACGTAGTCGCAGAGATGGCCGATCTTCTCCATGACCTGGCGGACATTGTAGATCGTGCCGTCATAGGTGGCGAGCTGGATGCAGGCGAGCCGGAAGGGCCGCTCGGCATTGGCCCGGCTCTTGTCCGCCAGAAGCGGATGGGCCGCGATCTGCTGGCGCAGCCAGCCCTCGTCCCACGCCGCCCAGTCGACGGCGCCGATCATGCCGAAGGAATTGCGCGCCGTCGGCAGATAGATCGGGATCGCGCCGGCCTGCACCAGCGCGCCCTGATGCAGCGACTTGTGATTGTTGCGATCGAACAGCACGAGATCGCCGGCGCGCAGCACCGCGTTGGTCACCACCTTGTTGGAGGTGCTGGTGCCGTTCAGGATGAAATAGGTTCGATCCGCCCCGAATATCCGCGCCGCCTGCTTCTGCGCCTCGACAGCGGGGCCTTCATGGATCAGCAGGTCGCCAAGATCGACGTCTGCATTGCAAAGATCGTTGCGGAAGATGCTCTCGCCGAAATACTTGAAGAACAGCTGCCCGGCCGGAGACTTGCGATAAAACTGCCCGCCCTGGTGGCCGGGGCAATCGAAGGCGATATTGGCTTCGCCGTCATAGGCCATCATGCCCCCGAAGAACGGCGGCAGCAGCGACTTGCCGTAGTTGATCAGGCTGGAAACAATCTGCTTGGCGTAGAAGGCCGGCGTCTGCTGGCCGAGATAGACGAAGCCATCCACCTCGCCCGCCATCTCGACGACGTCCATGTCCGAGATACTGAGCGTATCCGCCATCGCCCAGACCGGCGTGCGGAAACCCGCCTCGCGCAGCGAGCGGAGAAAGCCGCGCGCATAGGGCAACAACCCGCCCTCGACGGAGCCGATATAGGCGCCCACCGACGCGTCTTCCGAAACGTCGGCCGTGTAGTCATCGCGGAGCTCGACCTCGAAATTGTCGGCGGCAAGCTGCGCCAGCAGCTCCTGCACTTGGCGGTTGTCGCGATCGACGACCGCGACGATCTTCAGCATCTTGTTAAACGGTATCGCAACCGTCGGGGATTTCACGTCGCGCGGGATCATTGGGCCGCCCCCTCCGCCACGCAATCGACGAGGTAGCGCCGCCCATTGCTGCCGGCCTCGAAGCGCAGGCCGTGAATATCGGTCTCGAAGCCGGGGAACTTGCGGTCGAAATCGCGCGCGTAAAGCAGGTAATCCTGAATGGACTTCGTCGTTTCGGTGATCCGCTCGCCGGGCATGATCAGCGGAATACCCGGCGGATAGGGAACGATCATCACCGCCAGGATGCGGTTCATCAGATTGTCGATCTCGACGCTCTCGATCCGTCCCTTGACGAGATGATCGTAGGCATCGGCCGGCCGCAGCGCCATCTCGGGCAGCACCGTATACATCTCGCGCTGCGCCTTCGGCACATCGTCCTTGCGGTAGATGGCGTGGATCTGCTCGCAGAGATCGCGCAGGCCCATATTGCCATAGGCCTCGGGATGAGCGGCGGCCAGCGCCGGCAGCGCCCGCGTCAATGGCGCGTTGCTGTCGTAGAGATCCTTGAAATTGATGAGCTCGGTGACGAGCGTGCTCCACTTGCCGCGCGTGATCCCCATCGAGAACAGCACGAGGAAGGAGTAAAGCCCGGTCTTCTCGATCTCGATCCGGCGCGAGGAGAGGAACTTGGTGATAACAGCCGCCGGTATCCCGTGCTCCTGCATCGTCCCATCCGCCGAAAGCCCCGGCGACAGGATGGTGACCTTGATCGGATCGACCATCACGTGGTTTTCGGCAAGCCCGGTAAAGCCGTGCCAGGCATCGCCGGGCTTCAGCACCCACTCTGCATGCGTATCGCTCGGCGTCTCCTCGGCGATCGTGGGCTCCCACACATCAAACCACCAGCTCTGCCCCATCTGCCCGCGCACCGCATTCATCGCCCGGCGGAAGCTGATGGCCTCGTCGATCGTCTCCTGCACCAGCGCGCGGCCGGCCGGCTGCTCCATCATCGCCGCGGCGACATCGCAGGACGCGATGATGCCGTATTGCGGCGAGGTCGAGGTGTGCATCATGAAGGCTTCGTTGAAGCGCGTGACGTCGAGCTTCTTGTTCTCGGCGTGCTGGATGTGGATCATCGACGCCTGCGAGAAGGCCGCGAGAAGCTTGTGCGTCGAATGGGTTGCAAAGGTGATGGCGTTCTGCGAGCGCGCCGGCTGCGTCGACGAGATGCCGTGGAAGCCGTCGTAGAACTCGTGAAAATTCGCGTAGGCATACCAGGCCTCGTCGAAGTGCAGCACCTCGACGGAATCCTTGAGCGACACCTTGATGGCGTCGACATTGTAGCAGAGGCCGTCATAGGTGGAGTTGGTGATGACCATCAGCCGCACCTTGCCGCTGGTCTCGCCCGCAAACGGGCTGGCCGCGATCTTCTGTGCGATCGCCTCGGGTGTGAACTGATCCTTGGAGATCGGCCCGATGATGCCGAGCCCGTTGCGTGAGGGAATGAGATAGATCGGCGTCGCGCCGGTCATGATCAGCGAATGCAGGATCGACTTGTGGCAATTGCGGTCACAAAGAACGAGATCGCCGCGTCCGACCATGCCGTGCCAGATGATCTTGTTGGCGGTCGATGTGCCGCCGACGACGAACAGCGTCTCATCCGTGCCGAAGATGCGCGCCGCGTTGCGCTCCCCTTCCGCGATCGGCCCGACGTGATCCAGGAGCGACCCGACGCTGCCGACCGACACCGAGATGTCCGACCGCAGCGTGTTCTCGCCGAAGAAGGTGTAGAAGAGCTGCCCGACCGGGCTTTTGCGGAAGGCGACGCCGCCGCCGTGGCCCGGCGTATGCCAGGAATACGCCCCCTCCAGCGTGTAATCCATCAGCGCCTTGAACATCGGCGGCGGCAGCCGGTCGAGATAGTTGCGCGCCGCCTGCACGATGGCGCGGGCCATGAACTCGGCGGAATCCTCGAAGAGCCGCAGGAAGGCGTTGGCATGGCGCAGCACGCTGGCCGGCACGTCTTCGGCCGTCGTGTCGTCGCCGAACAGGAAAATCGGAAGCCGGTCGTTCTTGCGGCGCTTGGCGCTCAGAACCTCCTCCAGCACCTGCCAGCGCGACGCCTTGTCCTCCGTCCCGTCGACGGAAACCAGCCAGGCGGACTCCGTGTTGAAGATATGCACCAGCCGCCGCGCATCCTCATAAGTGACGCCGGAGACGACACGAAACCCTTCCGCCTCGATGGCGGCCGCCAGATCGCGCATCCCTCGGCCGGCAGCGCTCTTGCCGTCGAAATCCTCGTCGATGACTGCGATCGGAAATGACTTGTGGAATTCCATGCGCCCCTCCAGAACCCAAGTTTGGACAGCGGCTGCCATGCCGCTGCGTGCGTCTGAGATTGGGCGGATGGTACACGGGAGGTTGCGGACCGTCGTTGATTGCAGTCAACGTGAAGGCAAAAGCATACAGCTAAGAGAAACGGTGCCTATTCGGCCCATTCGGCATCGGCGGTAAAGGCGATGGTCAGCCAGCGATTGGCCCCCTCGCCGCCGATCCGGTCTCCGATATCGTCGCGCAGGGCATCCCATTCCTCGATCGTCTTGGCGGGCAGCCCCTCGGGCACGATGAAATAGAGCTCGACCTCGGTCGCCCTTCCGACGCGCGCGACATAGGCGCGGTAGGAGAGGAAGCCAAGGCGCTGAACGGTCTCCGACGCCACCTGGTCGACATGCTCCTGCAGATCGACGGGCGCGATCAAGAGCACCTCGCTCAGCGCCTTCCAGATCGTGCCGATCGGCAGCGGGATCATCACCAGGCAGACGAGGCCGAGCACGACGGGGTCGACATATCGGGCGATCCAGGCCATTGGCGTCGGCAGCACCGCAAGACCGATCACGAAGGCGACGAGCAACGCAAACGCGATGCCGCCGGACATGATCCAGGCCTTGATATCGAGCGCGATGAAATCGGACTTCAGGCTGCGGTTCAATGCAATGCCGATCGACGCCATGACCACGCAGACGACAAGCGTGGCGCCGGAATAGACGATCGCGGCACCGAAATGCAGCTCGTGCCCGCCATTGATGACGCTGATGACGGCATTAACAAGCGCGTAGACGGCGACCGTCATCAGCAGGCAGCCGTTGAGCAAAAGCACGATAGGCTCCAGATGCCAGAAGCCCATGGTGAAGCGATTGCGGATGCGGCCGGACTTGGCATTGCTTTCCGCCGACCGCACGATCAGGCTCGACACCCAGAGCGCGAGCCCGGTCATCGCCGCATCGGCCAGCGAATAGACGCCGTCGAAGGCGATGGAAAATGAGCCCGAGATGATGCCGAAGACGATGCCGAGAGCCGCCACCACGACGGTCGCCACGATCGATATGGTCAAAAAGCGCTGCTCGTTCCGCATCACCGTCTCCGCTGGCTGCCCATCTCATTTTAGCGCGTTCACACGAATGGTGAAGGCTTCAGGCGTTGGGGCGTACTACGCATTGATCCGGATTGCGAGCCTTGCGGATTGGGAAGAGGATGCCCGTGGCCGCACAAGCCGGGACGCTATCCCGGACCGTCCGACGGCTATCGTCCACAGCGGTGAACCGATCTTCGGGAGGGATTTCATGACGACCTCGCAGAACGGCAAAAGCCTCGGGCTCGCCGCCTGTACCGCCATCGTCGTCGGCAACATGGTCGGGTCCGGCTTCTATCTGTCGCCGGCCGCCGTCGCCCCCTATGGCAATCTGGCGATCCTGGTGTGGATGATCATGGGCGCCGGCGCGATCTGCCTTGGTCTCACCTTCGCGCGGCTTGCCGGCATGGTGCCGGCAGTCGGCGGTCCCTACGCCTATACACGGCTTGCCTATGGCGATTTCGCAGGCTTTCTGATCGCCTGGGGTTACTGGATCTCGATCTGGTCGTCGCTTCCCGTCATCGCCATCGCCTTTACCGGCGTGATGATCGATCTCTTCCCTGCCCTCGGCAACCGGCTGACGGCAACGATCCTGACGCTTGGCGTCATCAACCTGCGCGGCGTGCACGCGGCCGGGCTCTTCGCGCAGGTGACGACCTACGCCAAGCTCCTCCCCTTCGGCGCAGTCGCCATCATCGGTCTCCTCTATATCGACACCTCGCATTTCGCCGAATTCAACCCGAGCGGCCAGTCGCTGCTGCAATCCTTCGCGGCCCTGGCGCCGCTCACCATGTTTGCCTATCTGGGTCTTGAATCGGCCACCGTTCCCGCTGGCGATGTCCGAGACGCGCGCCGAACAATCCCCCGTTCGACCGTGCTCGGTATTTCCATCGCCGCGGCTCTTTATGTGCTTGGCACCGTCGTCGTGATGGGCGTCGTGCCGCGCCCGCAACTCATCCACTCCGTCGCCCCCTTCTCGGAAGCGGCGGGGCTGATGTGGGGGCGTGGCGGCGAACTGGCGATCTCGATCGCGGTGGTGATCTCCTCGATCGGCGCGCTCAATGGCTGGACCCTGCTGATGGGCCAGGTGCCGATGGCCGCCGCCCGCGACGGCCTGTTTCCACCGCTCTTCGCCCGCCTCTCCAGCCGCGGCGTTCCCGCCATCGGCATGGTCGTCTCGGCCACCTTCGCGACCCTGCTCGTCCTCGTCCAGGCGGTCGGTTCCGATAGCTTCGCGGCGGTCTACCGGCTGATGGTGGGGCTGAGCACGATGACGGCAGTCGTCCCCTACGCCTTCTGCGCGCTCGCCGGCACCCTTGTCGCCTCGCGGCTGAGCAACGGGCAGAAGACGCCCCGCGTCACCATCATCGAATTGATCGCCTTCCTCTTTGCCATGTTCACGCTCTATGGCTCGGGCGCCGAGCCGGTGCTCTATGGCATGGTCCTCCTGATGCTCGGCATTCCCGTCTATGTCTGGCAACGGCGAAACGGCGAGGTCGCGCGCACACAAGGCGTCGAAACGCAAAACGGGGCGCCGATACGCCCCGCTGCCTCGCTCTAATCTCTGCCTCTTCGGTCCGCCCGTTCACCCGTGCCAGCTGAGCCCACCGAAACGGCCATCGATGATCGTGCCCAATTCGCCCCGCACCATGCCGGCAATATCCGCAAGCGCTCCGATCGCCGAAGCCTTGCCCGTCGTCTCGGCGAAATGGCATGCGGCATCGACCTTCGGCCCCATGGAACCCGCCGGAAAATCGAACTGCTTCATGTCTCCGGGGCGGGCCTTGTGGATCGCCTTTTGCGACGGCTTGCCCCAATCGAGGCAGACCGCCGGCGCATCGGTCGCCATGATCAGCAGATCGGCGCCGATCTCGCGCGCCAGCAGTTCCGAGCAGAGGTCCTTGTCGATGACCGCCTCGACGCCAACCAGGTGACGCTCCTTGCCCTTCTCGTACATGGTGGGAATCCCGCCGCCGCCGGCGCAGATGACGATGGTGCGCTGCTCTAGCAGCCAGCGCACCGGCCGGATCTCGAAGATGCGCTTGGGAAGGGGCGAAGCGACAACACGGCGCCACTTGTCGCCATCCTGCTTGAACACCCAGTTCTTTTCCGCGCGGATGCGATCGGCATCGGCCTTCTCGTAGACCGGGCCGACGAACTTGGTGGGGTTCGTGAAACCAGGATCGTCGGCATCGACCTCGACCATGGTGAGCAGCGTCGCCAGCGGCTGCTCGAAAGGCAGCACATTGCCGAGCTCCTGTTCCAGCATGTAGCCGATCATTCCCTCCGTCTCGGCGCCGAGCACGTCGAGCGGATAGGCCTCATCAGGCTTGTAGGCGGCGCCCTGCAGCGCAAGCAAGCCGACCTGCGGCCCGTTGCCATGGGTGATGATCAGCTGATGCTCGGCGGCCAGCGGCGCGATCGCCTCGGCCGCCACCCGCGTATTGCGTCTCTGGACATCCGCGGTCATCGCTTCCCCGCGCCGGAGAAGAGCGTTGCCGCCAAGCGCGATGACGATCCGCATCCTAGTCTCCCAATGTCGCGACAAGCAGCGCCTTGATCGTGTGCAGCCGGTTTTCCGCCTGCTCGAACGCCACATTGGCCTCGGATTCGAACACCTCGCCGGTCACCTCCAGACCATTGCTCATGCCGTAATCCTCGGCGATCTGCTTGCCCAGTGTCGTCTCGGTGTCGTGGAAGGCCGGCAGGCAATGCATGAACTTGGTCTGCGGATTGCCGCTCGCCTTCATCAGCGCTTCATTGACCTGATAGGGCGTCAACAGCTTGATGCGCTCGCGCCAGACGTCCTTCGGTTCGCCCATCGACACCCAGACATCGGTGTGGATGAAATCGACGCCCTTCACCGCTTCCTTCGGATCGTCGGTGATCAGAAGCCGCGCGCCGGATCGCTCCTGCAATTCCCTGGCGATCTTGATGTATTCCTCGGCTGGCCAAAGCGATTTCGGCCCGCAAATCCGGACGTCCATGCCCATCAGGCAGCCGACGATCAGCAGCGAATGGCCCATATTCGAGCGTGTGTCGCCGATATAGGCGTATTTGATATCTGCGATCGGCTTGTCGGCATGTTCGCGCATGGTCATCACGTCGGCGATCATCTGCGTCGGATGATACTCATCCGTCAGGCCGTTATAGACGGGCACGCCGGCATAGCGCGCCAGCGTCTCCACGCCTTGCTGCGCCGAACCGCGATATTCGATCGCATCATACATGCGGCCAAGCACGCGCGCCGTGTCCTTGAAGGATTCCTTGTGCCCGATCTGCGAGCCGGAGGGATCAAGATAGGTGACGTTCGCCCTCTGGTCCGAGCAGGCGACCTCGAAGGCGCATCGCGTGCGCGTCGAGGTCTTTTCGAAGATCAGGCAGATCTCCTTGCCCTTCAGGTGCTGCTGCTCGGTGCGGGCATATTTGGCCCGCTTCAGATCGCGCGCGAGATCGAGGAGGTAGCGGAATTCACGCGGCGTATAATCCTGCACGGTCAGAAGCGAACGGTTGCGCAGATTGAAGCTCATGGTCTTGCTCCGTAGGGCTGTTTCAGGATGTCTGCTGTCAATAGGCGGGATCGCGCCAGATCGGGCATGTCATGCAATGCCCGCCGCCACGACCGCGGCCGAGTTCGGAACCGCGAACGGTAATGACCTCGATGCCCGCCTTGCGAAGAAGCGTGTTGGTGTAGGTGTTGCGGTCGTAGCCGACCACGACGCCGGGCTCCAAGGCGACGACGTTGTTGCCGTCGTCCCATTGCTCGCGCTCGGCCTGGTAGGCGTTGCCGCCTGTTTCCACGACCCTGAGCTTGCCGACACCGAGCGCCTTGGCGACGATATCGAGCATCGGCTCCGTCTCGGGATGAATGTCGAAATTGCCGTCGTCATCCGTCTGCACCATGCTGTAGCAGCGGATCTGATCGACGACCTCGGCAAATAGCGTCACCACATCGCGGTCGCAGAAGCTGAAGACCGTGTCGAGGTGCATGGCCGCCCGGCTCTTCGGCATCAGGCAGCCGATGACCCTGGTGACCGCCTTGTTCTTGAAGAGCGCGCGCGCGACCTGGCCGACCGCCTGATAGGTGGTGCGCTCGCCCATGCCGATCAGAACGGTGCCATTACCGATCGGCATGACGTCGCCGCCCTCGATCGAGGCATTGGCGAAATCCTCGTCGCTGTCGCCCCACCAGATCTTGAAATCGCCGTCGCGGAACGTCGGGTGGAACTTGTAGACCGCGCGCTGGATCAGCGTCTCGGGCTGCCGCGCCGGCCAGAACATCGGATTGCAGGTCACACCATTATACATCCAGCAGGAAGGATCGCGCTGGAACAGCGTGTTCGGGATGGGCGGGATAACGAACTCTGTCTCCGACAGCGCGCTCAGCATCAGCGTCTTCGCCTTGACGTCGGGAAGGTCGGAAATGGCGATGCCGCCGATCATGAAGGCCGCGAGTTGTGTCGCCGGCATCTCGTCGAGCCAGGGCCGCACCGCCTCGGCGATCTGCGAGCCGAGCACATTGGGCGTAATGCGGCGATCGAGCACGAAGTCGCGCGCCGGCTTGTCGGCGAGCGTCTGCGCCAGCATGTCGTGCAGCTCAAGAACCTCGACGCCGCGCTCCTGCATCTTCAGCACGAAGTCGTAGTGATCCTTCTGCGCCTCGTGAACCCAGAGCACGTCATCGAAGAGAAGATCATGGCAATTGCCCGGCGTCAGCCGCTGGTGGGCGAGCGACGGTCGGCAGACCATCACCGTTCTGAGCTTCCCGACTTCCGAATGAACCCCAAAACCGCGCATCGCGCTCTCCTCCAAGCTGCCTGGGATAGCGATCGCCCTGCTACCCACGGATGAGATCAGCCTAACGGGACGGGTTCGGCCGTGTCATTGATCGCAAGCAATGCGCGGAGCGGTATTGCTGGTCAGGAGGCCATTGCTGCGGCCACGGTCATTCCACGTAGAAGACGAGGTTGCCGTTGCGCGCCCGCGTGACCCACTCGATATCATCGGGCGTCAGCTTCTTCGCCTTCAGCTGTTCGACCAGCCACTTGTTGGACCGCGCAGCCGCCCGAACGGCTTTCACCTCATCCGGCTTGCCCGGCTGATGCAGCGCGCCGGTTTCGATCGCCGTGCGATAGCTGACGACCGAGAACCGCTTGCCGTGATAGGCCTTCACCGCATCGGGCAGGTTTTCGGCCCAGTTCATGCGGCGATATTCCTTGCGATCCTGCTGCGCACCGACAGGGGCCGCCATCACGGCGGCGATCGCAATTCCTGTCGCAAGAACCAGCTTTCTCATCGTAGGGGCTCCATTGAGAATTGGGGGCGCGAATTGGGGAAAGTCGCGCGACAATAGGCCGTTGGATGGGAAGAGGCATTGAGCCGGATCAACGCATACGGGCGCTTGAAACGTCCAACATCAATGTTTTCAACGTGTCGGCTACCACAGATGTTACGCGATGCTACGCCTGAAGAGCGCAGTGTAGTGGTAATATACAGTCAGTGAGAGAGTGGACAGGGGAACCGCGCTCTCGCGCTTTCGTTGCATTTGAGGGAGAGTTTACTCGATGGCGAATGACCTGACCGTGCACCTCGTCGACGACCAGGAGATACCGCGGCGATCCCTGACGTTCCTGCTGATATCCTCGGGCTTCGCGGTTCGCGCCTATGAGAGCGCGTCGGCGTTTCTGGATCAGCTGCCGGTCTCCGGCAGGGCATGCCTCGTCAAAGTCACGCGGATGTCCTGCACTGACGGGTTGCAGCTGCTGGAACGGCTGAATGCGCTCAATGCCAACATCCCCACGATCCTCGTCGGCGGCGACGGAGACGTGGAGACGGCGGTGCAGGCGATGAAGGCGGGTGCGGCCGATTTTATCAAGAAGCCGTTCGAGGACCAGGCGCTGATCGCCGCGATCAACCAGGCCACATCGCGTCGTACGCCCCCCTCGCCCACACCAGTGGACACCGAAACGGTCGCCAACCGGATGCGGCAGCTGACCGATAGGGAACACCAGGTTCTGGCCGCCGTTCTTGATGGTCTGCAGAACAAGATGATCGCCTTCAACCTCGGCATCAGCGCCCGCACCGTCGAGGTTCATCGCGCCAACGTCATGGCGAAAATGGAGGCGCGCAACTTGGCGGAACTGCTGCGCATGGTCTTGACGTCAGGCGGCATGCCGCAGCCCGCCGCGCCTCGCGGCCCGGCTCTACCAGCGGTACCGGCCAGGCTACTTTAAGCTGCGCTCGACAAAGTCATTGAAACCACACATGGTTATGGGATATGCTCAATTAGCATGGACTAAAGATGATTGCGTGATCGTGTCGGAGGGGCATCATGAGTAGCGCAAAGGTCGAGTTTTCGGGCGAACCAGGACCTAAACCGGACGAAATCCTCCAGCAACTCGAGCGTGTTCTCGCCAGCGACGAGTTTCACTCGCCCGAGCGTGGCCGGAAGTTCCTGCGCTTCGTGGTCACAGAGACCCTGGAGGGACGCGCCCAGTTCCTCAAGGCCTTCACCATCGCCAATGAAATCTTCGGCAGGCAAAGTTCGTTCGACGCACAGAACGACCCCGTCGTCAGGATAGAAGCTGGCCGCATTCGCCGTGGCCTCGAGCGCTATTATCTCGTCGCCGGGCAGTCCGATCCGATCGTGATCACCATACCCAAGGGTGGCTACGTCCCGCATTTCGACTATGCCGAACCATCGCATCCATCCGCCGATCCGGCCCCTCGTTCCGAGCCCCCGACGACACGCGCACCGGCCGATCGCAAGACGCGAGATACACGAGCGTTCGCCGCGCTTGCCGTTGGCGCGACACTCCTGATCGCCGCGACAGCCGGTTACCTCCTTTGGCCGGCGAGCTTGCTGAACGGCCGGATCGGCGCGCAGCAATCCCCGGTCGCCGATACCTCCAGCCCGACGATCATCGTCGAGAACTTCCAATCGGATGGGGAAGAAGGCGCCACCGCCGACATCGCCCAGGGGTTGAGGGACGAGATCATCGGCCAGCTCGCAACCTTCGACGATATCATCGTCGTCGCCGACCCATCGAGGGCCAAGGACGGAAACCTGCACGGCTTTGCCTTGCAGGGCAGCGTTCAGCGCGACGGCAACAGGCTGCGCTCCATCTCGAGGCTGATCCGCCGCTCGGATGCGGCTGTCATCTGGGCAAACAATTACGACGCCGATCTTGGCGCCAAGAGCATCCTGCAAATCCAGGCCGATATCGGACAGGATATCGCGGTGTCCGTCGCCCAGCCCTACGGCGCGATCTTCGTCACCGATATCGACAAGATCGCCGAACCGTCCTTGAGCGAAGTGGGCGGAGCCTACGACTGCACGCTCGCCTATTACAGCTACCGCCGGGGAATGGATGCAAAAAGCCATGCCGCCGCCCGCGATTGCCTCCTTCGCGCGACCGAGCGCTTCCCGAACAATGCCACATCCTGGGCGCTGCTGTCGCTCGTCTACATCGATGAAATCCGGTTCCGCTACAAGCTCGGCGCGCAACCATCGCCCGAGGCCATGACATTGGCGACCAAGGCAGCCGAGCGCGCAACGACAATGGCTCCAAACAATACCCGCGCGCTGCAGGCCGCGATGCAGGTCAGCTTCTTTACCAACGATATCGACAAGGCGCTGAAACTCGGCGCCGCCGCCTATGCCGCCAACGCCAACGACACCGAGGTCGCCGGCGAATACGGGCTGCGGCTCGCCATGTCCGGCAAGTGGCAATCCGGCTGCGAGCTCGTCTCCCGCGCCGTCAACAAGGATGCCGGCCCCAAGGGTTATTATGAAGTCGGCATGGCGCTCTGCGCATATATGCGCGGTGACCTGCAGGCCGCCGAGCTGTGGTCGCGCATGTCTGACCTGGAATACAACCCGATGCACCGCCTGGTTCTGCTCTCCATCCTTGGAGCCGAAGGCAAGACCGAAGAAGCCGTGCAATTGAGAGACTGGTTGAACGCCCACGCGCCCGAGATGATGAAGAACGTTCGCGAGGAAGTATCCCGGCGTCTGCAGCGCCCGGAAGATCTTGAGCGAATGCTGACCGGGCTGCGCGCGGTGGGTGTCGGCAACGAGATGGCCGGCCTCAGCGGCGAGCGCCCGAACGCAAACAGCCCAAAGTGAACCGACAGAGCGCGGGCGGCCAGCCGAACATTGCTATCGCCGCTGCGACGCATCCTTGATTTCATTGATTGTGGCGATGTCCTTGACGACCCGCGTCCCGATCGCGTCCTGCAGATCGAAGACGTTCTGCCCCGTCGTGTCGTGATCGAACCGCTTCGCCCATATCACCCGCCCGTCGGCGCTGCGGATCAACCGCAGCTGCACATGCAGCGCCTCGTCCTCGAAGGTGACATTGCCCTGCAACGCAAACACCGCGTTCCCCGCAGCATCCGCGGGGGAAGAACTGGCGGGCGTCATGACCACGACGCCATCGAGCTTCGTCAGCTGCGAGATGATCTGGTCGTTCAATCCCCTAGCGATCTCCGCGCCGCCTGAGGGAGCGCCGAGGACAGCAAGCGGCTCGACGATAACACGCACGCCACCCACCTGGTCCTGCGCTGCCGCCGGTCGGTCCGGCGCGGGCGCAAGATACTCCTCCAGCGGACGAACAAGCGCCAGCATGGCAAGCGCCGCGAAGACGGCGGGAACGCCAACCGGCACCAGAAGATCGCGATAGCCGGGCTTGCGCGCACTCCGCCCCGGCTGTGCCGAGCCGCTCGCCAAGCCTGAGCTCGCGGCGGGCCCATTCACCGCCCCCTGGGTCGCGGCTCGCCGCTCGAAACGCGGCGCGTAATGCCCCTTGGGAATGGTGATATGCACGGGGTCGCCACCACCGCTGACAAGGTAATAGCGCTCTAGCGCCCGCCGGATGCGGCCCGCCTCGATCCTGACGACAGGATCGCTCTGCGCATCGAAATCCGCGCCGCGACCGAACACCGCCTGCGCGATATTATAGGCGGTCAGCCACTCGGCTCGACCATCGACCGCCTCTTCGACGATATAGCGCAGAAAACGACGGCCACGATCCGGCGCCTGGAACTCGCGACTTCTCAAGATCCGCTCGAGCTGGTCGATGATCTCGGCACGGTTCTGTTCGGCGTCGCGGTTCTCGCCGTCGCTCGCTGCCATCGATCCCTCCTGCGGAAAGACCCGGTCGTTCTGTGGGGCTGGGATTCTCACCTTGGGCCGTTATACACCCCGTGCGCGAAGTGAGCTTCCGTAGCACTACGTAAGGGGAATTTCGAATGTGCCGCGCCGCCCGATTTGCCTATTCTGTGGGGAATGGAGGGAGATACGATGTTGCATGTTCACGATCTGCGACAGGAGCCTATCCAAGTCCCCACGCGTCCGCGCGCTTTTGAACCTGCCGCCCATGCCGACCAGACGATCAGGCTGAAACAGGACCAGATCGTCTATAGCGAGGGCCAGAAGGTGCTCGCCTTCTACCAGGTGGAGGCCGGCGCGATCAGGATCTACCGGCTGATGCCCGATGGGCACCGGCACATCTTGTCCTTCTGCGCCAAGGGCGATTGGTTCGGCCTAGAACAGGGCGACTGCCGCGCCGACTTCGCCGAGGCCGTCTGCGAAGCAAGGATCCGCCCTTTCGCCACGACAGCAAACAGCACCCCCACGGGCAGCCTGCTCAACATCGCCCTTGCCAATCTAGCGAAGGCCCAGTCGCGGCAGCTGGCGATGATCGAACAGAGCGCCTTAAAACGCGTCGCCGTCTTCATCGAGGAGATGGCCGAACGTCACCCCGGCGAGAGCGAATTCGACCTGATGATGTGCCGCAGCGACGTCGCCGATTATCTCGGCCTGACCATCGAAACCGTGGCGCGCTCCTTCACCAAGCTGCGCGAGAGACACATCATCCGCCTCAAGGGCAAGCTGCAGCGGCGCGTGCAATTGATGGACAGGGACGCGCTCGCCGCCCTCGCGCTCTAGGCCTGGTGAACGCGCAACGACAAATCGCAAACGATATCGCACCGGAAAAACAGGAGATCTCGATGACAGATGCTGCGCTTCGACGTTCCATCAGACGCCTCGTGCCGGCATTGCCGCTAGCGGCCGCCACGATCGTCCTGCCCTATCTCGCCGGCACAGCCACGGCTTACGCCGCCGATGATCCCTTGAAGAGCTTCCCAATCGTCATCCACTGCCAGCAGAAGGATACGACCCACATCTTCTACCTATCCAGAGTCACCGACGCTGGTCTCGCAACCTACGTCGCCTCCGATCGCATCGCCGGCACCATCTCGCTCGACGGCCAGGCCAAGGCCGTCGTCGGCGGCGAAGGCGGCGGCAACTGTGTCGGCAAGACGCTCGCGGATCTCCGCGCCGCCCATCAGGCCTATGATCTGAAGCCGCAGTGAGACCAGCCCTACGACACCAGCCAAGTGATACGAGCCAAATGACACCGGCCAAGTGAAGCCGTTGAAATGATGCCGGCCAAGCGACACAAGCGGCAGCCTTCCACGCCACTCAAACCGTCATGTGGCGACCAGCGCCGCCACCAACGATGCGCTTGAGCTGCGTCTGTCGATGCCGCGCCCTTCCTTGCCCCGCGCAGTATCCACCGCGACCCGCCTTCCGCCACGGAAAAACGACTTCGGCAACGGCAATCGGGTTCCGGCTTGCCCTGCCGGGGCCGTCAGCGTTAGTGTCGGCCGACCATCGCAGCGATCCTTGTGCCGTGACAGGCCTCCGACAGGTATCGCAGCGACGGGCGCGTGGCTTGCGAGGAGACACCGATGGACACCCCTCCGATCGTCATCGACTATGCCGGGATCATCCAGACCTCGCTGGCGCCGGTCTTTCTGCTGGCCGGCACGGCAGCCTTCGTCGGCATCTACGCCACCCGCCTCGGGCGCGTCTCCGATCGGCTGAACGAGGTCGTCGAGAAGAATGAGCCCGACGACAAGCGAGAGCGGCAGCTGATCTATCTACGCCGGCGCACGCTGGTGCTCGAAATCGCCGTGATCCTCGGTGTCATCGCCGGCATCTGCACCTGCTGCGCGATCCTCAATCTGCTGTCCGGCGCGCTCGCCATCCGCATCCGCCCGCTGAACCTCGTCTGGTTCTTCGGCAGTGCCATCGTCGCCCTGATGCTCTCGCTCATTGCCTTCCTGATGGAGCTGATCTCAGCCGGCCGTAGCATCCTGCTGCAGATCCGCGACAACCGGCCTCCGAAGGTGGGTCGGTAAGTCTGTCGTGTTGTGTTTTGGGAAAGAAGATTGGTTGCGGGGGCAGGATTTGAACCTGCGGCCTTCAGGTTATGAGCCTGACGAGCTACCGGGCTGCTCC
>NZ_JBGLYS010000024.1:0-106716 GCF_047304155.1 Rhizobium sp. Rhizsp42 | reverse complement strand
TCAGGTCGAACCGGCGACGGGTCATCTGAGGCCTCCAAATCAAAGCCTCATTGAATCAAAGCCATGCCCGCGTGTGAACCCCGTTTATGAGTGTAGGGCCTAGTTCGGCCGGTACCATACGTTCCGTCGTCATCCTCGGGCTCGTCCCGAGGATCTGCCGAGGGTTGGTCTGGGCTGGACGTGCATGGATTTTAACGCCGGTGGGCGGTCCATGACCGTTGAACTCGCGGCGGCGTGCTTAGATCCTCGGGACGAGCCCGAGGATGACGTCGCTGGGTGGGGTTGGCGTCGTGGCGTACTGGCACAAAAGGCTACCGCCCCCCTCAAAACCCGATCGTTTCCTCGAAGGCGTCCCAGGAGCGGGTGAGTTCGTAGCGGCCGATGCCGGGGAGGGCGAAGTGGCCGAAGTAGGGGCTGAGCTGGAATTCGGCGAAGGCTTCGCTGAGCTTGCCGACGGCGCCGACATAGATCGCGGAGGCCAGGCCCGTGCGGTTGGCGCCGTGTTCGCAGTGGATGAGGAGCGGCTTGGGCGCATCGGCCATCAGTTTGGCGAGACGCTCGGCTTCGGGGATCGGCAACAGCTTCGATGAGGACATCGGGAAATCGATCAGGGTGATGCCGGCTTTCTCAGCGGCGGCGGCCTCATTGTGGTACCAGTCGGTACGCTCCTCGTCGCGCAGGTTCACGATGGTCTTGATGCCGTAGGTATCGGCATAGGTGGCGATGTCGGAGCCGCTCGGCTGGGCGGAGCGGTAGAGCTCGCCGGGGATGACTTCGTGGAAATTTCCGGTGAGCTGGCCGATGCCGGCATGGCCGAGGACCAGGAGCACCGCGCCGAGCGCGAGGCCTGCGGGCCACTTCAAAAATTTCAGATATTTACGCGTCATGCCTTCACTTCTCAGCCGTCGTCGTGGCTGTTCCAGCGTCTCTGTCACAGCAACCACGCCTCAAATAGGCAGCCGGATCGCGCCGTGCCAGCGATTTCGGCGACCAGCCTCTTCAACGAAACGTGAGCGGTGGGCTCTAGCGGGCAAATGGCGCGATGATGTGGCGGCGGGGCAAGCGAAACTTCTCACGGGAAACTTAGGGGCGAAACCTGCGGGGGACAAACGGCGCTTGCCAACCTTTCGGAAAGGATTGCGCGGCGATAATCGGCCATCACGGGAATCGGGACGCCATGGCCAAGACAGCGACACGCCGCAAGACATCGACACGCTCGCGGGCGGGAGCGAGGAAGAGCGGGGGCGGCAGCGCGCTTCCCTGGGTGGTCGTGGGTGCGCTCGCCTTCGGTGGCATCGCCGTCTACGACAACTGGAGGAGCGTGAAGCCGTTGCTCGCCTCGCATGCGCCATCGGTCTCGCGGCCGGTCAGCGTGGCGAAGAACACACGCGAGCGCGATGCGGTGCGTGAGGCCATCAAGGATACGAGCCGTGACACGGGGCCGAGGCAGACGGCGTCGATCGCGCCGGTCTCCAAGATCATTCCTCCGGCCGCCGTGCCGATCCCCTCGTCCAAGGGGCTTGCTTCCGAGAGGGCGGAGCCGGTTTCGATTTCGCCCGCTTCCATTTCACCGGCGCAGACGCAATCCGCCAAGGCTGCCTTCGGCTATTGCGGGCAGGGTGAGCATATCAACTGCGTCGCCGATGGCAGCACCTTCTGGTACAAGGGCGAGAAGATCGTGATCGCCGATATCGTCAGCCCCGGCATCGACAACGCGCGCTGCGACGGCGAGCGCAAGGCGGGCTTCGCGGCCAAGCTCCGGCTGCTCAACCTTCTGAATGCCGGATCGTTCTCGATGAACGCCGCCGGCCAGCCCGACAAGGGGGCCGCTCCCCGCGTCATCTCGCGCGACGGTCGCTCGATCGGCGCGCAGCTGGTGGATGAGGGGCTGGCTCGCAAGCCCGGCAAGGGCGCCTGGTGCGCCTGAGGATCGTTTAAACCTACTTCTGCTTCGGTGCCTTGCCGTTGGTCTTGAAAACGGCGGAGAAGGCCGTGTCCGTGCTCTTGGCGCTGCATTCGATCGCGACCGGCTTGCCGTCATAGGGGTTGCCGAGCGTGCAGCTTCCCGAGACCTTGACGTGGCCGGTCATCTTCTGGCCGGCGCCCGTCACCACCATATCTAGCGGCAGCGTGACATTGCCTGCTGATGCCGGCTTGATCTTGGTGCCGTCGCCCTGGAAGCCGAGCATCTTGCCTTCGGCGGAAAAGATGAAGGTGACCTGACCGTTGACCAGCGTGACGCTGGCGATCTCGTTCTGGCAGGGCTTGGAGACATCGACCTTGCCGACGACGAGCTTGCTGCATCGGCCGGCCAGCGTCAGCGCACCAGGCGCGCCGGGAAAGTTCTGCTGTGCCGTGCCCGCTGCCTGCGCGATCGATGCCGACAGAAGTGCGCCGGCGGTCAGAATTACCAGTTTCATTTCAATACCTCGTCATGCCTAAAGCGTGTCGCGATCCTGCGGATTCGCTTGTCACGCTTTAGGCCCTTGTTTTGTCGCATGTCGGTGCCGCAAAACCGCTGCACACTTTTGCGCGACATGCTGCAATCGTGTCGCCACAGCACCGAGGCCATGACATTCTACTGTGTTCGAAATTGGTCAGCACGCTAGACTTTCAATGTCTTGGCACACAACTTCGCAGTCCAAGAAAAGCCACCAGAAATGGCTGCCAAAACCACTTTTACATATGCTCATCCGATAATAAGACCGTCGCGCCCCGTGTGGGGCGTTTTGAGGGGGAACATGAGAAACATCACGCTGTCGGCGGTCTCCGCCATCGCATTTCTGGCATTTGCAGGCGCCTCGCACGCGGAAGACCTGGTCTTCACGCTGAAGAACGGCACCAACTCGGTGCTCACCAATTTCTACACCTCGCCCGTTGGCGTCAACGAGTGGGAAGACGACGTCTTCGGCAAGCAGGTGCTGAACCCGGGCGAAAGCATGGACATCACCATCGGCGACGGCCGCGACGTCTGCAAATACGACATGAAATTCGAATTCGAGGAAGGCTCCAACCTCGACACGACCACCGACACGCAGAACCTCTGCGAAATGGGCTCCTATACGATCCACGAATAAGCGCTCGCGCGGTTCGCTCCGACATGAAGAGGTCCGGCCCATCCGCCGGGCCTCTTTTCGTTTCAGCGCCTGCCTTGCGCCATGCCCGACAGCAAAACGCCCCGGAGACCGGGGCGGTGGTTGCTGCTGCCCGTCAGGCCGAAATCGTTAGCGGCAGACGCGGATGCTTTCCAGGTGGTAGCCGCCGTCATAGGCGTTCTGCACCTGGCGGTCCTCGAACCAGCAACGCGGCGGAGGCGGCGGAGGCGGGTCGATGTAGCGCGGGCCGGAATTGCCGTTGGCAATCGCGCCGCCGATCAGGCCGCCGATCACGCCAGCCGCAAGACCACCGGCGATGACGGCGCCATCATTGTTGTGATGGTGGCGGCGCGGGGGCGGGGGTGGCGGCTGGTCGCGGTAACCATAGCCCGGCGGGCGACGGTCGTAATACTGCGCCATTGCCGGCGCGGTGGTCGCCAGGACGCTGCTGAACGTGGTTGCGGCAACCACGGCGTACAGAGCCATCTTCTTCATTCGCATGCGTCTCCGTTAAGATCGAGAGGCTCGATAGCCACTCAACATGCCCAGAAGATGGCATTGGTTGGCTTAATGGATTCTGAACGAGGTTGGGGGATATAGCTTCGTCAGCTAGACTTTGGACATCTCATGGTTACTGCAACTGGCAATGGCCGCTCTGCTGCCCAAAGGGGGCAATCGCGGCCCTTTTTCTGTGATGAGCAATGTGCAGCTACCGCTGCCAGTCACCTGCCGTTGTGGTTGCGCCGCTCTCCAACGCAACTGCCGCCATCGAGCGTCACGAACGCGCCCGAGTGTCGAGCTACGGCACGAGTTCCAGATCGCCCGGTTTCCAGCTCTTGTCGAACCATGGCTCCAGCGGTGCGTAGAGCCGCATGATGACCTGCCAACTCTTGCCTTCACGGGTCTCAACCCAGTTGCCCTCGTGACCGGCCGGGGCCTTGGGGCCAAACCAGACTGTATAGGACCCGTCGGAGTTGGCCTTGATATCCTTGGAGTTGCTGTCTACGCCCGCCGTGCGTTGATCGGTTTCCAGCATGGATCGCGTCTGGGCGTCATAGACGGTGAAGGACCAGAATTGCTTGGCGGGCACGGGACCGGGCAAGGTGACCTTGTAGGTCTTGCCGCCATCCAAATAGGCCCCGGTCGTGTCCCGCACCGCAAAAGCATAGGCAGAGCCCGTTCCGGGTTTCGCTGCGGCCATCGAGGGGGTGATGCCGGTTGCGGCGTAGTGGAAGAGCGTGCGGGCATCGAGCATGCGCTCGCCATGATCGAGGAACTGGTAGCTATTGCCGATGAAGCCGTTGCCCCACTGGCGATCGGGATAGAACTTGACCCGGGGATCGCGCGAGGAAAACAGGATCGCGCGGGCCGAGGCGTTGCCGACCGCGACGGCATCGACGAGGATCGCCTTCATGCGGGCGTCGGGATTGAATGGCTGGCCCTTCTTGATGCCGATCGCGGCGAAGAGCCCGACGATCTCGGGGTCGAACGCATCCTCGGGCTCATGCTGGATGACCTCGTCGATCTCCTGGTAGAACCTGAAATCGTTGGCATGGATCGTGTTGATCTTCTTGCCTGTCATGTTGACGAAGGCTGTCTCAGGCGGATTGTCGGCCGACGCGTAGGGGTAGATCCGGGCCTTTTCCTTCACGACCTTGACCGCCGCCGCCACGTCGTTGTTTTCGACGAAGACGCGGCACAGCACCCAGTTGATATAGGTGGGTGAGCGAACGACGAAGTAGCCCTCCTTCGGCAGCTCGCCCTTGTAATCGGGCGCGACGAAGAGATATTTGCCGCCCTTGCCCTTGTCCGGACCTGTGAGGCCGATGTCGGTGACGAAGCGGAAATAGGCGTCGTCGACAGGACCAAGCGCGTTCGGCGGCACCTCGACGACCATCGGGCCGTCCTTCAGGTCGATGCAGAAGAAATTATAGACTGTCGTCGCATTGGGCGTGAGAAACAGCGAGCGCGCGTCCATCAGCTCTTCGGTAATGCCGATCCCCTTGTTGGGCGCGACGCCGGCGTCGCTCAGGCCCTTGCACATCGCATGCAGCGAAGCCGCGGGCACGCCGGACAGGAACGCCTGGATGCCGCGGGAGAAATCGAGCTGGTCATAGGCCTTCTGCGCCGTTGCCTCGTCCGGCAGGCCATCGAAGAATTTCAGCGTGCCGATCCGGGTCTCGACCGTGGATGGCGTGGTGATGTCGCTCGGAACATCGGCGGAATATTTCGGCTGCTCGGCCATTACCGGCGCGGCAAGCAGCAACATCAGCGCACCCGCGAGGCGACTGTACATGGTCATGGCATGTCTCCTTGTTTGCGACGGCATCAGGTGCGGATCAGTTGGCGATCGTCGGCTCGGGGAAGGTCCAGGAGCCGTCGAGAATTGCCGCGCGTGGCCGGTAGAGGCGGACGACATAGTTCCAGTCCTTCATCACGGGCAGGCAATTGACGATCTTGCCGTCGCAGCCTCCGAACTGAACGGTGACCGATCCGTTGTCCTCCTTCGCGGTGACGCTATTGAGAGCGTAGGCGTTGTATGGGTTCTTTTCGTAGAACCCTTCAGCGTTGTAGACGCTGATGGACCAGAAGCCATCGACCGGTACGTCCTTGACCGTGAGCTTGTAGACCACCTTGCCGTCATTCTTGGCCGGAACGACGTTAAGGTATCGGGCGTCCTTGTCCGGATTTCCGCCCCATCCATAGGCCGCGCCAATCAAATGACGGATCGGATCGACCTCCGCTTTCGTCCCAAACGCTCTGTCGAAGTTTGAAAGTGTCGATGCCAGAACGAGAAGCGCGTCGTGTACCTTCTTCTGGCTGGCGCTGTCGTATGTCGGCAGTTCCAACGTACCTGTCCCGCCCTGGCTGGCCTTGATCCCATCTTGAAGCGCATGGACCTGCTCAATATCCTTTGGGTCGTTGGGATCAACGAGAATGCGGGTGCCGATCAACACGTAACGCGTGCCGACGGTGGCCTTGTCGAAGCTGTGCGTACCGGCGCCGTAAACGGTGGTCGCATAGTGATCCTGGCTCACGGCCATCAGAGACATGAAGCGCGCGCCGGGATCGGGCAGCGTGAAGGTGACCGGGCCGGCATCGAGGTCGAAGATGCCGAAACTGTAGAGCGTGTCGCGGTTGAGCCGAATGATCGAGTGATCCTCGATGGGCGCCAGCTCGCGGTGATGAACGAGTTTCGCAAGCCCGCCGGCCTGCTTGGCGAGGCCGCCGATATAGGTGTCGGATTCGGCCCGCACGAAGTTGTCGGCCGTCACGAGCGTGGGGGCGGACTGGCTGAAAGCGACGGACGGTAGGAGAAGGAGCAGTGCAACTACGGAGGGGCCAACGCGACGGTTCATCAAAATCTCCCATGTTAGATAGGAGTCTTCTAAGTGGTCGCAGAAGATGCGGAGAAGTACGTAACAGTAACTGCGACGTAAATGGCGATCGTTGACCTGGAAGGGGCGACCGGGTTTGGCGCGATCCTTGGTTAGCGGCGACCGGCCAGACGCGGACATTTACGGGCGTGCTTACCGTTGCGTACTTACGCGGGTTTTGCCTCCATGACATCATTCGATCGTCGCATAAGGCGACGATGCCTGCCGCCAGGCTGCGGCGTTCGATGGAGGTTTGAAAGATGACGATTTCGAAGATGTTGTTTGCAAGCCTTTTTCTCGTAGCAAGCTCAGCACTGGCCGATGACGGAACAAGGGTGACCCCCGACAACTTCGTTCGGGCGGAAAGCGATATGTACTTCGAGGTTTCCGCCAAGGAAGCCGGCATCGGCAAGATCTTCCATCGTCGCGAACCCTTCGACGTGGAGCACCAGACGGTCGTGCGCGGCAACCGTGATACCTTGTATTCCAGTGGCGTCTTCGATCTTGATGCAGGCCCCGTGACGATTACCATGCCGGATGCAGGCAATCGCTTCATGTCGTTGATGACGGTCAACCAGGATCACTATGTGACCGGCGTGTACCACGGTGCGGGGAGCCATACGCTCACCAAGGACGCCACCGGCTCGCGGTACGTCTTTGCGGCAGTTCGCACCCTGGTCGACCCCGGCAAGGAAGGAGATGCCGACGAGGTTCACAAGCTCCAGGACGCCATCAAGGTGGATCAACCGGGCGGTCCCGGCAAGCTTGAGCTGCCCACTTGGGATAAGGCCAGTCAAGACAAGGTGCGCAGTGCGCTCTTGGCCCTCAACGCCACCATGGACAGCTTCAACCGGGCGTTCGGTAGCAAGAATGAGGTTGATCCCGTCAATCACCTGATCGGGACTGCAGCGGGGTGGGGTGGCAATCCCGACAGCGAGGCGACTTATATCGCGGTCACACCAGAAAAGAACGATGGCACGACAATCTACACGCTGCACGTTCCTGCGGATGTACCTGTCGATGGCTTCTGGTCGGTCAGCCGCTACAACAGCGAAGGCTTCTTCGTTCCCAATCCGCAGAAGGCTTATTCGGTCAACAATCTGACCGCCGCCAAGGGTAGCGATGGGTCAATTACAATTCAGTTCGGTGGCTGCGACGGCAAAGCTTCGAACTGCCTGCCTGTCGAGGCCGGGTGGAATTACACTGTTCGGCTCTATCGACCTCAGCCGCAAGTGCTGGATGGAAGCTGGACGTTTCCCGAACCGCAGCCGCAGTGATCATTCGCACAGGCAAAAGCGGAGTACGGCAGAGACTGCGGGAAGCCAGCCCACTTCCCGCGCCCTGGGAGGGTCTCCGACTGCTCAGATGAGCAGAAGCTTCTTCAGGACGGAGAACACCTCCTTGTAAGGCAGTTTGGATGCGCCAGCGATTGCGAATGGGATCAGGGCCGCCGCAGCGACTGGCAGCAGCGTCTTGCGGTTGACGAGCATCGAGGACAGCTTGCGGGTCTGCTCGTACTGCTTGGAAAGATCGACGGGATCGATTGTCTGCTCGGCTTCCTTTGCATCCGGCGCGACGACATTCTCGCCGATCGCTTTGCGCTCGGAAGCGCGCTGTTGCGTTGTCGCCCGCGCCGACATGGTCAACAGCGTGCGATCCTTCATCTGGCGGAGCGGTTTCGAAAAGGCTGACAGCGGATAGGCAAAGAAGGCGAGCACGATCAGCAACCATACGGCCATGATGGTCGTGAGCGTCGCTGCCGATAGATCGGCCTGCATCTGGTGCTTGGCAACCGCGGCTGCCATGCCGCAGCTCACACCGAATACAAAGAGAACGTAGGCGTTCGGATACTCCCCGACGAAGGCAAGGCCGCCTTTGCCATCCGGATGCGTGGAGACCAGCCTCAAGTCGAGACGCGCAATGCTTCTGAGCAGATAGGCCCACACCAGATGGCGCCACACACCGCGTGTGAACAGGAAGATGAACAGCGGAATGCTGATGAAGACGCACCACCAGCCCGCAAGGGTGAGATGACGGACGTCACCTGTCACCGTGGCTGCCCAGCTCGTCGACGGCGCCTGCTTGAAGGTTGCGAAGGCCAGAAACGCGGAGATGATCGCAAGCGCAAGACATGCAGTTTCCGCAAGGGTGGAGTTGCGGCGCGCCATAGCTTTATCCAGTGCGTTCATAGCCGCTCCCTGGGACGTTGCCGGGATCAAAGGCGCGCGGAGGAATTGACCCAACTTGCGTCGCAATCCCGCTTCCACCGCCTGTTCCGCCGCCAGAAAAGCTGCGATGCCAACGAAGAAGCGCGCCCAGGGACCGGGGTCGGTCAGATAGGCCTGAACCGTTGGTGCCTGCGAGGCCAATGTCGGCAGCGTCAGAAGCAGCGGGATAACCCATGCGGCGGCGACAAACAGGAGGATGCGGCGGCCTGTATGAAGATTGCGTTCGTGAACGAGATTGAACCGCCGCTGAAGCTCGAAGAACGGCCCGCCGTGCGACGCCAGATATTCCAGCCGGTCCTGCTGCAGGGCAACCTCGCTCGTCGATTGTGCCACAAGCTTCGTCTTCACCATCCTCAGTCCTCGGTCACCGACCAACGGTCGCCCGGATTGAACTGCTTCATGGCCCGCGCGATTTTGTCGGTGTCGGCCCCGAGATCGGCCTGGTAGACGATGCCGTTGCGGTTGACCACGAAGGTGTTGACCCCTGTCTCGCCATACTTGACCGGCCACGCGACCAGGGCGAAACCGGCGATCATGTTGCCGTTGATCACGTAGTCATAAGGGCCGCCGGCGATATTGCCGCCCTGTCGGGTCAGGACCTTGTACCGGTAGCCGAAGTACCCGTTGTTGTCCTTCGACTTGTCGAACTGGACATAGTCGAGATAGGGCGCCGCCGGGCTTGCGCCGAGACCTTCGCTCTCGGGCCAGTAGAGACCATCCGCCCGACCGGGGCTGCTCACGAGCTTCTGCGCGTATTCGAGAACGCCGTCGCCATCGTGATCGGCGCTCGCATATTGCTGTTGGGCATCGACATAGCCGCGCACGGTTTCGATCGTCTGGATTTCGTTTTCGCCGATGCGGCGATTGATGATCTCCTCGATGCCGACGACAGGGTCGAAGGCGAACTTGCCGTTCTCTGACTTCACGATTGGGAACGGAAACGGCCACATGATGTCACCGACATCGACGATGCTTTGGCCATTCCTCTCCTCAAGGCCGATCCGCTTCCCGATCCCATCCTTGATCGCCGCAAGCGTCTCCGTCACGCCCGCGGTCGCCTTGAGGTGCGCCGCGTCGACGCCGAGGATGGTGGCCAGCTTATCCAGGTCGGAGGCGATGACTGCTTCCTTGAACGCTGCCAGTGCGGCGTCCGCGTTGTCGTATTCAGTCGGCAATTGCTTCGACACGAGATCGACGAGGTTCTTCTCGGCGGCAAACGTCATCGAGGTCGATAACACAACGGACAGCGCTGCAGCGGTGAACAGACGAAATCCAATTCGAGAGGTATGAGCGCTCATGGCAATAACTCCGTTCGGTTCGATTAGCGTCGACGTCCACCATGGGGCACGCGGGCATGGCCACCACCACCGCGGCCGCCGCCACTGAAGTGGGCTCCACCACCACCTCTGCCGCCGCCGCTGAAGTGAGGACCTCCGCCTCCGCCCCCGCGATGCGCCGCGAATTCCGGTCGGCTGGCGTGGTGTCCGCCACCCATTGCGCGGCCGCCGCGCTGCGAGTGGAGGTTGGCCGCGCTTCGCGAGCGGACTTCGCCGAGGCCGGACGGACGGTTCGGCCGTACATCCCGTTTGCCCGCCATTGCGTGGTTTCCGATGTCACGGTTTCCGCGTTCGCCGATTTCGCCGCGACGGTCGCCGGCTGGGCGATTGGCAACACGGTCTCGCAACTCGCCACCGCCGCCGGCGATCTTGTTGGCCCTGATGTCCTTGATGGCGGACGGCGTTACGCGGGCATGGTTGGCGTTGGCTGCTCTTGCCTTGACGGACTTGGCCTTCGTGCGAATGTCATTATTGCCGCCCGCTTCCAGCCGGTTGCGAATGTTGGTCTTGTCGATGTTGGCGAACTGGTTGTGATCGAACTTGATCTTGCTGCGATCGACATTCTTCCAGTCAACATCGTTGAAGTTGACCTTGCCGTTGCGATCGAAACGGTTGAAGCAGTGGTCGCAATCGATGTCGATATCGTTGCCGTCGAACCGGCCGCCCCACACGCCCCATCGATCCCAATCGACCACGGCGCCGAAGATCGCACCGGTCACGAAGCCCGCGAAATAGGTGGCCGTGGGATAATAGTAGTTGGGGTAGGGATCGGGGTAATAGCCGATCGGCGCCGGCGCGTATCCGTCGTCGTAGAGCATTTGCGGCTCGTACTGCGGCACGTAGATCTTCTCGGGGTTAGCGGCCTGAATGACCACATTGTCGTTCTGCTGGACAACCTTCACCTTGTCGTCAGTCTTGATGACGCCGTCCGCGACCGCCTTGTCGCGGAGTGTCTGGATGGCGATCAGCAGGTCCTTCTGCTGGTCGGCGACCGCATCACCCAGCTGCTGCGTCCAGTCGAGATCGTCGCTCATCATCTTGACAATGTCGGGGTAGTTCAGAAGCGAGACGACGCTGCCATCCCAATCATCCTTGGGCTTCAGCGAAGTATTGCTCTTGACCTCACCGAGGAACCGGGAGGCTTCGACGATCTGCAGCGGATAGAGCGAGGCGGAGGTGACCAGCGCGACGAGCTCATCGGGATAGAGCGCGATCCTGGCGACGAGCACCTGCATCTCCTCGTCACTCAGGGCGTCGGTCGCCGGAGCTGGAGCCGATGCCGGCGTTGGTGCGGCCGCCGGCGCCGGGGTTGGCTGCTCCTGAGCGTTAAGAGCGCCCCCACCGACAGCGAGAAACGCCGACGCAAGGACCAGGATCGCCCAACGTCCGGGGGCAGCGAGAGAACACAACGCCATCGACAGGTCTCCTTCGAGCATGAAGCCACAACCGCCAAGCGGCGGGCAACGCAACGGGATCGAAGAAGCATGGGAACAGATAATTCAGCGCGCTGTAAGTACGTTACCGTAAAGCGCAATGTTACAGGGACCTCTGTTACCACCGACGACGCAGAATAACTGCCACCCTGGGCGGTCTAAATCACTTGGGGAAGAGGAATGTAATTCCGGCGCGAACGCCCCAGCCCTGCGGACCACCATCCGGCGATTGTGCCCAGTAGCGTGCACCGAGCTGGAAGCTCACGGGTTGCTTGTCGAAGGTGACGAGCTTGGAGACCGAGAAGTTGATCGGGACGCTCCACTGGTTGCTTTCCCAATCATAGGTGCTTTCGGTGTTCAGCGCGAAGGTCCAGGCATCGTGCGTGGTGTAGGAGATAAACGGCTGCAGGAAGGTCGAGCTGATATCCGACCGCCCTCCGTCGCCCGCCACGGACCAGATATGGTTGGCAAGCGCGCCGTAGGTCCACGGTCCGTCCTGCTTGAGGACGACGCCCGTCGGGCCGAGACCCAGCTTCTCGCTGCCAAGTAACGGTTCCGTCGCCGTGGGGATCAGGATGGCTGGACCCAGCCCCCAGATGATGCTACCGGGTGCCGGCTGTTTCGGCGAAAAGAAGAAGCTCTGCAGCGTGTCGCCAAGGCCGAACTGGGTTCCGCTGTCGCCCGCGATATCGTCTTGCCATGTCACCGGAACGATCGTTCGCGAAATCACTTCCCAGTCGTTGTTTAGGTCGAACGGGATGACGGGCTGGATATTGAGAACCGCCTTGTGCCCATCCTCTGCACCGTAGCCGCTGTCATAGTTGAATTGGAACGGGACGCTGACCAGTGAGGCGATGGGGTTGGAGAGCTTCTTCGCGAGATCGGCGTCCTGTGCCGAAGCGGCCGACATCGCCGAAAGAAGGCTCGCCAGGGCGAGCAGAGGCAACCGTGTCGTCATCTTATTCAGCTCCGACCTTTGGCTCAGAAACGAACCTGCAATCCGAGGATCGGCCCGTGCTGGATCATGTCGTAGGTGAAGCCGTCATTGCTGTAGTTGACACCCTGCGCACGATATCCGGCAACCGCCGAGACCGTTTCGTTGAACTGGTAGCCGATCGCGCCGAGCACATCCCAGTCGAGATCCGCTCCGCCACCGCCGATCATGCCCCATCCAGTGACGAAGATCGTATCGGTGAAGGAATTGCTTCCCTTGAAGCCGACCAGACCATCGACCCAGTTGGCGTCGTCGGAACGCGAGATGTCGCCGAGCGATCCGCCGCTCAGGCCGATGCGGGTTTCCGCGTGCCAGAAACGCGCGCCACCGAGTATGTCGAACCGCGTCTGTTGATCCTCGTAGAGCGTATAGGCGCCGCCGACCATGGCCGTGAAGGTCACGGACTTGAGGCTCACCTCATCGGCGATCACGCCGCGAGGCGTGGCGGCATCGCTGGTGACCTTTACATAGCTGATGTCGGTAAAGACGCTGTACCTGTCGTAACGGGCGTCGCCGGCCGCCGAAAAGGCAAAGTCGAGATCGGAAACGATGTCGCCGAACGACTGGCTGATATCCACGGTCGGCAGGCCGAACACCTGGGACTTTCCGTCGAGCCCAGCCACCCAGAAGTAGGGAGAGAAGGAAAACGACCAGCCGTTGGCGGCCTGCGGCAAAGGCTGTGGAGCGGATGCCGGCAGGAGGTCGGCTGCGAACGCTGAGGATGACATGGCAAGTGCTGTGACAATGCCGGCGACGTACCCAAACTTACGAAACATCAGCTTCCCCCGAAGGCTGTAGTATGAAGGGACATAGGTCAACCTGAGCTTGCTCTCGTTTTTGCGGTAAGGAAAGCGATCACACGCGCGGGGACCCTGGAGCGAGATAGATTACTCTCGGATGTTGCATGGCCGCTACGCGCGATCACCGCTGCACTGCCGTTTGGTTTGTGGGAGGCGATCGCCGTACTCATGCGCTGTGGCGGTGTCATGCGACTTCCGTGCAGACCAGAGTGCTGAAGGCACCCATGGGATAGGAACTGACGAAGGCCGATCGGACTATCTCTTCGTAGAGGCCCGGCGCATCGACGATCGCGAGCCCGTCCGCCATGGCGCGCTCAAAAGGAAGCCGACCGCTGCTGATCTCCGCTGCTGCGGCCTGCGACATCAGGACGACACCGTCGCGGATTCCGTCTTCGTCCGGTTCGATCCTTGGAGGAGACGGGTTGGCCTTCACATCGAAGCCGCCGCGCGTTGGGCTGAAATAGCCCCATGTGCGGCTTTCGATCATGAGAACATAGAAATTGGGCAATGCCATCAACCGCGACGCTGACAAAACCTGCTCCAACCGCTGCTGCATCGTGGTGAGCTGCACGACCGCGTCGTGACGCGATCGTGCCATGTCGATTTCGATCGTCGGATCGGGTTCGGGTAGGAGGCCCCTGTCGATCGCCTGCCGTGTCGCCACCGCAACCGCCAATGACTGCGGGTGCTCGACGGCAAACTCGATCGTCAAGGAGCAGATGGTGCACATTGAAAGGCCTCCTGTCTGATTAAGCCGTGACGATCGGGAACCAGAACTCGAAGTTGTCGAGCAGCCCGACGAACTCCGACAGCTTCTTGGGATCCCCAGTCAGCTTTGCCTTGCCCTCGACAACCTGCTTTTCCATCGTCGACGTTCCGAGCATGACGTCATTCAGCGCCTCTCGGGTTGTCGAGATCGACACGTCGGCGCTGGGCGCGGTCTTGTCCTTGGAGTAGTGGATCGCCGAGTTCTCGACGCCGACGACATACTTCTCCTTGGTGTCGGTCAGCTCCATGTTGATCTCGATGGTCTTGCCGGCAGCCCGGTCGCCGTTCAGGCGGACGCCGAGGAAGTCGAAGAACATGTCGATCGGCATCGCCTTGATGGTGTCCGGGCTCGCCGTATTCGGAACCGGGAGCTCGGTTACGCCTTGGCGAAGTTCGCTGGCGCCCGTGAGATAGAAGTTGCGCCACGGTCCGGATTCCGCCTGATACCCCAATTGCTCGTAGGTATCGGCCAGAAGCTGCTTGGCGGCGACATTATTGCCATCGGCGAAGACCACATGGTTCACGACCTCTGCCACCCACCGATAATCGCCCTGTTCGAACGACACCTGAGCCTGCCGCAAGACATTGTCGGCGCCACCCATGAAGTCCACGTAGCGCTTGCCGGCTTCCGTCGGCGGAAGCTGATGCAGCGTTGCGGGCACGCCGTCGAAGAAGCCGAGGCGAAGGTTATATTGCGCCACCGCGTCGTGATAGACCGTGCCGTAGTAGCTGCGGCAAGCCCATGTCGTCGCCAAGGCCTGCGGGAGCCGGATGACTTCGCCGATCTCCTTGGGCGTCATGCCGCTGTTGGCCATGCGCATGACCTGGTCATGGATGAAGCGGAACATGTCGCGCTGGCTCTTCAGGTGGGCGATGACGCGATCGTTGCCCCATGTCGGCCAATGGTGAGAGGTGAAGAGGACCTCGGTCTCGTCGCCGAACATGTCGATCGACTGCTGGAGATATTTCGACCACAGCAGACCGTCGCGAACCTTGGCGCCACGCAGCGTATAGAGATTGTGCAGTGTGTGGCAGGCGTCTTCGGCAGCGCAGAAGGCTTTGTATTTGGGGATGTAGAACATGAATTCTGACGGCGCTTCCGACTCCGGCGCCATCAGCACCTGAAGCTCGACGCCGTCGATGGTGATCTTCTGTCCCGTCTCTGTTGCCCAATCGGTTGGCAGCGCCAGCCCGATCTCGCCGGTCGAGGTCGTCTTGCCGAGGCCGCCATCGACCTGGCCTTGCGGCCCGCGCGGCAGAAGGTTGCCGTACATGTAACTGGCGCGGCGGCTCATGGCGTTGCCGGCGATAATGTTTTCGCCAACAGCAGCCTTGGTGAATTCTTCAGGCGCAAGAATTTTCACCTTGCCGGCATCGATATCCGCCTGGTTGACCAGGCCGCGGACGCCGCCATAGTGGTCGACGTGGCTGTGGGTGTAGATCACCGCGACGATCGGCTTGTCGCCGAGTTTGGGGATGACGAGCTCCTTCCAGACCGCACGCGCCGTTTCGGAACTGACCAGAGGATCGATGACGATATAGCCGGTGTCGGTACGGATGATACTCATCACCGACAGGTCGTAGCCGCGGGCCTGATAGATGCCGTCAACCACCTCGAAGAGGCCGTGAACCATATTCAGCTTGGCCATGCGCCACAGGCTGGGGTTCACAGTGTCGGGCGCGTCGTCCGTCTCGGAATTGCCGAGGAAGTTATAAACGCTGAGGTCCCAGACGGGCGTCCCTTCCGCGTTCTTGATGATCGCCGGATCAGGCAGTGCAGCCAGCAGGCCACGGTGCGCGTCCTTGAAATCCTGCACGTCGTCGAACGGAAGGCCGTTTCGATAGAGTGCGTTGTAATCAAGGGTCGCCTTGGTCGCGGGCTTGGCCGCGACTCCGCTTTTCGAGACAGGCGGTGCGTCCTGCGCGTTCGCCTGCGCGGACTTTCCGACCAGGGTGACAGCGAGACCGGCCGACGCCATGCCTCGAAGGAAATCTGCTCTGCTGATGCCATTGCCGTCTGGGGAGGTCATGTCGTTCTCCGTGAGTTTGCATGTCTCAACATTCCGCGGCCCGGACGGTACGGGTGCGGAGGCATATTGGAAGTACGTTACGGTAATAGGCGACATTACAAACGTTACAGCTTCAGGCCGTTCGAGCGGTTTACCGTAACGTACTTCTCAACGACGGTGACGGGAGCATCTTCGATCGAGCGTTTGGTCGGAACTGCGAGCAATGATCCGATGAGCGATGCGGAGGAGCCAGCAAGTACGAGTTCGAGAAAGGCCCAGCGCGGCCTCTGGCGTCTCATGCTCAAGTTGCCCGCCATACGTGGGCGCTTGCAAGTCATCGCAGCCCAATCGCCCCATCTCAACGGCATGTTCGAAGCCTACGAGGAGGCATACGTTACGCTGCAGAGGTTCCAGAAGGAGCGTGATCGAAACGATTGCCCGCTGATCGAAGAGTACGAGACGCTTTGTTCCGAGATCGAAAGTGACGTGCTCTCGATCGTCCTTGGCGACACGACATCGATTTAGAACTTCGCCTAATGACTGATGGTTTCATTAGGATTCAAGGTTGCAACTTAATGTTATCGGGTTGATATAGGGTTCTGCGCATATTTCAGCTTTTCGACCGGCGTATCGGGGACGACCATGGGTGCTGAGATTGACGACGAATTCCAGGAGCACGTGGACGACACCGAGGCGGAAGCCGCACTCCAACGGCTTCTCGCAGATCAAAGGTTCAAGACTGCCGACCGCCAGAAGGCAATACTTACCTATCTCGTAGCTCAGCGTATCAAAGACGAGGAAGTCAAGGCCTATGCCATTGCCGTGGATGTGTTGGGACGGCCGAGCAATTTCGACTCTAGCATCGATCCAATCGTCCGCATCGAGATCAGCCGTCTCAGATCAACGTTGGAATCCTTTTACGTTGCGTTCGGCGAAGACCACGACATCTGGATAAGCGTAAAAAAAGGGAAATACATCGCCTGCTTTGCTCGCAACACCGCTAACGCGCCTCATCACAGAAAAGCCGACGAGATACCGCTCGGCCATACCATCCGGCGTAATCCATACCAGCCGGAGAACACGCCGCCCAAGCGGAGGTTGATGTTCGCCGGGTTAATGGTGTCGGTTCTGGCAGCGATCGCCACGCTGAGCATATACTCCTACGCGCAGAGACCCGTCATTTCCACGAAACCCGTCGTGTACGTCACCGTCGACGCGGCGAACCCACAACAGGCCGGAGAGGCAAGCCAGGTACGTGACGGCCTGCTGACGGCACTCACACAGTTTCAGACGATCATCGTCGCGCAGCCGGCATATGCATCTGTAAGGACCAACGCTGCCGACCGGCGTTACTCGGTTCAGCTCAAATACTATTCCGATCTCGACGAGCGAAGCGTCTGGTGGCAGGTCACGGAGAACGCTTCCGGAAACCTGCTGATGTCCGGGTTGGAAAAGGTTGAAACGGCAGGAAAGAGCGAAGCCGTCGCGAGACAGGAGATCGTTGCGTCGCTTGCCAAGCGGATCGCGGCCAGTCGAGGCGTGATCAACTCGATCAAATTGAATGCCGCTCAGGATTCCGTCGGTAACGACTGCGTCGTGCGCGCGGAGTACGCGCTCGAAGTTCGGGGCAGCCTTGAGGCGGCAGCCAATTGCCTCGAACGAACGGTGCGTCTCATGCCGCACGATTCCGACGCCAATGCAGTTCTCGCCCGTATTCTGCTTGCACCCGCCGGAAGAGCGACGCCGCCTGAGGTCGCCGATCGTGCGCTTCGGCTTGCGCAGGACGCCGTTGCCAGAGCCCCATTTTCCGACCGGGCGCAGCTTGCTTTGATGGCGGCTCAAGCAGCAGGTGGAAGGTTGGAAGCTGCGATCGAGGCAGGCAACAAAGCCGTCGCATTGAATCCGAACAGTCCGGATTCCTTAGCGGCCTTGGGTGGCTTGCTTTATTCAGCAGGATACACGTCCGCCGGACTGGCAATGGCGAAGGAGGCAAGCGCGGAAACCGACATCGTTCCCCGATGTGCCATGGTCGTCCTCGCGCTGGACGCCTTCCGTGACGCCCGCTATTCAGAGGCCCTCCTTTGGACCGAGCGGGTGACCGGCCGCAGTTCGCTGACGAGTGTTATCCGCGCTGCCGCACTAGGAGAGCTTGGCTCAGAGCAAGCGCCAGGTAGCGTGACGGATGGAGGCATAGACGCGGCCGCCTTCAAAAAGACCGTTGATGCCGTAGGTCTTCCGCCAGATCTGGTGACAATGCTCGAACGCGGGGTGACCAAGGCAGGGGCGGATCTGGAGCCTGTGGGCAGCATCTCGCGCTAAGTCGACGTGTCATGAATTGTTGCTGAATGTGCCGTGACCCCGTTGTCGGGATTGGATGACAAAAACGGCTGGGCTCAGGTGATGGACGCCACCGGGAAACGCGAATCAGCGATGGTTGTTGATCTCACGGAACTGGGAAAGGTCGCTTTGTCACAGACGGGAAATGTTCCCTGGAGTTCCCGGAAATCTGCTTGCTAGCTGCTTACTGAAAAGGCTTAGCAACGATCAACGATGTCGCTAAGCCCTTGACTATTCAGTCTAATCTGGATGGTGGGCGTGACAGGGATTGAACCTGTGACCCCTACGATGTCAACGTAGTGCTCTCCCGCTGAGCTACACGCCCATCCGATGTCGGCGCATAGACCACAAACCTATTTGGCCGTCAATAGGCCTTTTTCAGATTTGTGACATGCGCCCACAGAACCCTTAGGCCGCAAGCATTTTATTGACTTCGTCAACGAGGTCGCGGAGGTGGAAAGGCTTGGAAAGGACCTTCGCGTCCTTCGGTGCCTTCGAATCAGGGTTGAGTGCCACGGCCGCAAAGCCGGTGATGAACATCACCTTGAGGTCGGGATCGAGTTCGGTGGCGCGGCGCGCCAGCTCAATGCCGTCCATTTCGGGCATGACGATATCGGTGAGAAGAAGGGAAAAGGGTTCTTCGCGAAGGCGGTCGTATGCGCTGGCGCCGTTGTCGTAGGACAGGACCTTGTAGCCTGCCTTTTCGAGCGCCTTCACAAGGAAGCGGCGCATGTCGTTGTCGTCTTCTGCAAGAAGTATCTTCTGAGTCATTATCCAGACCGCTGATCAGTGGAATTTATGCGTGAGTATTGGTCATTTACACTAGATTTCGGCCGGTAAACAACCGGTGAAGCGCCTGTGCAAAGCGTCATCCCCATGAGATAGTATGGACTTGGCGGCCTTCAACTGGCAACATGGGCAAGATAGCTGCCTGCCAGCATGGTTAAGAGGGAAACAGGTGGACGAGATTCCCGCGTACGAGCTTTTTGAGATACGGGAACCCGCGTCGCACACCATTCCATTCGTCTACAATTCCCCCCATAGCGGCCGCATCTATCCGCCCGAGTTCATCGCGCAATCCAGATTGCAGGGGATGTCGATCCGGCGTTCGGAAGACCATTATGTCGACGAGCTGTTTTCCGCCGCCGGCGCGCTCGGTGCGCCGCTGCTGCTCGCGAATTTTCCGCGCGCCTATCTCGACGTGAACCGCGAGCCCTATGAGCTAGACCCGCGCATGTTCGACGGGCTCCTGCCTGCCTACGCCAATATCAATTCGCTGCGCGTGGCCGGGGGTCTCGGGACTATTCCGAGGATCGTCGCCGAGAACATGGAAATCTACGCGCGCCGCCTGCCGGTGCAGGAGGCGCTCGATCGCATCGAGGCGGTCTACAAGCCCTATCACGCGGCACTTCGGCGGCTGATTGCCCGCACGCATGTGCAGTTCGGCTTCGGCGTGTTGATCGACTGCCACTCGATGCCGGGCAATATCCGCGTTGCAGGCGCCACCTCGCGGCCGGATTTCATCATCGGTGATCGCTACGGCACGAGCGCTTCTGCTGAGCTGTCGCGCATGGCGGTCAGCATCTTCGAGGAGATGGGGTTCGCCGCGATCCGCAACAAGCCCTATGCCGGCGGCTTCATCACCGAGCATTACGGCCGCCCCTCGCGGGGCCTGCACGCGCTGCAGATCGAGGTCAACCGCTCGATCTATGTCGACGAGGTGACCCTCGAGCGCCGCGCCGATTTCCCGCTCGTGGCAGCCGCGATCACTTCCTTCATGCGTCAGATGGCCGACTACGTCGCCAAGTTCGCCGGCGATACGGCGCTGGCGGCGGAGTAGGGCGGTTTTTTCGCGCGCATTGATGCTTGGTCGGGGCCGCTCTATTTTTGGCTATCGGTCGATGGTGGTGACGATGGATATCGCAGCTACGGTTTTGGGGACTGTCAATGCGCCTTACGGGCGCAAGCTGACGGCCGCCGAGCTGGCGTTTTATCTCTCGCATATGGATGAGGCCAAGACCGTACCCGGCCACATGTCGTCCTTCTTCGCGGAAGTGACCCCGCAGCTTCAGGCGGCGTTCGCGGCCTCGGTCGGCATTTCGCTGCCTGAATTGGTGGAGGCCGCCAGGGCGTTCTCCGTCTATTCTGGCGAAATCTATCCGTTGGCCGCGTGACGATCGGCGGCTTACCGGCCGGCGGGCGATCCAGCGTACTAATACTGTCTTGAAGATGGTGTAGCTTTTCCGCGGCAGAGTAATGGACTTCGGCGGTTCCTCTTGGTTGCCATTCCAACCCGACAAAAAAAGACCGCCTTGCGGCGGTCCAAGTCTAGGGAGGAAACACCCAAGGAGGGTATTTACAGTCAGAAGACTGTAGGCAGACGCTACTATTGCAGTGCACAATTGTCAATCATTTTATTGCGGTGCGCAAAATATGTGCAGCCGGCTAAAAATTGCTGCTTCCGTTTGCAAAATGAGCCTTTTCGGCTATGGAAAGCGGCATCGACAGTCTCACACGGATGTCCCTCATGTTTCCTGATCGCACCTTCTTCAATCGCCTCGCGGAAGCCGCCAAGGCCGAGACGCTGCCACGGTTCCGCTCCGGGACCGGCGTGACGAACAAGCTGGCGTCGGGCTTCGACCCCGTCACCGAAGGCGACCGGGCGGCGGAAGTGGCGATCCGGGCGCTGATCGAGACGCATTTTCCCGAGCACGGCATTCTCGGCGAGGAGTTTGGCAATGTCGGGCTCGACCGCGAACATGTCTGGGTGATCGATCCGATCGACGGCACGCGGGCGTTCATCTCGGGCGTTCCCGTCTGGGGGACGCTGATCGGCCTTTACAGAGACGGCCGGTCGATCATGGGGATGATCGAGCAGCCGTTTACCGGCGAGCGCTATTTTGCCGATGAGAGCGGCTCCTATTACACCGGTCCCGAGGGCGAGCGAAAGCTTCAGGTGCGCGATTGCGCCGGGCTTTCCGATGCGATCCTGTTCACCACCTCGCCGCATCTCTTCGCCGGCACCGAGATGGACCGGTATCGCGAGATCGAGAGCCAGGTGCGGCTCTTCCGCTATGGCACCGATTGCTACGCCTATGCGCTTCTGGCGGCCGGGCACATCGACCTCGTCGTCGAGAACGGCCTGAAGCCCTATGATGTCGGCGGGATCATTCCCGTCATCGAGAAGGCCGGCGGGATCATCACCACCTGGGATGGCGGGCGGCCGGAGAATGGCGGCTCGATCATCGCCGCCGGCAGCCAGGCGGTCTATGATGCGGCGGTGGCGATCCTGCGGCGCTAAGCTGCGGGTTGTGCCAAGTTCGGCGGGATCAGGTCCGGTTTTGTTAGCTGCAGGCGATGTTTGACAGTATCGGTTGTTCTCGGTCGATGTGATCTCTCATCGGTTGTTTGTTTGCAAAAACATGCGGTTACTTGCCTTGCAAGATGCTCGCAGGGGATGAACATTAATCGAACAGAAAGAGTTCGCTGCAAATCTTGCCGCTGAAATGAATGTTTATGGATCCTTGCTTTTTCGGCGGTCCGCATTTCGGTTTGAGGCAAATTATAATGCAGCTTTTTTCTTTCGGATCCGCCGCGGGCGCCAAGGCCGTTCTTGATGCCGTCAGCCGTTCCCAGGCCGTGATCGAGTTCGACATGGCGGGCAAGATCCTCTTTGCCAACGAGAATTTCTGTCAGGCGATGGGATACAGCCTGAACGAGATCGTGGGGCGACCCCACAGTATGTTCGTCGATCCGGAAGAGGCTCGAAGCGCGGAATACGCTGCCTTCTGGAAGGGCCTGAACAAGGGCGAATTCGATCGCCGGCAATACAAGCGCATCGCCAAGGGTGGGCGCGAGGTGTGGATCGAGGCCTCCTACAATCCGGTCTTCAAGGGCAGCACGCCCTACAAGGTCGTGAAGTTCGCCACCGTGATTACCGATACGAAGCTGAAGAGTGCCGAGGATGCCGGCAAGCTCGATGCGCTCTCGCGTGCGCAGGCGACGATCGAGTTCACGCCGGACGGCCATATCCTGACAGCCAACGAGAATTTTCTGAAGACGCTCGGCTATACGCTGGAGGAAATTCGCGGGCGGCATCATTCGATGTTCTGCGATCCGGCCTATGCCGCAAGTGCGGAGTACAAGGAATTCTGGCGCAGCCTGGCGGCCGGGCAGTTCGCCGCAGACGAGTTCGCGCGTATCGGCAAGGGTGGCCGCAAGGTCTTCATCCAGGCCTCCTACAACCCGATCTTCGACATGAGCGGCAAGGTGTTCAAGGTGGTGAAGTTCGCGACCGATGTCAGCGAGCGGGTGCGGGCCGTCAACGAACTCGCCGTTGGCCTGCAGGCGATGGCGGATGGCGATCTCGACCAGACGATCGAAAAGCCCTTCATCGCCTCGCTGGAGACGCTACGCACCGATTACAACTCCTCGATCGGCCGGTTGCGGGCGGCGATGCAGGCGATCGCCAGGAACGCGACGCAGATTGCATCGGGAACGCGCGAGATCAGTGCTGCGTCCGACGATCTTGCCCGCCGTTCGGAATCGCAGGCTTCGTCCGTCGAGGAGACAGCCGCGGCGGTGACAGAGATTTCCACGACCGTATCGGATTCGGCGCGCCGGGCGGCGGATGCGGGGCGTCTTGTCGACGACACGACGAAGAGCGCGCAGGATTCCGCCGATGTCGTCAGGCAGACGGTGGACGCCATGGCGCGGATCGAGCGTTCCTCGACCCAGATCGCCGGCATCGTCAGCGTCATCGACGACATCGCCTTCCAGACCAATCTCCTGGCGCTGAACGCCGGTGTCGAGGCGGCGCGTGCCGGGGAAGCCGGCAAGGGGTTTGCGGTCGTGGCACAGGAGGTTCGGCAGCTGGCGCAGCGTTCGGCCGATGCGGCCAAGGAGATCAAGGCGCTGATCCATGACAGCGAAGCCTCGGTTCGCGATGGGGTGGCGTTGGTGGACAAGACCGGTGCGGCGCTGGAGGCGATCGCGACGCGGGTGGTGCAGGTGCACGACAATGTCTCCGGCATCGTCGTGGCGGCGCGCGAGCAATCGCAGGCGCTTGGGCAGATCAACGAGGCCGTGATGTCGATGGATCAGGACACGCAGCGCAATGCGGCGATGGTCGAGCAGACCGCGTCCGCCAGCCGCAAGCTGGCGGCGGAGGCGAGCGCGCTGTTCGAGCTGATCGGCCAGTTCAAGGTCGGTGACGAGCGAAGCGCGCGGGGCATGGCGCCGCTGGCGAGAGTGGCCTGACGATCGCGATCTGGCGCGTCAGCGATGACGCGCCATAGACCGGACATACAGACAGATAGGCAAAGAAAAAGGGTTCCGCCGGCAGGCTGGAACCCTTTTTTGTTCGATCGTCTCGGGAGGACTGAGATCAGCCGCCGATGCCGCCGCGCATGCGGGCGGTGTCGAAGGCCGCCGGGCGCGGCGTCGGCACGGCCACTGCCGTCGGGACGGTGTAGGCAACGGCCTCGAAGGCGGCGGGCGCCGGCTCGGATGGGACATAGGCCTGCTGGACTGGAACCTGCAGCACGTGCTGCTGCTTGGCCTGCGCCTGAGCTTGCTGGAACCGATCCTGCTGGAATTGCGGCTGCTGAGTTTGCGCCGGCTGAAGCTGGGCGGTCTGTACCTGTGCCTGCTGAACCTGCGGCTGTTCCATGCGGACCGCTTCGGCGGTCGTCTGCATGGGGGCGGCCTGCGGCACGGGGACGCTTTCCGGTGCTTCGTATGCGGTTTCGACAACGCCCTGCGCCATCGGAATCGGCTCGCGGGCCGGCGAAGCGGCTGGCGTCAGCAATTCGAACTGAGCGGCCATCTGGCTATGAGCGGGCACGAAATTCATCGCGACTTCGTAGGCGGGGAGCGGCGAGGGGGTCTGCAGCTCGCCATCGGCACCGCGCTTCTCATAGAAGGCATTGCCGCCGGCAACCGTCACGTAGTGCATGTTGTCGTAGGGGAACTTCATGCCGTCGGTATGGAAGAACATGGCTTCCTTGACGGCGGGATTGCGCTCACCCTTCAAAAGTGCATCGGCGGCCGCGTTGAGATCGGGCTCCGCCTGGGCCTTGACCTCGCGGGTCATGACGCCGGGGGCGAACTGCTTGGCCTGCGAAACGACGCCGCAAATGGACTTGGGATAAGCAGGGGATGTCAGGCGGTTCATCACGACGCTGCCGACAGCCATATAGCCGTCGTGATCGGAATGCAGCGATTCGAAATACATCGCCCGCTTGAGACAGGTTCGGTCTTCCGTCGTGTAATTGTAGGTGACCTTACCGGGCGTGCCGGTATGCAGACGCTTGGTCGTCTGAATGCTGCCTGTGGTCTTTGGCGTGCTGGTGCAGCCCGTGGCAGCTAAGCCCACAATCATGATCCCGAAGAGAGATCGTCCCAATACGTAATGCGCCCTCAACGCCAGGTGCCCCCTATGTGATTAGTTCAGCCCTTATCGAAAAAGTGGGTAACTATTATCTTACAATCGTAAAAATTCAAACACCGCGTTACATTTTTGTCTCAAAATGTGATCGGCCCGGCCGGAACTTCACGATGCCGGACAAGTGCGGCGCGGAATGGGACCCCGCCTAAGGCGCTTCGGCTCAGGTGCCGAAGCCCTCGAATTCCTCGGAAACCTCGGCATCCGCGCCCGGAATGAAGGCGTGGAAGGCGGCGAGCGCCGCTTGCCGGTAGACGTCGCGCTCCTGCAACACTTCGTGACGAGCGCCGTTGATCGGCACCAGCTGGCCGGCGCGGAAATAGCGCGAGAGACGCTCCTGGGCGATGTAAGGCACGATCGTATCGCGCGTCGGCGCGATGACGACGGTCGGGATGGTGATCGAAAAGAGGTGGTTCGGCGCGGTGACGCGCTCGATGGTCTTGAAGGATTCGACCAGCCAGCGCGCGGTGGGCGGGCCGAGCGTCAGATCGGGATTTGCCTGCGCGATCGCGACGTTGCGTTCGAAGCGGACCTCGTCCGATGTCAGCGGATTGTCGCGGAAGGGTTTTTCCCTGAGCTTGCGCGACAGCGGGTGCGACCCGAGGCCGAGCGCACAGGCCGCCGACGCCAGCCAGCGGATGGTGCCCGCCGAAGCGGCCTGACCCGAGAGGCCAATGAAGGGCGCCGTCAGCACCATGCGCTCGATGCGCGTCGTGAGATAAGGAGCGGCCGAGAGCGCGATCAGCGCGCCGGTCGAATGCGCCAATAGATAGAAGGGCAGGCGGGTATCGGGCAGCACGACTTTCTCGAGGAAAGTGTCGAGGTCGTGCTCGTAATCGACGAAGCGGCGGACATGGCCATAGTGACGCTTCTTCAGCATGCGGTCGGAATTGCCCTGGCCGCGCAGATCGAAGGTGGCGACCCAGAGACCCTTGTCGGTCAGGTCGCGGATCGTCTCGTAATATTTCTCGATGAATTCGTTGCGCCCGTGCAAAAGCACGACGGTGCCCTTGGCGACGGAGGCCTGGGAGCGGAAGACGGCGTAGCGCAGCTTCAGGCCGTCATGCGTCTCGAAGTAGCCTTCCGTGCGATTTTCCGGAACCGGATTGCCGGGTGTCGAAAACAGAACCTGTTCCATAGCCGTCAGCGCGCGCCCTTCGAAAGGATTCGGAATAGAAGTAAAGCGGATAGGCGATCGGCCTGTCAAATCAAAGAAAAAAGCGTTCCTGAGATGCGCGTCGCCCGCGCCCGTCCAAAAAAAGTGGCCGGCATGCGGGACCTGAGGGGAGCGCAGTGCCGGCCGGAGATCGGGCTGAAGACGAAGGGACGATACACTCCAGCCATCGAGCCAGTGTAACCCGATGACGCAATCATTAGGCCCGTGCGTCTGAACGGATACCGAACCGGGTGTTCATGCGCGGTTCACGGTGGCTGGCCGCGGATTTCCGGTGGTTGTGGGCGGCTCTTCGAAAGGGGCTTGAAGTCCGAAAATGCCATCCCCATCTCATGGTAGCGGACGCCAGAACGGGTCCGCGGAACCGTCCCGAAGCTGCCGATCAAGGGGTTTTTGGGGCAATTTATCGCAATCAGTCGCTTCCTCAGGAGGACATCATGCGTCACGTAGACTTCTCTCCCCTCTATCGTTCCACCGTCGGTTTCGACCGTCTCTTCACCATGCTCGACAGCCTGGGCCAGCCCGACCAGGGCCAGACCTATCCGCCCTACAATATCGAGCGCACCGGTGAAAACACCTACCGCATCACCATGGCCGTCGCCGGTTTCGACGAAACCGAAATTTCGATCGAAGCGCAGGCCCATGCTCTCACCGTCAAGGGCGAGAAGAATGAAGACAATGCGGAAGGCTCCGAATTCCTTTATCGCGGCATCGCCAAGCGCACCTTCGAGCGTCGCTTCCAGCTTGCCGACCATGTCGAGGTGACGGCTGCATCGCTGAAGAACGGTCTGCTTCACATCGACCTGCTTCGCAGCATTCCCGAGGCCATGAAGCCCCGCAAGATCGCGATCGCCGCCGAGCCGGTGAGCGCGCCGAAGGCCATCGAGGCCCAGGTCACCAACTAAGTCACCAACTAACCAATCCCTCCCAGGATATGGCAACAAGGCGGCGTCCCCCACGGGGCGCCGCTTTTTTGTTGTCAGAAGGATAAAGATCTCAGCTTCGCGTGCCTGCTGATCGGGATTTCATGCATCGATGGCGGCTGAAGCAGTTTTACGATCTGCACGACCTCTGGCCATCGCAATACCAGGAGGGACGCGACTTGGTGGAGAGGTGTCTTCTGATAGGTCGGCGCGAGGATAAAGCCATGCAGGCCCGCCGAGCGCAGGGCGGCCCTTTCGGCAGGGTTCCTCAGAATTCGGCCGTCGCCGGAAAAGAATATCCACTCGTCATTCGATTTTCGAAGGAAGTCGATCCACTCGACATCCGCCGAGTGGCGGCCTTTCGGTAGTGCGCCCAAGTCTCGTATGTGGACGGCTTGGTGCCCTTCGTGAGCTATGAATCCATTGAGCGTGCTGGCGAAAACGGGGGACGTGCAATTGTCGAAAAAGACGTTCACGCGGCCAGCCGTTGTTCCATCATTGTTTCGAATTCAATGGCGTGTTTGACCGATGTTTCAGGGACATCGTAAGCGCGGGCAACGGCTTTCACATCGCCGTCCTGGCGAACCGCGGCGGCCAGGATCGCAGTCGGGACGCTCGACTGTGCGTCGATCGGCTGGCCGAAGGAGCGATTGGGATCGACCATGACGTTCAATCGCCTTCCGCCCGGCCACCAGACAAGCGGATTGCCGCTCTCGCTGAAATCGACCGTCTTCAGGAGAGGATCTATGATCTCGTTGAATTCGAACTGCTTGCGGAACAGGTTTAGCAGTTGCTCCCGCTTTTCGCCGTCCTCGTCCTCGCTGATGATATGGAGAAAAATCTCCCGCCCGTCCGTCCGGAACCGGTTTGTCGACAGCGGATGATCGTCACCGATGACTTCGCGGGCCACAGCAATTGCCGCGCGTATGCGGATCGCGGAAAGGCCGCGCTTTATGAAGGCGTCGGCGACGCGGATTTCCATCATATCCCGGAAGCTTAGGAATATCCGGTCATCACCGAGCGAAATCTCGGATGTCCAAAGCGGCGGATAGAACTTGTTCTTGATATAATGTCCGCGTAGCCAGCGCGATATTTTCGCCGGAGCGACACGCAGCAGCCTTCCCGCTTCCGCAGGTGTGTAAAGCCCCATGCCGATCAGGTTGCTATCGCTCATGAGCTTATAATTCACCCGGACGAATCCGTGTCAACAGATATGCGGTGCACATGCTGAGTTGCGAGGCAAAGCAGCCGATTTGGGCCGCTTCGCCTCGTTCTGTCACGCCGCATTAGCGGCGCGACCGGTCACGCCGGGTTGGCGGCCTGTTCCACTTCGGCGGCGGTGGCGCGGCGGTGGTGGGCGGCGGCGTATTTTTGGGCGATGACGGCGCAGACCATCAGCTGGATCTGGTGGAAGAGCATCAGCGGCAGGACGATGGCGCCGATCGCCTGGCCAGCGAAGATGACGTTGGCCATGGGGACGCCGCTCGCCAGGCTCTTCTTCGAGCCGCAGAAAGTGATGGTGATCTGGTCGGCTTCGTTGAAGCCCATCAGGCGGCTGCCGAAGGTGGTGGCGCAGAGGACGAGCGCCAGCAGAACCATGTCGGCGACGATGACGACGGCGATGTCCGAGAGCGAGAAGGTGTGCCACAGACCCTCGACGACGGCGGTCGAGAAGGCGAGGTAGACGACCATCAGGATCGAGCCGCGATCAACAGGCATCAGGATCTTCTTCTTGGCGCGGATCCAGTCGCCGATCCAGGGCTGCAGCGCCTGGCCGACGATGAAGGGGAGCAGCAGCTGCGTGAAGATCTGCAGCAGCGCATCCCACGAGAAGCCGCCATGGCCGCCGACCGAGAAAAGCAGGCCGACGAGAAGCGGGGTCAGGAACATGCCGAAGATGTTCGACGCGGAGGCCGAGCAGATCGCGGCCGGCACGTTGCCGCCGGCCATCGAGGTGAAGGCGATCGACGACTGTACCGTGGATGGCAGAACGCAGAGGAAGAGAATGCCGAGATAGAGCGAATGCGGCAGGATCGTATCAGGGATGAAGCCGAGACCCATGCCGAGCAGCGGGAAGACGCCGAAGGTGGTGAGCAGGATCACCAGATGCAGCCGCCAGTGCAGCAGGCCCGCAATCACCACGTCGCGCGACAGGCGGGCGCCATGCAGGAAGAAGAGGAGCGCGATCGCGATGGTCGTCGCCGTGCCGAAGTAGTGCGCGAAGGCGCCGCTTGCCGGCAGGATCGATGCAAGGATGACCGTGCAGACCAGGAGGATCGTGAAAGTATCGGGCAGGAAACGGCGCATGGGCTTAGTCTCGGCTTGTTCGGCATTGTAGCCGGCTTTTGATGGATCAATCCTGTTTCTTCCATTATGATACGCGATGCAAGAAATAACAGTTATCGCGAAGCGGGATAATCATGCTTGATCTTACGCAATTGCGCAGCTTCGTCGCCGTCGAGCAGATGGGGAGCTTCACACTGGCCGCCGAGCGGCTGGGGCTTGGGCAATCCACCGTCAGCCAGCATATCCAGCGGCTGGAGACCTCGGTCGGGCGGCGGTTGCTTGCGCGCGATACGCACAAGGTGGTGCTGACGACAGATGGCGAGGCGCTCTTGTCGCATGCGCGCGCCATGCTGTCGATCGAGGGGCAGGTGCAATCGCTGTTTGGCGGGCCAAGCCTGCGCGGCAAACTGCGGCTCGGGGTGTCGGAGGATTTCGTCACCAGCCAGTTGCCTGGTGTGCTCGAGGATTTCGTACGCTCGCATCCGTCCGTCGATCTGGAGCTGACGGTGGCGCTCTCGGGTGTGCTTTATGAAATGCAGGACAATGGCGAGATCGATCTGGTGCTCGCCAAGCGGCGGCTGGGTGATGCGCGGGGGCGGCTCGTCTATCGCGAGCCGCTGGTGTGGCTGGCGCGTGATCCCGACCATATCATGAGCGCCTCGCCTCTGCCGCTGATCGCCTTTCCGCCGCCGAGCGTGACGCGGGCTATCTCGCTGGAGGCGCTGGGGCGGCACCAGATTTCCTGGCGGATCGTCTGCACCTGCGGGAGCCTCAGCGGGCTGACGGCGGCTGCGCGCGCGGGGATGGGCGTGCTCGTGCAGCCGCGCAGCATGGCGCCATCAGGACTGAAGGTGATCGGCAAGGGCAAGCTGCCCGTGCTCGAGGATGTCGAGTTCGTGCTGGTGCCGCGCAAGGGGGCGGATCAGGCGCTGGTGTCGGCGCTGTCGGACGATATTCTCTCCAAGGTCCGGAGCCTCCGGTCGAGCTGAGATCGTCTGGCCGCCCGGATGGCACGATATGTGGTTAATCGATTGCCCGGCATTTTAAGTATCCTTCAACCCTGTCGCTTAGGCTTCTGGTTACCTTGGAGCCCTTAGTTTGGTCCCGCTCAAGGTCGACGTTCGGGGCTACAGGGAGAACGGACGATGGTATATGGAGCGCTCTTCGTCTCCGGGCTGGTCGCCTGCGTGATGCTCATCGTCGTGGCCGGCCACGATAGCAAGACGACGGATAACGGGGCGCCGCCCTCCGCCGTGATGCTGCATCAGAATTAGACGTTCACGAGAATCAACTCGACGATCTCGATAGTGGTGATCCGCGGCCCTAGGGCGCGGATCACCACTGCCATTCACGCATCATTGCAATGGCTTTCGCGGTGTTGCCTTCACCGGCTGCGTTTTCCAGACTTAGGTAGCCGTTGCCAACAACGACCGCAGTCGGCCCGATTGGTGCCGTTTCAGCCCAAAGCGGCATCGAAGTCCATCTTGCTGTGGAAGAGGCGTCTGTTGGCTCAGACTCGCTCAACTTCCGCTCCTGCGCCAACGTTTCGCTAACAAGACGATGTTGCCCACACTCACGTAAGTTGACAGAAACATAATCGGTAACTGCATGGCAACTGAGAAGAAACCGCCCCTCTCGCACAGCGTTCCTATCGAGGAGTTGCTCAATATCAGATTGGATTCGTTGAAGGTGGACGCGAGGAACGGGTAATTGAAAATAACAAAACAGATCAAGACGAAGATGAACATACCTCGATCAAAGAAATAGCTAAAAATTACAGAGGCTAACGAGATTGCCGTCAGTGCAGCACCTGGATACCGATACACCACGACGACGGCGTTGATTATCGACGCGACGGAACGTTCGCATTCAAGATGCCGACCGTTGTCAAAGACAAAAGCTGTCCCTGTCTGGTTTAGATAGTAAATTGTTAGGATGAAGACGGAAATTGTCGCAAGGCCACTCATGGCCAACGGCAACAGTCCCCACTCTTTGTGAAGCAGCTTAGGCTCAAGTGACATTTGGTTTCCGCGACGTAGTTGTGGAAGGGCGGCACTGTCTTTGATTTCCGAAAAAAATCAATGGCGCTTACAACGTAAGCGTTCGGTCATAGTCTATCCTTCGCCCTTTAAGATGATACTTTTTTGGGTGGACCATGGATTGAAATCGGCCCTTGCAGGTTGGCTGCGATGTCCCCTATTGGCGCAAAGCCGCCGCGCGCTGGCTTGGTGGCGTCTGAGACCGAACTCCGCGATTTTCGGCCGGCACACAAAAATGTCGCAGCGAAATCCCCGGTCATCCGGATCAAAGTTTGATCTATGTCAAAGCTGCCGCGCGGGGGGCGACATAGCTTCCGGGCATGCGCCAGAAAACATTCATATCACGAAATTTTCGCCGGCTTGTCGCACCTCTTGCGCTGCTTCCTCTCAGCGGTTGCAATATGGTGGTGATGAACCCAACGGGGGATATCGCTCTTCAGGAGCGTAACCTCATCCTCGTCGCACTCGGCATGATGCTTCTCGTCGTCATTCCGGTGCTGACCCTGATCGTGGTCTTCGCGTTCCGATACCGCAAGGGCCGAGCGCCTGGGAGGTACGATCCGAATTTCACTCATTCGACGCCGATAGAACTGGTGGTCTGGTCGATCCCGCTCATGATCATCGCGTGTCTCGGCGTGGTCACCTGGATCACCACCCACAGCCTCGATCCCTTCCGCCCCCTCGACCGCATTTCCGCCGACAAGCCGCTGGCCAAGGACCACAAGCCTCTCGATATCCAGGTCGTCGCCATGGATTGGAAGTGGCTCTTCATCTATCCCGAACAAGGCATCGCGACCGTCAACGAGTTGGCCCTCCCGGTCGATGTCCCCGTACGTTTCTCCATCACCTCGACCAACCAGTTCAACACCTTCTCGGCGCCCACGCTGGCGGGCATGATCTATGCGATGCCGGGCATGAAATCGATGCTGCACGCCGTGCTGAACGCACCGGGCGACAGCTGGGGTTATTCGGGCAACTACACCGGCGCCGGCTATTCCGACATGCGGTTCAAGCTGCACGGTGTCGATCAGGCAGGGTTCGACCAATGGGCCGCGGGGATAAAGGCCGCGGGCGAGACGCTGTCGACCGATCGTTACGTCGAACTGGACAAGCCGAGCGAAAAGGTGCCCGTCATGCACTTTTCCACCGTCGCCTCCGGTCTCTTTGATCGCGTTCTCAACCGTTGCGTGGTCGCCGGCACTGAATGCGCGGCCGACATCATGAAGAAGGATCGCGCGCTTGATCGCGACAATGGCGGCATGTTCGCGCCGCAGCCCATGGATCACTCAGCCATGCAAGTCAGCGAGGGGCAGATGAGCCAGGGCATGCCATCCATGAGCCACACCTCGACATCCGGCGACGTCACCGCCGCCGTTCCGGCCGCTCACGACCACACCAACACCGGCACCAACACTGGCACCAACAGTGGCGCGCTCGCCGCGCCTGAACAGCAGGGCTCCAATGCAAGACCATAGCTTCACCACGACAGTCTTCGGGCGGCTGACGCTCGAATCGCTGCCGATCCACGAGCCGATTCTTGTCGGCACTTTCATCGCGGTCGCCGCGCTCGGTCTGATCATCGTCGCCGCACTCACCTATTTCCGGCTCTGGGGCTATCTCTGGAAGGAGTGGTTCACCTCCGTCGACCACAAGAAGATCGGCATCATGTATATCGTGCTGGCGATCATCATGCTGCTGCGCGGCTTCTCTGATGCCGTGATGATGCGCCTGCAACAGGCGATTGCCTTTGGCGGCAACGAGGGCTTCCTGCACTCGAGCCACTACGACCAAATCTTCACCGCCCACGGGACGATCATGATCTTCTTCGTGGCGATCCCCCTGGTCGTCGGCATCGTCAACTTCGTCATGCCGCTGCAGATCGGCGCGCGCGACGTCGCCTTCCCCTATCTGAACAACCTCAGCTTCTGGCTGACGGTGGCGGGTTCGGTGCTGGTGATGATCTCGCTGTTCGTCGGCGAATTCGCACGCACCGGCTGGCTCTCCTACGCGCCGCTGGCGGAAAAGGCCTTCAGTCCGGATACCGGGGTCGACTATTATCTATGGTCGCTTGAAATCGCCGGCATCGGCACGACGCTCTCGGCCGTCAACATGGTGGCAACCGTCATCAAGATGCGCGCGCCCGGCATGACGCTGATGAAGATGCCCGTCTTCACCTGGACCGCGCTTTGCAGCAACGTTCTCGCCATCGCCATCTTCCCGGCGCTGACGGCAGCCTTCTTCCTGCTGCTGCTCGATCGCTATCTCGACACCGCCTTCTTCATCAATGATCTCGGCGGCAATGCGATGCTCTACTGGAACATGGTGTGGATGTGGGGTCACCCCGAGGTCTACGTCCTGATCCTGCCGGCCTTCGGCATCTATTCGGAAATCACCTCGACCTTCACCGGCAAGCGCCTGTTCGGCTACGGCTCGATGGTCTACGCCACCGTGGTCATCACCATCCTCTCCTACCTCGTCTGGCTGCACCACTATTTCACCATGGGATCGGGTGCGAGCGTCAACGCCTTCTTTGGGATCGCCACGATGGTGATCGCCATTCCGACCGGGGCCAAGGTGTTCAACTGGCTGTTCACGATGTTCCGCGGCGAAATCCGCTTCGAACTGCCGATGATGTGGGTCGTCGCCTTCATGCTGACCTTCGTGGTCGGTGGCATGACGGGCGTTCTGCTCGCCGTACCGGCTGCCGACTTCGTGCTGCACAACTCGCTGTTCCTGGTGGCGCACTTCCACAACACCATCATCGGCGGCGTCGTCTTCGGTCTCTTCGCCGGCATGACCTACTGGTTCCCGAAGGCCTTCGGCTTCAAGATGGACGAGTTCTGGGGCAAGGTCGCCTTCTGGGGCTGGGTCATCGGCTACTGGGTCGCCTGGACGCCGATCTACATCGTCGGCCTGATGGGCACCACGCGTCGCGTCAACCACTTCGACGATCCGACGCTGCAACCCTACTTCGTCATCGCCCTGATCGGCGCCGTGATCATCCTCATCGGTGTGCTCGGCTTCGTCATGGCGATCGTCATGGGCATCGTGAAGCGCAACAAGCTGCGTGATGTCACCGGCGACCCCTGGGATGGCCGTACGCTGGAATGGTCGACCACGTCGCCTCCGCCTGCCTACAACTTCGCGATCACGCCCGTCGTCTACGAACTCGACGCCTGGCACGACATGAAGGAGCATGGCTACAAGCATCCGACCGAAGGCTTCCGCCCCGTCCACATGCCGCGCAACACCGCGACCGGCGTCGTCGTCGCAGCACTCGCCACGGCACTTGGCTTCGGCATGATCTGGTACATGTGGTGGCTGGCCGCCATCAGCTTCGCCGGCATCCTCGTCGTCTCGATCGTCCACACCTTCAACTACAGCCGCGATCACTACATCCCGGCCGATGCGATCGCGCTTACCGAAGGCAAGCGTGCGCAGCAGCCGGCAGCGAGGGCCTGACATGACCATTCAACTCGTCAACAAGGACGCCCAGCGCGTCTACCACCAGCCCGAAGCCGAGGAGCATTACCACAGTGGCGGTGCCACGATGCTCGGCTTCTGGATCTACCTGATGAGCGATGCGCTGATCTTCGCCTCGCTGTTCGCCGTCTATGGAACGCTCAGCCGCAATTATGCGGGTGGGCCTCCGCCGCAGCACCTGTTCGAGCTGCCGCTGGTGGCGCTGAACACCGGCTTCCTGCTCGCATCGTCGATCGTGCTTTCGATCGGCATGCAGGCGATGGCAGCCGGACGGGCGGCCACCATGTGGCGGCTGCTTGCCGTCACCGGCGTGCTCGGCGCTGCGTTCCTTTGCGTGGAACTCTACGAGTTCTCTTCGCTGATCGCCGAAGGTGCCACGCCGCAGCGCAGCGCCTTCCTGTCGGCCTTCTTCACGTTGGTCGGGACGCACGGCCTGCACGTGTTGTTCGGCCTGATCTGGCTGGTCACACTGCTGGTGCAGATCGCCCAGCGCGGACTGAATGAGGACAACAAGCGTCGCCTGATGTGCCTGTCGATGTTCTGGCACTTCCTCGACATCATCTGGATCGGCGTCTTTACCGTCGTCTACCTGTTTGGAGCACTCCGTTGAGCACACATCATCACACCGAACCCGCTCACGGCAGCAAGGGCAGCATCTGGACCGGCTCGATCCTGTCGATCATCCTGACGGTCATTCCGTTCTGGCTGGTCATGTCCGGGGCGCTGGAAAATGCCACGGCGACCACCGTGATCATCTTCGCGCTGGCCATCGCGCAGATCATCGTCCACGTCGTCTGCTTCCTGCATGTCGACAGCCGCGCGGAAGACGGCTGGACGCTGCTCGCCTTCATCTTCACGGCCATCATCGTGGTCATCACGATCGTCGGCACGATCTGGGTCATGTACCACATGAACGTGAACATGATGCCGATGAGCGCGGGCGAAATGAGCAACATGTAAGTGAGGAGTGCGCGCCGCATGGCTGGGTGCGGCGCCATGAGGATCGGCCCGGTGATTTCGATCACCGGGCCGATCGGCGTTTGGGGTCAGGATGCGAGGCAGCTCAGGAAGCCGTCGACGTCCTTCGCTTCGGTGGCGAAGCTGGTAACGAGGCGGATCAGGATCTCGTCGGAGCCGACGAGATCAGGCGTGGCTGAGGGGATCGGCCATTCGTAGAATTTCGCGCCCTTGTCTTCGGCGGTCTTTCCGGCACTCTTCTTTATAATGGCGAAGACTTCGTTTGAAGTCGTCGACCAGGCAAGGCGGGCCGAGTTGCTGGCGCCGATGCCCGCGCGCAGGCGGTCGGCCATGCCGTTGGCGTGGCCGGCGAGATCGAGCCAGAGGCCATTATCGAGATAGGCGTCGAACTGGGCGGCGATGAAGCGCGACTTGGAAAAGAGCTGGGCGGCGCGCTTGCGGATGAAGGGCATCTCCTTCGCCTTTTCAGGATCGAAGACGACGATCGCCTCGGCGCACCAGCAGCCATTCTTGGTGCCGCCGAAGGAGAGGATGTCGACGCCGCGCTTCCAGGTCATCTCGGCCGGGCTTGCACCAAGCGCCACCAGCGCATTGGCGAAGCGGGCGCCGTCCATGTGGAGCGGCAGCTTGCGCTTCTTGCAGATCGCGGAAATCGCATCGATCTCGTCAAGCGAGTAGGCGGTGCCGATCTCGGTCGCCTGGGTGATGGTGACCGCCGTCGCGCGGCCATGATGAACGGCATTTTCGGGGAAGCCGGCGATCGCCTTGGAGAGCTTTTCCGGATCGATCTTGCCCAATTCGCCATCGACGGGCGACAGCCGTGCCTGGCTGAAGAAATCGGGCGCGCCGCATTCGTCGGCGATCACATGGGCTTCGGCGTGACAGAAGGTGATGCCGCCGGGGCGCTGGACGCTGGCAAGCGACAGCGAGTTGGCGGCCGTGCCTGTCGCCACGAAGAAAACGGAGACCTCGCGCTCGAAAATTTCGGCGAAGCGGGCCTCAACGCGGCGGTCGAGATCGCTAGTGCCGTAAGCGGCGGCGAAACCGGCGGATTCCTGCAGCAGGCGCTCGGCAATGGAACGATGGGCGCCAGCCCAGTTGTCGGAAGCGAAAATCATGGAAAATGCCTGGGAAAAAATGGAGGTGGGGGCGGGTTCGCATCGGAGCTTAATCCAAAGCTTCACTGGATCAAGCGATTGGCGTTCAACCCATCACAAAAATTGAATTCCGCAATCAAGAAACAATATAATACGAGATGGCGTAATTTTATGTCGCCAACTTGATTGATTTGGTAATCTTGATGCGCCAATTGACGTTTTTTTAATTTCTGGCTCTTGCGGAGCCGCTGCGTTTCTGGCATAGAACCGATGGATTAGGACAGGGTTGCTGTCCTATTTTGGCCGTCAAGGCCGAAGAGGCGCTGAGGGACCTTACACTCGTGGGGTTTCACGCTATAGTTCTTGGAGCGCGGACAAAGTTCCCGCACGGACCTATGGCAGGCGCGGAGCGCAACGGTTGCTTTGTCGGGAAAGGCTCTGCCTTCCCAGAGAAAGCCTGCCGCCGGCGACCGGATCTTCGATAATGCAACAGCGCTGTCATGCGCCGAACCTAAGATCAGGGACGGTGTGCGACGAAGAGCCGCCCGCACGATCGCGGGCTCTGACAGGAGGCAAAACGATGACGAAGAACACGCCATCCACTGACATCGACCAGTTCGCAGCAGCAGACATGCGCGCGGTGGCCGATACGCGTAAGTTCGCCAGCGGTCTCCCGGGCAAGCAGGGCCTGTATGACCCACGCAACGAGCATGACGCCTGCGGCGTCGGCTTCGTCGCGCATATGAAGGGCCAGAAGTCGCATCAGATCGTCAAGGACGGTCTCTTCATTCTCGAGAACCTGACGCACCGCGGTGCTGTCGGCGCCGACCCGCTTATGGGTGACGGTGCTGGTATTCTCGTGCAGATTCCCGATCGCTTCTTCCGCGAGGAAATGGCCAAGCAGGGCATCACCCTGCCGAAGGCCGGCGAATATGGCGTCGGCCATATTTTCATGCCGCGCGACGAAAAGCAGATCGCGCATTTCAAGAAGGTGATGCAGGACGTCATCTCCGAAGAGGGCCAGGTTCTCATCGGCTTCCGCGACGTGCCCGTCGACAACTCGTCGCTGTCGAAGGCGCCGGATATCGCCGCGACCGAACCGCATCACTGTCAGATCTTCATCGGGGCCGGCGATAGCGCTGCGACCACCGATGAATTCGAACGCCGCCTGTTCACGCTGCGCAAGGTGATCTCCAACCGTATCTATGACGAGTTCGATGGCGAGGAGAGCCACTTCTATCCGGTGTCGCTGTCGTCCTCGACGATCGTCTACAAGGGCATGTTCCTGGCCTACCAGGTTGGCGCTTATTACACGGACTTGTCGGATCCGCGTTTTGAGTCCGCAGTCGCGCTCGTGCACCAGCGCTTCTCGACCAACACCTTCCCGTCCTGGAAGCTGGCGCACCCCTACCGCATGGTCGCCCACAACGGCGAAATCAACACGCTGCGCTCCAACGTCAACTGGATGGCTGCGCGCCAGGCATCGGTGTCTTCGCCGCTCTTCGGCGAGGATATCTCCAAGCTCTGGCCGATCTCCTATGAAGGTCAGTCGGACACGGCCTGTTTCGACAACGCGCTCGAGTTCCTCGTGCGCGGCGGCTACTCCATGGCGCATGCCGTGATGATGTTGATCCCGGAAGCCTGGGCCGGAAACCAGTCGATGTCGAAGGAGCGCAAGGCGTTCTACGAATACCACGCAGCGCTGATGGAGCCGTGGGACGGCCCGGCCGCCGTTGCCTTCACCGACGGCAAGCAGATCGGCGCGACGCTCGACCGCAACGGCCTGCGTCCGGCCCGCTATCTCGTCACGTCAGACGACCGCGTCATCCTCGCCTCGGAAGCCGGCACGTTGCCGGTCGCTGAAGAGGACATCGTCAAGAAGTGGCGCCTGCAGCCGGGCAAGATGCTGCTGATCGACATGGAGAAGGGCAAGATCGTCTCCGACGAGGAGCTGAAGACCGAGCTCGCGACCAAGCATCCCTACCGCAGCTGGCTCGATCGCACGCAGCTGATCCTCGAAGACCTGAAGCCGGTGGAGCCGCGCGCGCTGCGCCGCGACGTCTCGCTGCTCAACCGTCAGCAGGCCTTCGGCTACACCACCGAAGACACCAAGATCCTGATGTCGCCAATGGCGACGACGGGCCAGGAGGCCGTCGGCTCGATGGGCACCGATACGCCGATCTCGGCCATGTCGGAAAAGTCGAAGCTGCTCTACACCTACTTCAAGCAGAACTTCGCGCAGGTCACCAACCCGCCGATCGATCCGATCCGCGAAGAGCTGGTCATGAGCCTGGTGTCCTTCATCGGCCCGCGCCCGAACATTCTCGACCACGAGGGTGCGGCCAACGCCAAGCGCCTGGAAGTGCGTCAGCCGATCCTTACCAATGGCGATCTCGAAAAGATCCGCTCGATCGGCCACACGGAAGACCGTTTCGACACCAAGACGCTCGACTTCACCTATGACGTGGAGCGCGGCGCCGAAGGCATGCCCGAAATGCTCGACCGCCTCTGCGAGCGCGCGGAAGCGGCCGTCAAGGGCGGCTACAACATCATCGTGCTCTCCGACCGCCAGATCGGGCCGGATCGCATCGCGATCCCGGCGCTGCTCGCGACGGCCGCCGTGCACCATCATCTGATCCGCAAGGGTCTTCGCACCTCGGTCGGCCTCGTCGTCGAGACCGGTGAGCCGCGCGAAGTGCACCACTTCTGTCTTCTCGCCGGTTACGGCGCGGAAGCGATCAACCCGTACCTGGCCTTCGACACGCTGCTCGACATGCATGCCAAGGGCGAGTTCCCGAAGGAAGTGGACGCGTCCGAAGTCGTCTACCGCTACATCAAGGCGGTCGGTAAGGGCATCCTCAAGGTCATGTCGAAGATGGGCATCTCGACCTATCAGTCCTATTGCGGTGGCCAGATCTTCGATGCGATTGGCCTGCAGCAGGAGCTGGTCGACAAGTACTTCTTCGGCACAGCGACGATGATCGAAGGCGTCGATCTCAAGGCGATTTCCGAAGAGACCGTTGCCCGCCACACATCGGCTTTCGGCAAGGATCCGCTGCTCGCGACCACGCTCGATATCGGCGGCGAATATGCCTACCGTATGCGCGGCGAGAGCCATGCCTGGACGCCGGATGCGGTCGCCACGCTGCAGCACGCTGTTCGCGGCAACTCCGAGGACCGCTACCGCGAGTTCGCCGAGATGGTGAACACGTCGGCGCTTCGGATGAACACCATCCGTGGCCTGTTCAAGATCAAGACCGCCGAGCAGATCGGGCGGAAGCCCGTCTCGCTCGATGACGTCGAGCCAGCGGTCGAGATCGTCAAGCGCTTCTCGACAGGCGCCATGTCCTTCGGCTCGATCTCCAGAGAGGCGCATACGACGCTGGCGATCGCGATGAACAAGATCGGCGGCAAGTCGAACACCGGCGAGGGCGGCGAAGAGAGCGACCGCTACTTCCCGCTGCCTGATGGGTCGGCGAACCCGGAACGCTCGGCGATCAAGCAGATCGCTTCGGGACGCTTCGGTGTGACCACCGAGTATCTCGTCAACGCCGACATGCTGCAGATCAAGGTCGCGCAGGGCGCCAAGCCCGGCGAAGGCGGCCAGCTGCCCGGCCACAAGGTCGATGCGACGGTCGCCAAGACCCGTCACTCGACGCCTGGTGTCGGCCTGATCTCGCCGCCGCCGCACCACGACATCTACTCGATCGAAGATCTGGCGCAGCTGATCTACGACCTGAAGAACGTCAACCCGACGTCCGACGTCTCGGTCAAGCTCGTCTCGGAAGTCGGCGTCGGCACGGTTGCCGCCGGTGTCGCCAAGGCGCGCGCCGACCACATCACTGTCTCCGGCTTCGACGGCGGCACCGGCGCATCGCCGCTGACCTCGCTGAAGCATGCGGGTTCTCCGTGGGAAATCGGCCTTGCCGAAACGCAGCAGACGCTGGTGCTGAACGGCCTTCGTTCGCGCATCGCGCTGCAGGTCGACGGTGGCCTGAAGACCGGCCGCGACGTCATCATCGGTGCGCTTCTCGGTGCCGACGAGTTCGGCTTCGCGACCGCTCCCGTCATCGCCGCCGGCTGCATCATGATGCGCAAGTGCCACCTGAACACCTGCCCCGTCGGCGTTGCCACCCAGGACCCGGTCCTGCGCAAGCGCTTCAAGGGCACGCCGGAGCACGTCATCAACTACTTCTTCTTCGTCGCCAATGAAGTGCGCGAAATCCTGGCCTCGCTCGGCTTCACCAAGTTCGATGACATCATCGGCGCTTCGGAGCTGCTCGAGAAGGACGAGATGCTGGCGCACTGGAAGTCCAAGGGTCTCGACTTCAGCCGCATCTTCCACAAGGTGGAGGCGCCGAAGGAAGCAACCTACTGGACGACCCGCCAGAAGCACCCGATCGACGACATTCTCGATCGCAAGATGATCGCGGAAGCCGAGCCGGCACTCGCGTCGAAGACGCCTGTGTCGTTCGAAGTCGACATCAAGAACGTCGACCGTTCGGCGGGCGCGATGCTGTCGGGTGAGGTGGCCAAGCGCTACAACCACCGCGGCCTGAAGGAAGACACGATCAACGTGACGCTTCGCGGCACCGCCGGACAGTCGTTCGGCGCGTTCCTGGCGCGCGGCGTGACCTTCAAGCTGATCGGCGACGGCAACGACTATGTCGGCAAGGGCCTTTCGGGCGGCAAGATCATCGTGCGTCCGCCGGAGAATTCTAAGATCATCGCCGAGGACTCAATCATCGTCGGCAACACCGTGCTTTACGGCGCGACCGAGGGTGAGTGCTACTTCCGCGGCGTCGCGGGCGAGCGCTTCGCGGTGCGCAACTCCGGCGCTATCGCCATCGTCGAGGGCGTGGGCGACCACGGCTGCGAATACATGACGGGTGGCGTGGTGGTCGTGCTCGGCGAGACGGGCCGCAACTTCGCGGCCGGCATGTCTGGTGGCGTCGCCTATGTTCTCGACGAGAGCGGCGATTTCGCCAAGCGCTGCAACATGGCGATGGTCGAGCTCGAACCGGTTCCCGAAGAGGACGACCTGATGGAGAAGCTGCATCACCATGGCGGCGATCTCGCGCACAAGGGCCGCGTCGACGTTTCCGGCGACATGACCCGCCACGACGAGGAACGCCTCTACCAGTTGATCTCCAACCACCTGCACTACACGGAATCCACCCGTGCCAAGCAGATCCTGGACAACTGGGCGGAGTATCGTCCCAAGTTCCGCAAGGTCATGCCGGTCGAATACCGCCGCGCGCTCGAGGAAATGGAGCGCAGCCGGATGGGGATCGCCGCGGAGTGATTTCACATATCTCAGCGATGTGATATGCTGTTGGCATATGCAGCGATGGAGGTCAGCATGAACGAGCATGTGAAGGACATCCCAGAGAATGGCGAGATTGAAGTCGCCATTTTCAAAAACGGCCGAAGCCGTGCGGTGCGCATACCTAAAGAGATCGAATTCGATGGTGCGAAAGCCATTTTGGTGAAGCAGCCTGATGGCTCGATCATAATGCGAACCGCCGTCACGGCAGGATTGATCGATTACCTGCAACGAGCGGAGCCATGGGAAGGCGCCGATTTCGTTGCCGATAACGACGATCTTGCCGATTTGTCGGAAGTCGATCTGTGACGAGGTTCATGCTCGATACCAACATTGTCTCGGCGATCGTGCGTGATCCCCGAGGCAAGGCATTGGAGCGATTGATCGAGGTTGGTGAAGAGAACGTCTGCATCAGCATCATCACGCACGGTGAGATCTGGTACGGGGTCAAGAAGGACGGGTCCGAGGAACTGGCTAAGAAGGTTTCCAATGTCACGCGCCGTCTTTATGTGGCTTCGCTGACTTTGCCGACGGATCAACGTTATGCCGACATTCGGCTGGCGCTGAGGCAGGGGAAAAATATCGGTCCGAACGACCTCTGGATTGCCGCCCATGCACTGGCTCTTGATGCTGTGCTGGTCACGAACAACGAAAGCGAATTCTCCCGCGTGCCGGGATTAAAGGTTGAAAACTGGCTGCGCTGAACGAAAGAGGCGGTCATGAGTGTAAGGGAAGACAGCAGCATGGGTAAGGTAACAGGGTTTCTGGAAATCGACCGGCAGGTGGCGAAGTATCAGCCGGCGTCGGACCGTATCCGGCATTTCCGCGAATTCACGATCCCGATGTCGGACCCGGAAGTGCAGAAACAGGCCGCGCGCTGCATGGACTGTGGCATTCCCTATTGCCATGGCCCGACCGGCTGTCCCGTGCACAACCAGATCCCCGACTGGAACGATCTGGTCTACAACAACAACTGGGAAGCAGCGATCCAGAACCTGCATTCGACCAACAACTTCCCTGAGTTCACCGGGCGCGTCTGCCCCGCGCCCTGCGAGGAAGCGTGCACGCTGAACCTCGAGGATGCGCCGGTCGCCATCAAGACCGTCGAGCAGGCGATCGCCGACAAGGCCTATGAGCTCGGCTTCATCCGGCCGCAGCCGGCTGCCGTTCGCACCGGCAAGAAGGTCGCGATCATCGGTTCGGGCCCTGCCGGCATGGCGGCGGCCCAGCAGCTCGGCCGCGCCGGCCACGAAGTGCATGTCTATGAGCGTGAATCCAAGCCCGGCGGCCTGCTGCGCTACGGCATTCCCGACTTCAAGATGGAGAAGAACTTCATTGATCGCCGCGTCGAGCAGATCTCGGGCGAGGGCGTGACCTTCCATTGCGGCGTCAACGTCGGCGTCGATCTGAAGGTCGAGCAGCTGCTCGCCGATCACGACGCGGTTCTCTACTGCGGCGGTTCGGAAACGCCACGCGAAGCCGGCATTCCGGGCTTCGACCTTGCCGGCGTCCACGACGCGATGCCTTATCTCGTGCAGCAGAACAAACGCGTCGGCCGCGAAAACATCGACAGCGTCGGCTGGGCTTCGGACCCGATCCTCGCTGGCGCCAAGCATGTCGTCGTCGTCGGTGGCGGTGACACCGCATCCGACTGCGTCGGCACGGCGTTCCGCCAGGGTGCCGTGAAGGTCACCCAACTCGACATCCGTCCGCAGCCGCCGGAGAAGGAAGACAAGCTCGCCGTCTGGCCGTTCTGGGCGACCAAGATGCGCACCTCTTCCAGCCAGGCTGAAGGTGCTGTCCGCGAATTCCAGGTGGCGACGCTCGAGTTCATCGGCGAAGACGGCGTCCTGACCGGCGTCAAGTGCTGCGAAGTCGATGAGCGCCGCAAGCCGATTGCCGGCACGGAGTTCATCATCAAGGCCGATCTCGCCTTCATCGCCATCGGCTTCAGCGGCCCGTTCACCACGAGCGTGCTCAAGGAACTCGACGGCAAGCTGACGCTCAACACCGACCGCCGCGGCTCGACCAACGTCGTCGCCAACGACCGCGACTACAAGACCTCAGTCGACAAGTTCTGGACGGCTGGCGACGTGCGTCGCGGCCAGTCGCTGGTCGTCTGGGCGATCCGCGAGGGACGCCAGGCGGCACGCGCCATCGACGAGGCGCTGATGGGCTCGACGGTTCTGCCGCGCTAAGCAGCGGGGACGTTCGGATTGATTTTGGCTCGGGGCTGCGTGATGCGGCCCCGAGCTTTTTTGTGCGTTCTGCAGCGCCTACCGAGAAAGTCTATCTGGCGGCTGGCGCGTCAGTTCGGCGAGTATGGACGGACTGTTTGTTGTACGGGGGTCAATGAATATGTCTGTTCGATCTGTCATCAGCATTGTCGCGGCCTTCTTGTGTGTCGCGGCATCGCCGGTCGGGGCCTGGGAGCGCGCCGGCTACGTCGATTATCCGGCGACGGCGAAGTGCCTGAGCGAGAACATGTGCCTGCTGGTCAGTTGCCCGGCGGTGGGCGCGCCGAGCTTCGAGATGGTGATCTACGAGCATGGCAAGGCGACCGGCGAGCCGTTCGACATCATCATCGATGGCCGTACATTCACCTTCAATCTGCCGGAGCGGGGCGCCCATGATCTTTATCGCTGGCCGCTTGCCGATGATTTCGCCGACGCGCTTCAGAAGGGGAGCCGGGCGACGCTGGCTTTCGATCCGGTCGGGCTGCCCTATTCGTTTTCACTGCGCGGAAGCGGGGCTGCCGTGCGGCGGGTGCTTTCCGGCTGCGGATCGTCGTCCACGCCCGTCGTCACCGCGGCGGCATCGCGCGAGCGTCTCTCCGGCCTCAGCCCCGAGACGGATTGCCAGGTGGCCACGACGACGGGCGAGGTGGTGGACCTGACGATGAAGGCCTCCGGGCAGGCGATCGAAGGCTTCCAGTTCAAGGACAAGCATGGCACCGGCTACATAAACGTCGATCCGCCGGGGAATGCCAAGGTCATCCAGGCGAAGCTGATGGCGATCATCGTTCCGGGCGCGAAGCTGAAGATCGAGGTGCATGGATGCGGTGCTGCCGCCAGCGTGGAGGTGTTGTCGGCGGTTGAGGTGATCGAGTAAGGCCGGCACGGTCTTAGTCCCGCCAGCGCGATGGGATTGCGGCATGGTCAACCGCGATGCGGCGATCTATGGTGCGCGGGCCATCGCTTCGCATGGCTATGCGGCAAGGAACAACACCGGATGCCATCGACCGAACTGCTGATCACCTTCTTCGTCACGACCGCGCTGTTTGCCTATATTCCCGGGCCGGCCATGCTTTACGCCGCCGCCCAGACGCTGGCGCGCGGACGGCGGGCAGGGTTCATGGCGACGCTCGGGATCCATGTCGGCTGCTATGTGCATGTGATCGCGGCCGCCGCAGGCCTGTCGATCATCTTTCATGCTGTGCCGGTGCTCTATATGGCGGTGAAGCTCGCCGGTGCGGCCTATCTGGTCTGGCTCGGTATCTCGCTGTTTCGCAGCAAGTCTCAAGGGGAGACGACGCTCTCCGCCATCGATCCGAAATCCGGCCGGCGGGCCTTTGTCGAGAGCATCTCGATCGAGGTCTTGAACCCGAAGACGGCGATCTTCTTCCTGGCCTTCCTGCCGCAATTCATCGATCCCGCCGCCAGCTTTCCGGTCTGGCTGCAATTCGTGCTGCTGGGCACGATCGTCAATTTCATCTTCTCGTCGGCCGATATCGTCTGCGTGATGCTGGCGGGCGCCGTCGTATCGAGGCTGAAGCGCTCGGGTTCGGCGCAGCGGCTGGTGCAGCGCGCGGGCGGAGGAATCCTGATCGGCCTCGGGGCGCATCTGGCGCTGCAGCGGAGTTAGTAGCTGCAATTGGTGGACTCGGGACTGCCTGGCGCGGCCCCGAGCTGCAAGGTCGGTTTTTAGAGGCCTGCCTCGGCCATCCAGAGTTCCGCATCGGCACCGCCCGGAATACGCAGCGGCGCGGATGGATCGGTGGCGGCCCGCCAAACGGCCTCGGCCACGTCGGCGGCATGGGTCACCGGGCCGGTGTCGTCCCGCACGCTCTTGATGAACTGCTGAAGCATCGGCGCATAGTCGGCATCATCAAGACCACGGAAATGGGGGCGCGCGTTTTCGCCGAAGCGGGTGGTTGGCGAGCGGCCCGGCAGAACGATATGCACCCGCACGCCGAAGGGCTCCATCTCGACCGCCAAGGATTCCGTCAGCGCGTTCACGGCAGCCTTGCTGGCGCGGTAGACGCCGATGACCGGCAGTGTCTTCACCGTCACCGTGGACGTGACGTTGATGACGACGCCCGCCCGGCGCTGGCGCATCTGCGGCACGACGGCCTGGACCATCGCCAAGGTGCCGATCGTGTTCGTCTCGAACAGGGAGCGCGCGGTCTCCGGCGCGGTGAGCTCGATAGGGGAAGGGGCGCCGAAGCCGGCGTTGTTGACGAGCACGTCGATATGACCGGCTGCCGCCACGGCCTCCGCGATGCTTGTGGGGTTGGTGACGTCGAGCGGCAGAACGCGCAGGCGTTCGGAGGCCGGCAACAGGTCGGGGTCGGGCTTGCGCATCGTCGCGATCACATCCCAGCCACGGTCGAGAAAGAGTTTCGCGGTCTCCAGGCCAAAGCCGGACGAGCAACCGGTGATCAGTATCGTGGGCATCTGCGTCTCCAATTGAAAAGGAATGATTGCAGGGTAGTGACCGCGTGCGAGACTTGATATAGGCTGCAGTCTCCATTTCTTTAGCGATAGTCCTGATTGTGGCCGTTGATCCTCTCGCCGAAATCGTCACGCTGCTGCAGCCCGCAGCACGCTTCTCGAAGCTGGTCGAATGCGCCGGCCTCTGGCGGATTGAACGCGAGGCCACCGGCGAGCCCTTCTATTGCGCTGTTATCGAGGGGCGCTGCCGCGTGACATTCGGGGAGGAGCCGCCGTTCATTCTTGAGGCCGGCGACTTCGTTCTGGTGCCGGCCATGCGTGATCTCGTCAATGAGAGCATCGACGCGCCGCGCGGCTTGCCCGCCATCGTTCCGAAGCAGATGAGCGACGGTCGCTTCCGCGTTGGTCGTCTCGATGGGCCGGCGGATCTGCGCATGCGCATCGGGCATTGCAGCTTCGGTTCACCGGATGCGGCGCTTCTGGTTTCGCTGCTGCCCGATGTCGTTGTCGTTCGCGGCGAACCGCGTCTGGCGACGCTGATGCAATTGGTCGGCGAGGAGACACGCGAGCGGCGGCCAGGGCGGGAGCTGGTGCTTGAACGGTTGCTGGAGGTGTTGCTGATCGAGGCGCTCCGATCCGGCACGCAGCCGACAGGGGCGCCCGGCCTCAGCCGTGGTCTGGCGGATGAACGGCTGGCGGTAGCACTTCACGCGTTGCATGAACGGCCGGCCCATCCCTGGACGGTGGCGGATCTCGCGACCGAAGCGTCGCTCTCCCGATCGGCCTTCTTCGCGCGTTTCAGCCGCGTCGTCGGCCTGCCGCCGATGGAGTATCTGCTGGCCTGGCGCATGGCGCTCGCCAAGCAGCTGTTGCGCGGCCGCGAACTCGCGATGGATGAGGTGGCGGAGCGCGTGGGTTATGGTTCGGCGAGTGCGTTCAGCGTCGCCTTCTCGCGATATGCGGGCGTGCCGCCGGCTCGGTATGCCCGCAGTCAGCCTCTGCTTGAGAGGTGATCGACCAGCACGCGCAGCTTCTGCGGCTGGCGGTGGCGGCGGGGGTAGTAGATGTAGAAGCCGTCGAAGGGTGGGCCGTAGCTTTCGAGAAGCGGCACGAGTTCGCCGCGCGCGATGTAGGGCGCGAAGGTCTCGACCATGCCGAAGGTGATGCCGGCGCCCGAAGAGGCCATGCGCAACATCATGCCCATATCGTTGGTGGTCATGTCGGGATCGACGGCGACATCGAAATCGCGGCCGTTTTCGGTGAACTCCCAGCGATAGGGGGCGGTGTCGGGTCTGGGGCGCCAGCCGATGCAGACGTGATCGACGAGATCGCGGGGGTGCTGCGGCGCACCGCGTCGGGCGATGTAATCGGGCGATGCGACGGCGCATTGGCGCTGGGCTGATGAGACCGATACGGCCACCATGTCCTGCTCGATCACCTCGCCCAGCCGGATACCGGCATCGAAGCCGGCCTCGACGATATCGAACTCGCCGTCGGTGATGGTGATATCCAGGCGCAGCTCCGGATACTTCGCCATGAAGCCTGCCAGCAGCGGGCCGGAGATGACGCGCTCGGCGATGGACGACACGGCGATGCGCAGCAGGCCTGATGGCCGCGCGCGGACCTCGCGCACGGCTTCGATCGCCTCCGCGACGCGGTTCGCAGGCTCCTTCACCAGGGATTGGAACAACTCGCCCGCTTCGGTTAGCCGCACGCTGCGCGTTGTGCGCTGCACGAGCGTTACACCCAGCCGGTCTTCCAGCCGCTGCAACGCCTGGCTGACGGCGGAGCGGGTCACGCCCAGCCGCTCGGCGGCGACGCGGAAATTGCGCGCTTCCGCGACGGCGAGGAAAACGGAGATGCCTTCGAACTGGTCACTCATTGGTTAGAATAACTAACCAAGCTATCTCGGATTGGCAACTCGTTCGATGCCAATGCTGCGCCTATCTCTCATCCCATGGCAAGACGGAAGAGCCGTCGCCTGCAATCACGTCGGCCCTGCGAGGCTGGAAGAGGAAAGATGATGAGCGACCATCCGTATGTCGGCATGTGGATCACCGATGACGGCCGGGTTCGGCACGAGCTTCTAGCGAACGGCCGATACGACGAGGCGCGCGGCAACCGCGAGAGCGCCTATCAGGGGCGCTACGAGGTGCGTGGCGCCCATATCGATTACTGGGACGACACCGGCTTTACCGCCGACGGCGACTTCGTTGACCGCGACACGCTGCACCATGGCGGCATGATCCTGCGCCGCCGCTAAGGCTCAACGAAAGAGTGGGCCGAGAGGCCCGGAAGGAGACGACATGACTGAGACTTCCCCCATCTGGTTCATCACCGGTGCTTCCTCGGGACTCGGCCTCGCGCTCGCCGAAGCCGTATTGGCGCGCGGCTGGCGGGCGGCTGTCACCGCGCGCAAGCCCGGCGCGCTCGACGATCTGGTCGCGCGTTACGGCGATCATGTGCTGCCGCTTGCGCTCGATGTGCGCTCCAAGGCATCGGTAGAGCAGGCAGTCGCTGCGGCGGAGAGGCATTTCGGAGGCATCGACGTGCTGGTCAACAATGCCGGCTACGGCTATCTCGCCGCGATCGAGGAAGGTGACGACCAGGAAATCCGTGACCAGTTCGAGACCAACGTCTTCGGCCTGATCGCGGTGGCCAAGCGGGTGCTTCCCGGCATGCGCGCTCGGCGTCGCGGGCATGTGTTCAACACGTCGTCGCTCGGTGGCCTCGTGGCTTTCGCCGCGACCGGTTATTATCACGCCACGAAGTTCGCGGTCGAGGGACTGTCGGAATCGCTCTCGCACGAGGTCGCGCCGCTCGGGATCAAGGTCACCATTCTGGAGCCGGGGGCGTTTCGCACCAACTGGGCCGGGAGTTCGATGATCGAATCGGCGACCGTCATCGACGATTACGCAGAGACAGCGGGCAAGCGAAGGGCCGCGACCCGTGCGGTCTCGGGCAACCAGCCGGGCGATCCAGCGCGTGCCGCAGCCGCCGTCATTGCCGCCTACGAGGCGAAGGAGCCGCCACTGCGGCTGCTGCTGGGCGCGCCGGCGCTGAAGATCGCTCGCGAGCGGCTGGATGCGCTACGGTCGAATTTCGATGCCTGGGCCGATGTGACGCTGAGTGCGGATTTTCCAAGCTGAGCCAGTTGAGCTGAGAAAGAGAGAGGCGGGCGTGCGAGCGCCCGCATTTATTTGACCGAGACCTCGGCGGTCGATTTGGCGGCGGGGCGGCTGTAGTCGTCGACGCGGCCGGCCGGGGGCTTGGCCATTTCGCCATCCTGCACCAGCTTGTCGCGCGGCGACTTCGTGGCGCTGACGGGAATGGCGGCGCCGCCGAGAAGCGCCGTGCCGCCGTCAAGGTTGGGGTCGGAGAGTGCGATCGGGTCGGTATGATCGGCCGGGTTCGACGAGAGGCCGATCGCCGGCGCGCTGCTATTGTCTAGGCGCACGAGATCGGGGCTTGCCTGGGTGCCGAGGATGCGGCGGGCCGGCTTTTCGACGTAGAAGGCGACCTTGCGGCGGCCGGCATCGGTCATGTTGATGCCGTCGGAGGTGCGCAGGCGCACCTGCTGGCCGTTGATGTCGGAGCCGGTGACGATGAAATCACCGCTTTCGCTGACGAAGCCGTCCCAGATATCGACGAACTCACCGCCGATCGATTCCACCTGCTTGCGGTAAACCTGGTTCATCTGCGCCGCATCCGCCATCATCGAGGGCGAATCGAAAGCGGGCAGGCCGACCCAGAGCAGCGGGATCTTCCTAGCCGTCACCGCCTTGCCGAAGGCGAGAACGCGGCGCTGGTATTCGGTGTACCAGCCATCGGTGCGGAACTTCTCCTTGCCGACATCGGTCACCATCTGCTGGCGGTCGTTGGCGCCGAGCATGACGACGACCATAGCGGGCTTGGCCTCGTCCATGAATTTCGTCAGCTGCGTTGGCCAGTCGTAATAATCGTCGCGCACGAGGCCGGAGGCGACGTTGCTGTGGGTCTCTATGAGGATGCCCGGCGAATCCTGGAAGGCCGCATCCATGCCGACGCCGAGGCCGCCGGCCAGGAAGTCGCCGACGACAAGGATCTTCTGGGCATTGTCGAGCTTCTCGACGACCTTCTCTTCCGGGGGGATCACGGGTGCCGCGCGTGGCGTGGAGACGGCGGCCTTGGGCGGCGTTGTCTTCTTGCGTTGTGGCGCGGCGCGCGGCCGCGTGTATTGGCCGGGCGCCTGCGGGGCCTCGTCGATGTAACGACGGCCCAAGAAGAAATCCATGAGCGAGCGGCGCTGATAATAGCGCTGTTCCTGGGCTTCGGCCGAAACGGGCGGCAGGACAGAAGTGGAAAAGACCAGCACCGCCGCGCCCAACGCGCTCCAGCGGAGCATGCCGCGAAGGCCACTCTTGGCTGTTGTCTGATCTACTCGTTTACGCATATCGGCCGCCCTGCATCGACGCTTATTTTCTCATGGAGCGGGACGGGCGTCCACACCCCAAAGCGCGGTGCGCGTGTTTTTGATCGCGACGTGACGGCTATTTGCGAAGCGCGTTCAGGAGCGGCAGCGAGGGTTCGCCATCCGCCTGCATGCCGATGCGGCCCTGGACGGCGGCGATCGCGGCCTTGGAGCCACTGCCGAAATTGCCGTCGACCTCGCCGTCGTAATAGCCGAGCGCCTTCAGGCGGGTCTGCAGCTCGAACTTCTCCTTGACGTCGAGCGTGCCATCCGGGCGCGGCCAGCGTTGCTTCATGCCTCCATAGCCGGCGATCTCATCGGCGAGCAGGCCGACGGCGATGGCGTAGCTGTCCGAGGCATTGTACTTCTTGATGGTGTAGAAGTTGCTGGTCATCAGGAAGCCCGGGCCGTCATTGCCGGCGGGCATCTTCAAAACCGCCTTGCCGGAGCCGTCCTTGAAGCCCATGCCGCTCGGGCGCTTCAGGCCAAGGGCCGACCACTGCGACAGCGTCATGGTCTTGCCGACGTGCTTCAGCGCGCTCGATGGAACCTTGACTTCGTAGCCCCAGGTCTTGCCGAAATCCCAGCCGTTCTTCTTCAGGAGATTGGCGGAGGTGGCGAGCGCGTCTGGAACCGAGTTCCAGATGTCGCGATGGCCGTTGCCATCGGCATCGACGGCATAGAGCAGGTAGCTGGTGGGAATGAACTGGGTATGGCCCATGGCGCCGGCCCAGGAGCCGGTCATGCCATCAGGCGAGATGTCGCCGTTCTGCAGGATCTTCAATGCGGCGATCAGCTGCTTCTGGGCGAACTTGGTGCGTTTGGGGTCGGCATAGGCGAGCGTCGCCAGTGCGCGGGGCACGTAATGCAGCCTGTCGTCCTTCTCGAGAACCGCGCCGTAGTTCGATTCCATTGACCAGATCGCCAAGAGAATCGTCTTGTCGACACCGAAGTTCCGCTCGATCCAATTCAACGTAGAGGCGTGTTTGGCCATCATCTTGCGGCCGATCTGGACGGTATAAGGATTTACGCGAGAATCCACGTAATCCCAGATTTTCGTCGTAAATTCAGGCTGATAAGTAGCCTTTTCCAGCACCGTAGGGTCAGGGTCGCTGACGCCTGAGAAAGCTTTACGATAAGTTGCCTTGCTGATGCCATTTTGAGCGGCAGTTTGATAGAAGTCCGCGATCCACTTCTGGAACCGCTGGTCGGCCATGGCGTTAACAGGCGCCAGACTGGCGGATGCGGTCATGATGAATGCGAATGCAAGACCACGAAGGGAGATTTTGTGATTTTGAGTCATCGGCGGTCATCCGTCCTTTCGTTTCAGGCACAGCAGAGCGCAAAAATTCCGCTCAGGCCTGAGACTACCCGAACGGAGTCAACAAATTCTTTACCATGACGCACGAACACAGTCACTATTTGCAAAACCGTAGCAAATCTCATCTAATCCGATCAAAATCGCGTTATATTTCAAGCGTTAGAATCATCCCAGGAGGCCTGTGTGGCAGAGCATAAAAAAGTTCGCAAAGCTGTATTCCCGGTCGCCGGTCTCGGCACGCGCTTCCTTCCGGCCACGAAGGCCGTTCCGAAGGAAATGCTGACTGTCGTCGACAAGCCGATCATTCAGTATGTGGTGGATGAAGCGCTGGAAGCCGGGATCGAGCATTTCGTTTTCGTGACGGGCCGTAACAAGCACATCATCGAAGACTATTTCGACATCCATTTCGAGCTTGAGCAGACGCTGCGCGAGCGCAGCAAGAACGCCGAAATCACCCTGCTCGCAGGCCAGCTTCCCAAGGCCGGTACCGTGAGCTTTACGCGTCAGCAGGAGCCGCTCGGCCTCGGTCACGCCGTATGGTGCGCCCGCGAGATCATCGGCGACGAGCCTTTCGCGCTGCTGCTTCCCGACATGATCATGAAGAGCGAAGCCAAGGGCTGCATGAAGGGCATGATCGACCTTTATGCCCAGAGCGGCGGCAACATCATCGCCGTCGAAGAGTGCGCGCCCGATCAGGCCCACAAATACGGCATCGTCGGCGTCGGCGACGCGATCGGTGACGGCTTCCGCATCACCGGCATGGTCGAAAAGCCCGCCAAGGGCACCGCGCCGTCGAACTTCTTCATCAACGGCCGCTACATCCTGCAGCCTGAAGTGTTCAAGATCCTGGAAACCCAGGAACGTGGCGCCGGCAACGAGATCCAGCTCACCGACGGCATGCTGAAGCTCCTGAAGGACCAGGCTTTCGCCGGTTACCACTTCAAGGGCACGACCTATGACTGCGGCGCCAAGGATGGCTTCATCCTCGCCAACGTCGCCTTCGCGCTCGAGCGTGCGGATATCCGCCCGACAGTGATCGAAGGCTTCAAGGACCTGCTCAAGGGTCTCTGATATCAGGCGATCGAAGGGGAGGCCGCGTCGCGGTCTTCCCGATCGCTATCAGCGTTTCAGCTTCAGACCGACGCCGGCTCGCCATTGCTGCGAGTCGGCGCCGACTTTTCTGGAGGTGAGTTCGTAGCCGATGGTGCTCGTCAGATCGAGATATCGGTTGATGTTCCAGGTCAGGCCGGCGCTGGTCGTATAGACCGTCTCGTCGCTGATCGTGCTATCCGACGGATAGTCGCGCAAGGTTATCCCACCCAGGAAGGTTCCGACCAGATTGTCGCGCAGCTGATGCGTGACCGTCGTCGTCATGGCGCGCGAGATATAGCCTGCGACACCCGGCGTGGTGGATGGCTGCAGGCTGGTCTGCAGGCCGAAGTCGATATCCGTGCCGCGCAGAGGCGACCAGCGGACGCTGGCATCGAGCACGGTTGCGTCGATATCGGACAGCCTGTTGTCGTCAAAGCTGGCGATCTCGTAGCCGACGCCCACTTCGCCGCGCAGTTTTTCGCCGAGATCCACCTCGACGCCGACCTTGGCGCCGTAGCTGTCGCCGGAGCGCTGGTAACCCGCCACGTCCGTCGTCTGGTCATAGACCGTCTTGCCGACATTGCCTTCAATGAAGGGGATCAAGGCAGGCGAGAGCTCGTAGCCGATGCGGCCGCGCAGCGTGCCCGATGTCTGGTCGCGGTCGCTAAGCGAGACGACGGTACCATCGGACAGCGTGGCGTCCGAATAGATCGTGCGGGTGAAATCGATGCCGGTGCTGCCGCGCAGGATGCCGAAGTCGCGCTCGATCGAGGCGCCTAGGGTGAACTCCTGCACGTCGGATTGCTGGTCGGCGTTCTGGATGGCGTTCGGGTCGTCGGTGTCTTCGCGATAGAAATGGTAGCCGCCGGTGATGTGGGCCGTGGTTTCCTCGGGGAGATCGAGCCTGAGGTCGCCGTTGATCCGGAAGTCCGGCTGCTCCTCGCCTTCGCCGCTGACATTCTTCTGCCAGGCGCCCTCGCTCGTGATCAGCAGCTGATGCAGCGCCCAGTCCGACGTCAGCGTCGTCTTCATGTCGGTTTCGAGGAAGGCGCGCGTCTGCTTGACGTCGCCGTCCTTCTGCGTCTCGGTGTTGATGCTCTGTGTCACGGTCGGGCGCAGCACGAAGGTGCCGACGCGGATACCGGGGGTTTCCTCGGTCGAGAGATTGACGTCGGGCTTCCGCGGCCTGCGCTCGTCGAGCGGGGCCTCGCGGGTGTTCAGCCGCATCATGTCTTCGTCGAGAATGGAGCCGGTGGTTTCGTCGCTCGGCTGGTCGCCTGATGTGGTTTGCCGTGTGGTCGCGGTGGTGGCGTTGGCGCCGTTGGCGGCGCCGTCGTTCGCATTGGCCGGGTCGTCGGTGGATGCTGTGGCGCCGGGGATCGCCGTGCCGTCATCCTGTTGATCGCCCGTTGCATCGGGGGTGGCGATGTAGGCGGACTGGGCAAGGGGGGAGGACGATGCGGCCGTGCGCGCAGATTGGGCGAGCGCCGAAACCGGAGCCATGAGTTCGAGACCTGCCAACACCACGGACACGGCAACGCCCGCCGCGCGGAGCGGCGTCAGACTGCTCGTATGTCTCCAATGGCCCATATGGTCGCGCTCGGCATGCTTCGAAGTGGTTACCCGAACGTAAAGCCTCGTGGTTAACCATTCGTTGCCATTCGATCGCAAGCGGTGCGCAATCCGCCGCTATGGTGGACACCGCGCTGGAAAGCGGCTAACGGATGGCGATGATCAAGCGAGCGGTAAATCTCATCGACAACGGCGTGATCGACTCGGCCAGGCGCACACTCGCCACCGAACGACAGTCGTTGGTGTCCCTCGAGCAGGCCTTTGACGGCGATCTCGCCGGGCCTTTCATGCAGGCCGTCGAAACGATCGGCGGGATTTCGGGGCGAGTGATCGTCACCGGCGTCGGCAAGAGCGGCCATATCGGCGTCAAGATCGCGGCGACGCTCGCTTCGACCGGAACGCCTGCCTTCTTCATGCACGCCGCAGAGGCCAACCACGGCGATCTCGGCATGGTGGGGCTAGGGGATGCGGTGCTGGCGCTGTCGAAGGGCGGCGAGAGCGCGGAACTGCGCAACGTGATCGCCTATACGCGCCGCTTCTCCATTCCGCTGATCTCCATGACCTGTTCGCCGGATTCGTCGCTGGCCAAGGCGTCGGATGTCGTGCTGTTGATGCCGAATGTCGAGGAAGCCTGCCCGCACGGCCTGGCGCCGACCACCTCGACGATGATGCAGCTGGCCATGGGTGATGCGCTGGCGATCGCGCTGCTAGAGGCGCGGGGCTTCACGGCGCGCGACTTCCATGTGTTTCATCCGGGCGGCAAGCTCGGCGCTGCCCTGAGCCATGTCGCCGACGTCATGCACACCGGCGAGCGCGTGCCGCTGGTTGCCAAGGGGACACCGCTGCCGGAGGCGATCTCGACGCTATCGCGCAAGCATTTCGGCTGCGTCGGCATTTTGGACGAGGACGGCCGGCTTTGCGGCATCGTCACAGAGGGCGATATGGCGCGCAACCTTTCGCGGAACCTGTCGGAACTCGTGGTCGACGATATCATGACGCGGGCGCCGAAGACGGTGAAGCCGAATGTGCTGGCGACCGCTGCGCTGGCGCTCTTGAACAAGCACAGCATCGGCGCGCTCATTGTCGTCGATGACGACAACCGGCCGGTCGGGCTCATTCATTTCCACGATCTTCTCAGGATCGGCGTGGCCTGATCAAGCCAGCTTGATCGGGATCAAGGCCAGCTTGATCGGGATCAGGCTTCCTCGACCGTCAGGTCGCGGCCGTTGCTTGCGATGACCTTGACGCGCGCGCCGACGGGCAGATCCGGGCCGCTCACCTTCCATTGGGTGTCATCCAGCTTGATGCGGCCACGGCCCTCGGTGATCGGCTCGGCGAGCGTCGCGGTGCGGCCGACGAGGCTGGCGCCGCGCTGGTTGAGGAAGGGCTCGTCCGTCTCGCCGTGATCGCGCGTCAGCTTGCGGCCGATGAAGGTGGCGGCGACGGCGAAGGCGGCGAACAGGATCGCCTGCAGCTGCCAGACCCAGAAGGCGCTATCCCAGAAAAGCAGCGACAGCGCGCCGACGGCGATTGCCGCCAGCCCGATCCAGACGAGGAAGAAGCCGGGCACCAGCATCTCGGCGGCGAGCAGCACGAGGCCGACGACCCACCAGCTCCATGGCCCCAATTCCGATGTGATGGCAGCCAGCATCTATCAGCGCTCCGGGTTCTGGTTGAACGGGTTGACCTGCGGCGTGGTGCGCGGGGCCTGGACCTGACGGGGGGCAGGGGCTGTCGGCGGAGTGTCGTTGCCGCCGAAGACTTCCTTGGCGATGGCGCCGATGCCGCTCAGCGAGCCAATGATTGACGAGGCCTCGATCGGCATCAGCACGACCTTGGAATTGGTGGCCGAGCCGATCGCGGTCAGCGCCTCGGTGTATTTCTGCGCCACGAAGTAGTTGATCGCCTGCACGTCGCCGGCGGCGATGGCTTCCGACACCATCTTGGTGGCCTTGGCTTCAGCCTCGGCCAGGCGTTCGCGCGCCTCGGCGTTGCGGAAGGCGGATTCGCGCTGGCCTTCGGCCTGCAGGATCGCCGACTGCTTGGCGCCCTCGGCGCGCAGGATCTGCGCGTTTCTCGAGCCTTCGGCCTCCAGCACCTGGGCGCGTTTCTCGCGCTCGGCCTTCATCTGGCGGGCCATGGCATCGACGAGGTCGCGCGGCGGCTGGATATCCTTGATCTCGACGCGGGTGACCTTGATGCCCCAGGGCTGGACGGCATCGTCGACGACGCGCAGCAGGCGGTCGTTGATGGCGTCGCGGTTGGAGAGCAGTTCGTCGAGATCCATCGAGCCCATGACCGAGCGGATGTTGGTCATGGTCAGGTTGAGGATGGCGTTTTCGAGGTTGGAAACCTGGTAGGCCGCCTGGGCGGCGTTGAGGATCTGGTAGAAGGCGACGGCATCGGCCGAGACGGAGGCGTTGTCGCGGGTGATGACTTCCTGGGTGGGAACGTCGAGCACCTGCTCCATGACATTCATGCGGGCGCCGACGCGCTCGATGAAGGGGGTGATGATGTTGAGGCCGGGACCCAGCGTGCGGGTGTAGCGGCCGAAGCGCTCGACCGTGTACTGATAACCCTGCGGGACCGTCTTGATGCCGGCGAAGAGCACCAGGATGACGAAGACCACCAGCGCGATGACCACGATGTCGAAGCCGCCCAAAACCATGAAATACCTCCCAAACCCGAATCGAATAGCCGCACCTTAGCCGAGACGATTTCAAAAGCCACGCTCTCAGGTAGTCGTGCCGCGTTACCCACCAAATGGACCCATCAAATATGGGGGTTCGATTGGTTCTTCACAATGCGGTCCCTTTGGCCTAGAACGCCCGCATCCGGTCGCAGCCCACCCGGTCAAAACAAGGGATCAAACATCATGAAGACTATCGTCATCTGCTCCGGCGGATTGGACTCCGTTTCGCTTGCGCATAGGATTGCTGGGGAACAGCAACTTATCGGCCTACTCTCCTTCGATTACGGCCAGCGTCACCGCAAGGAACTTGACTATGCCGCCGCCTGCGCAAAGCGGCTCGGCGTGCCGCATCAGATCATCGACATCAGGCCGATCGGCAGTCATCTCACCGGCTCGGCGCTGACCGACAATATCGACGTGCCCGATGGACACTATGCCGAGGAAACCATGAAGGCGACGGTGGTTCCGAACCGCAACGCCATCATGCTCGCCATCGCCTTCGGGCTTGCCGCCGCGCAGAAGGCGGATGCCGTGGCCGTTGCCGTGCATGGCGGCGACCACTTCATCTATCCGGATTGCCGCCCCGGCTTCATCGACGCGTTTCAAACCATGCAGGATGCGGCGCTGGACGGCTATGCCAGCGTCAAGCTGCAGGCGCCCTACGTCAACGCCACCAAGGCCGATATCGTCACCGATGGCGAAAAGCACGGGACGCCATTTGCCGAGACGTGGTCGTGCTACAAGGGCGGCGCGCGCCATTGCGGGCGCTGCGGCACCTGCGTCGAGCGGCGCGAGGCGTTTCATCTGGCCGGCGTCGCGGATCCGACGGAGTACGAGGACGCGGATTTCTGGAAGTCGGCGACATCGGGCTTCTCGGCCACGGAGGTGTAACCCCGTGTTCCGCATCACCAAGGAATTCCACTTCTCCGCCTCGCATCAGCTATCGCACCTGCCCGCCGATCACCAGTGCGCGCGGCTGCACGGGCACAACTATATCGTCGTCGTTGAGCTTGCCGCGTCAGAGCTCAACGCGGACGGCTTTGTACGCGACTATCACGAGCTTGCCCCGCTGAAGCGCTATATCGACGAGCGCTTCGACCACCGGCATCTGAACGAGGTCTTGGGCCACGACCGGGTGACGTCGGAATATCTCGCCAAGCACTTCTATGACTGGTGCAAGGCGATCCTGCCGGAGACGTCGGCCGTTCGGGTCAGCGAGACGCCGAAGACATGGGCGGAGTACCGGCCATGAGCGCCGATCACAAGATCCGCGTCAGCGAGATCTTCGGGCCGACCATCCAGGGCGAGGGCGTGCTGATCGGCCTGCCCACGGTGTTCGTGCGCACGGGCGGCTGCGACTACCGCTGTTCGTGGTGCGATACGCTGCATGCCGTCGACAGCGAATATCGCGATCAGTGGACGCCGATGTCGGTGGACGAGATTTGGGCGGAGGTCGTTTCGCTCTCGGGCGGGCAGCCGCTCACCGTCTCGCTCTCCGGCGGCAATCCCGCGATCCAGCCGTTGGGACCGTTGATTGCGCGGGGACATGGCGAAGGCTACCGGTTCGCACTGGAGACGCAGGGCAGTGTCGCTAGAGATTGGTTCGCCGATCTCGACACGCTGGTCTTGAGCCCGAAGCCGCCGTCGAGCGGGATGGAGACGGATTGGGGACAGTTCGAGGACTGTCTGGCGCGGGCCGCCGGCGGGCCTGAGGTTGCGCTGAAGATCGTGGTGTTCGACGAGCGGGATTTTCGTTATGCGCGGGAGGTTGCGGGACGGTATCCGGAGCTGCCGGTCTATCTGCAGCCCGGGAACCACACGCCGCCGCCGGCCGATGACGATGATGCCAGGATCGATATCGATGGGATCATGGAGCGGATGTTGTGGCTGGTGGGGAAGGTGACCGAGGATCGGTGGTTCGAAGCGCGAGTGCTGCCGCAGTTGCATGTGTTGTTGTGGGGGAATCGGCGAGGGGTGTGAGTGGGGCTTTGTGGGGTACGGGTTCTGTTTTGCCGTGTGTTACCCCCCTCTGTCCTGCCGGACATCTCCCCCACAAGGGGGGAGATTGGCTGGGGGTAGCCGCTCGCTCCACCTTAATTGTTTGGCGTAAACCTCACCGCGAGTCGATCTCCCCCCTTGTGGGGGAGATGCCCGGCAGGGCAGAGGGGGGTAATGCTGGTCGCAGCGGCTAACGACGCCTCACAGCAACGCGCCTCAAACCCATCCCAACAATTCCCGGCGTACCACCTTCTCCAACACGCGCATCCCATCATCGCTGTCGTTCAGGCACGGGATATGCGCAAACTTCTCGCCACCATTCTCGTGGAAGGAATGAGCCGCCTGCTCGGCGATCTCTTCGAGCGTCTCCAGACAGTCGGAGACGAAGCCGGGGTTCAGCACGGCGATCTTTTTCACGCCGTCCTTGGCGAGTTGCTCCACCGTCTTGTCGGTATAGGGCTGCAGCCATTCTTCCGGGCCGAAGCGGGACTGGAAGGTGACCATGAACTGGTCCTTGGAGAGGCCGAGCTTCTCGCGCAGCAGGCGGCCGGTCTTCTGGCATTGGCAGTAATAGGGGTCGCCCTTCTTGAAGTAGGACATGGGGATGCCGTGGAAGGAGGCGATGATCTTTTCCGGTTGCCAGTCGAGCGTCGACAGATGCTTGGTGATCGAGTTGGCGAGCGCCTCGATATAGGCGTCGTCGTCGTGGTAATCGGGCACGGTGCGCAGCGCCGGCTGCCAGCGCATCTTCAAAAGGTGCTGGAAGGCCTTGTCGTTGACGGTCGCGGTGGTGGCGGCTGCATATTGCGGATAGAGCGGGAAGAGTACGATCTTGTCGCAGCCGTCATCCTTCAGCGCCTGGATGCGCGAGGCGATCGAGGGGGTGCCGTAGCGCATGGCCCAGTCGACCTTGACGTTTGGCAAATCCTTCAGCCGCTCGGCCATCAGATCGGACTGGCTGCGCGTGTAGGTGCGCAGGTAGCTCTCGTCCTTTTCCTTGTTCCAGATCAGCTCGTAAGCCTTGCCGACCTTGCCGGGGCGGGTGTTCAGCACGATGCCGAAGAGGATCGGATACCACTTCCAGGGCGACCATTCGATGACGCGCTTGTCGGTCAGGAATTCCTTGAGGTAACGGCGCATCGAGGTGTAGTCGGTGCCGTCAGGCGTGCCGAGATTGACGAGCAGGACGCCCACCTTGCCATAGTTCACCTGCGGGTGGTTCGCCGGATGGTGCGTGGTGTCAACGGTCGTCATTCAAACCTCAGTTCTGCTGCTCAGCCGCTCATACGCGGACGAGATCGAATGGTTCACCCTATAGGAACAAAAGCCGGCCCGGGAAACCCCGGACCGGCTCACATCATTGGGACAAATCGTCATACTTTATTCCGTCCAGCCGCAAGGCTTACTTGGACGGGATCTGCAGCTCCTTGCCGATGGTCAGGTGGCGCGGGGTCGGCTTGCCGTTGGCCTCGGAGATCTTCTTCCAGAGCGTACCGTCGCCATAGAACTGCTTGGCGAGATCCCACAGCGTGTCGCCCGATGCGATGACGTGGGTGGTCGGCGTGTTCGGGGCTAGCGCCGCAGGGGCTTCCGTCGCCGGTGCCGTTGCCGCCGGAGCGGCGGGAGCAGGCGTTGCCTCAGGCGTGGCCGGTGCCGGCGTTGCTGCCGGTGCAGATGGGGCGGCCGGTATGGTCGTCTCGGATGCCGTCGGTCCCGGTGCCGCGGCCGAAGAGGCGACCTCAGTCACGCGTCCATCCGTGTAGGGCTTGTAGGGCGAGTGGGCGGCGAGGAAATCGGCGGTGACGTCGGCGAGGTCGGGGCCGAAGTCATAGGCATTCTTGCCCGCTGTCGCGAAGATCGAATAGCCGTCGCCGCCAGCGCGCATGTAGTTGTTGGTGACCACGCCGTAGGTCTTGGCATCATCCAGCGCCACGAAGGCGTCGCCGTCCTTGACCTCGACGGAGACGACGCGGCTGCCTGGCGGCTTCGACTTGTCGAAGCTGTACTTCATGCCCGCCACCTGCGGGAAGCGGCCGGCGCCTTCCTCGATCTTGCCGAGGCCGTTTTCCAGCGCTGCGCGGATATCGGCGCCCGAGAGCTGGAAGGTGGCGAGCGTGTTCTGGAAGGGGAGCACGGTGATGACTTCGCCCTGGGTGACGTCGCCGCCGTCGATCGACGAGCGCAGGCCGCCGCCGTTCTGGATGGCGATCTGCATGCCCTGGCTTTTGCCGCGATCGAGCATGGCGTCGGCGACGAGGTTGCCCATCGAGCACTCCTCGACGCGGCAGACCTTGCGGTCGCCTTCGATCGGGCCCTCGGAGGAGCCGATGACCTTCTTGCGCAGGTCCTCGATCGGCTTGGCGAGCTCGGTGATGCGGGCGGCTATTTCGGGATCGGGCGTAAACGAGCTGTCGATCAGGATCGGGTCGCCCTTGGCTTCCTTGACGACGCCGTTGTCGTCGAAGGTGATCACGACATCGCCGAGATACTTGCTGTAGGAGGCGGCCGTGACGACCGGAACCTTATAGCCACCGGGATTGTCGACCATGGTCGGATAGGGGCCTTCGGCCTTCGGATCGGTGTTCGACAGAAGCGTGTGCGAGTGGCCACCGACGACGACATCGACATCGGGGATCTTGGCGATGTCGGAGAGATCCCTGGTATAGCCGACATGCGTCAGCGCGATGATCTTGTTGATGCCCTCGGCCTTCAGCTTGGCGGCTTCCTTGGTGATCGCCGCGACATCGTCGGTGAACTTGACGTTCGGGCCGGGGGAGGCGAGCTCCGGGGTTTCGGTGGTGACGACGCCGATGATGCCGATCTTCTGGCCGCCGATCTCAAGCACGACCGAGGGTTCCGGCTTCTTCTTGATCGTCGAGGCGTCGGAGATTTCGACATTGGCGGCGGTGACGGGGAAGGCGACCTTGTCCATGAACGGCGCCAGCGCCTTTTCGCCATCATCGAATTCATGGTTGCCGAGCGTCATGGCGTCGAACTTGATGGCGTTGACCATCTCCAGTTCGGCGGTGCCCTTGTATGTCGAGTAGAACAGCGAGCCCTGGAAATTGTCGCCGGCGTTCAGCGTCAGCACGTTCTGGCCGGCCAATGCGGCGCGGCGCTGGTCGATCGCGGTCTTCAAGCGGGCGGCGCCGCCGAAGCATTCCTTCTTGCTCTCCTCTTCGGCCGAGCAGGTGGAATCGAACTTGTTGATCGCCTCGATGCGGGAGTGAAAATCGTTGATGTGCAAAATATTGAGCTGGTAATCGGCAAAGGCGGCGCTGCTCGACAGCGCCAATACGGACGCGGTCAGCAGACCGAATTGAAACGATTTCGTCATCCTGTTCTCCTGGTTTTATCGGCGACGCTCGAACCTGATCCGGTTTGCCGGATGCCAGTCCCCCAAGCCCCGCCGTCCCTACACGGTCGATGTTTCCATCAACCCTTAGTGGCCGCAAGAGAAAAACCTGTGACAGCGCGGGTGCATTCCAAGAGCGGTAAACAAAAAAAGCTCCCGCGAGGGGAGCTTTTCCGATCGACCATACAAGGCAATTTACATGTGGCGGTTGAGGCTGAACTGCGAGCCGCTGTCGGAGGTGCAGTTGAGCTGGCTCTGGGTGACCAGCGCGCAGTTGACCTTGGACTGCGTCTTGCGCACCAGCGAGGTCATGTTGATCTCGACCAGCGTCGGCGACGTGTTGATGTAGGTGCCGGATGCCAGCATCTGGTTGGTGTCGGTCGTGCGCGTCGTGAACGTGCCGGCCTGGAAGGTGGAGATGATGCCGTTCGGATCCGACCAGGAGCCTTCCACGCCTGTCTGCGCCGGGGCGGCGGCAACGGGCATCGGACGCGGGGACTGCGGAACGCAGGCCGAAAGGGCCGCCGAAGCACTCGCGATCACGAGGAGGGTTTTGAGTCTCATAAGATTCTCCCGGAAGTTCAGACCGAAAAACATAACGCTTGGTTAACGAACACATGGCGCGAGCGTTCCGGGAAGGCAAGGCTTCTTGCGCGCGTCAGGGCATTTATACAGCAGGCGTTACAAAAATGCCCGCCTTGCGGCGGGCATCTGGTGATCTCGGTCTCGTTTCTATCAGCGAACGAGGATGTTCTTGAACTGCCAAGGATCCTTGGTGTCGATGTCCTCGGGGAAGAGGCCCGGGCGGCCATCGAGCGGGGTCCAGTCGGTATAGTGACCTTCGACCGGGCCGAGGTAGGGCAGCTGTACTTCGAGGCAGCGCTTGTAGTCGATCTCGTCGGCTTCGACGATGCCGGCCTTCGGGTTTTCAAGCGCGTAGACCATGCCGGCCAGAACCGCCGAGGTGACCTGCAGGCCGGTGGCGTTCTGGTAAGGCGCGATGCGGCGGGTCTCTTCGAGCGACAGGCGCGAGCCGAACCAGTAGGCGTTCTTCTCGTGGCCGTAGAGCAGCACGCCGAGTTCGTCGACGCCATCAACGAGTTCATGCTCGTCGAGAACGTGGTGAACCGGCTGCGCGGTGCCGCCGTTGCCGAACATCTCATGCAGCGACAGAACGGCGTCGTTGGCAGGATGATAGGCGTAGTGGCAGGTCGGGCGGAAGGTCACTTCGCCGTCCTTGTCGCGCACCGTGAAGTAATCGGCGATCGAGATGGACTCGTTGTGGGTGACGAGGAAGCCATACTGCGGGCCAGGCGTCGGGCACCAGGTGCGAACGCGGGTATTGGCGCCCGGCTGCTCGAGGTAGATGGCGGCCTGGCAGCCCTTCTTGTGCTTCTTGGCGTTCTTCGGCATCCAGTTTTCGTGGGTGCCCCAGCCGAGTTCAGCCGGCTGCAGACCTTCGGAAATGAAGCCTTCGACGGACCAGGTGTTCCAGAAGACGTTGAGCGGCTTCGGGTTCTTGGTGAGCTGCGTGTCGCGCTCTGCGATGTGGACGCCCTTGACGCCGAGCTTCTTCATCAGCTTGGCCCAGCCTTCGCGGTCATGCTGATCCGGCTCGTCGAACTTCAGGCCGGTGTCGTTGGCAAGGTTGACCAGCGCCTGCTTGACGAACCAGGAAACCATGCCCGGGTTTGCGCCGCAGGTGGAAACGGCGGTAGCGCCGCCCGGGTTCTTAGCCTTTTCCTTGCGAACGGTTTCGCGCAGCGCATAGTTGGTGCGGTCGGCGTTCTTCATGGACTTGTCGAAGTAGAAGCCGAGCCACGGCTCGACGACGGTGTCGATGTAGAGAACGTCGAGCTTGCGGCAGAGCTTCATCAGGTCGAGCGAGCCGGTATCAACCGAGAGGTTGACGCAGAAGCCCTGGCCTTCGCCTTCGGTCAGAAGCGGCTTCAGCAGCTCCTTGTAGTTGTCCTTCGTCACATATTCCTTGATGTGACGGACGCCGTGCTGCTTGAGGATCTCCATGTCGGAGGGCTCTTCACGCGGGTCGATGACGACCATCCGGCTCTTGTCGAACTTGAAGTGGCGCTCGATCAGGGGCAGCGTGCCGCGGCCAATGGAGCCAAAGCCGATCATGACGATCGGGCCGGTAATTTCGGCATATACCGGGTGGTTCTGTTCCGTCATTCTTTTCTCCTGTGGAAGGCGACGAAGGCGAGAAGCCTCTAAGAATTCATTTGAAATCGTTCAAATACCGCTAGGTGACCGGCTCTAATCACAAAATCACGTCACAATAAAGAGCGTTCCGGCCGGGAATGTAAATATCAGGTGAAGCGATCATTGCTTGCAAACGCGTGCAATTTCGCCGCCAACTCGCTCTTCTGCAGGCTCAGTCCCTTGTAGGCCGCCTGGTGCTCGTCGAGGCTTTCGAGCTGCGCGGCGAAGCTGGCCGCCAAGCTTTGCGCCTGTGGGTGATGGGCAATAGCGGAGATCGGATCGACGTAGACGCGGATCGTGAAGAGGATATCGCCAGACCGAGGGAGCTTGCGCAGCGTCTGGCGCTCGACGCGGGCGAAGCGATCGGCGAGCGTGAACGGCTCGGCCTGCGGCGGGCGGCGGTGCTTGGAGAGCGGCAGGAAGAGGGCGCTCGAGGTGTTGACCGACCAGTTCAGTCGCTCGACCGGTTGGGCGACCTGCAGATTGTCGAAGATGCGGTGGATGAGGGTGGCGTTGCGCGTGCCCTCGCCAAAGCCCGGCACATCCGCATGGATCGCATGCATCGGCCGGCCGAATTTTTCCCGCAGCGACCACGAGGAGGGGAAGGCGACAAAACCGGCCACGAGATGCCAGCCATCCTCTTTGCGGCGCATGATGACGAGATCGTCCTGGATCATCAGGCCGGCGCGGAGCAGCGGCGGGAGATCGGCGCTGGTGTCTGCGGCTTCAGGACAGAGGTTGGGATGGCGGTCGCGCAGATGTTGCCGCAGCAGGCCGAGCGCTTCCTGCTGTGCGTCCGATGTCTCGGCCTCGGCGACGAAGACGTCGTCGCGACTGCTTTCGACCAGAGCACGCTTTTCGCCGACATAGCGCGCCCAGTCGGCATCGGGCTCGATCCAGCGGTCGGTATCGAGCGGCATCAGGCCGATGGTGAAAGGCTTGGCCGAGCCGTCATAGGGCGTGTAGGTCGGTGGCGTCATGGATGAACCTTAACGCTCCGGCGTGCCCTGATGGAAGACCATGCGCCACGTGCCGTTGGCGTCGCGGCGCCAGATGGAGCTGCGGAGCGACCGGACGGGTGGCTCGCCCTGGACAATGCGCTCCGAGCGATAGGTGGCGAGAACCACGTCGGGTGCCAATGTTTGGATTTCGAAATCGGTCAGCTGGCGCGTCGTGCCATCGCTAGGCTCTTCCAAAAGAGCGGCGATGATCTCCCCGTAAAGATAGAGTCGACCGGAACTGCCGATCTCGCGAAAATCCGGCGAGAGCAGGGTCTCGAGCAGGCTGCGCGTGTTGCGGACCGTCTGGTCGAACAACCTCTCCTCGAGCAAACGGATATGGTCGTGCAGTTCGCTGTTCATCGCCTTACCTTTTCCAAAATCTCCGGCGCGACTATCGCCTTCGTGAACCAAGGCGTCGCATTCCGGAACAACCGAATAGTGCAATTGCGCCGAAACCATCCATCTTCTTTTCAGATTTCTGCGTCAAACTGCGAATCATCTTATATCCACGCCCCGGAACCATCGGATGAACCAGATATCGGAGCGGCTTGCGGAATTGCAGCAGGACAGTTCCGTCCTGATCGCGCTTTATGATCAGGACGATCGTCTGCGCTATGCAAACCCGGCCTTTCGCACGACCTTTGCCTTGGACCCCGAGGAATGCCCGCTATGGGCCGACCTGATGCGGCGCAATACGCGCAGCGGCAAGGGCACGATCATTCGGACATCCGATTTCGAGACCTGGCTGGTCTCGGCGCAATCGCGGCGCGGCAAGCTGCCGTTTCGCGCCTTCGAGACGGATGTGGTCGACGGGCGCTGGCTGTGGATGACGGAGACGGTTCAGAAGGACGGCTGGATGCTCTGCATCGCCAGCGACATCACCCATCTGAAGGCCAGCGAGCGGGATGTCAGGCAGGATCGCGACTTCGCGCTGAAGGCCTCGCAGACCGATGAGCTTACCAGCGTCTCCAACCGCCGTTTCATGATGGCGGCGCTCGACAGTCTTGCCAACGGGCATGCCGCGCCGAGACCGGTGGGTGGCTGCATCTGCATCATCGACCTCGATTTCTTCAAGCGCATCAACGATCTCTACGGGCATCAGACCGGCGACGACGTGCTGGTCGATTTCGCGCGCCGGGTGCATCCCCTCGTGCGCCGGCGCGACAGTTTCGGGCGGATCGGCGGCGAGGAGTTCATGCTCATCCTGCCGGATACGACCCTGGCGCAGGGTGAGCTGATCATCGAGCGGATATTGACCACGGTGCGCGGCGCCCGGCCGATCCAGAATGCGCCGAGTTTCTCCTACACCTGCTCGGCCGGGCTTGCGGAGCTGCATCCCGGCGATACCGCGCGCGAACTCTACGCGCGGGCCGACGAGGCGCTCTATCACGCCAAGCAGGGCGGGCGGGATCGGTTGCGGATCGTTGCTTAAAGCACGACCTTTGCCGGTATCAGCCCGCGCAGGGAGTTGCCGACATAGAGTTTTCCTGTTTTCAGATCATCGCGCGTGATGCGGCCGACGCGGGCTTTGCGTTGGCAGATCAGCTCTGTGCGCAGCACGCCCGCGAGCAGGCCGCAGGAGATCGGCGGCGTGCGCAGCAGGCCCGAGCCGTCGTCGAGGAAGATCGAGGCGATCGTGCCCTCGCAGGCCTCGTCGCGCTCGTTCAGCATCAGCACTTCGTCGGCTTCATGAGGGGCGTATTCGGCGCGCGCGGCCTCGTAGACCGCGCGGCGCGTGGTCTTGATGCGGAGTAGCTTGTCGGAAGAATCGAGCCGCTGGTCGGCAATGCGGATGGTCCAGGTAGTGTCGGGCGCAAGCGGCGTGAAGGGTGCCGAGGTGACGTCGATAGTCGCGCTCTCGTCGAAGGTCAGCCGGACGCGCTGGGGAGATTTGGCGCCGGCGACGGCTTGCTGCAATTTTTCGAGCGCGCCGACCGGCTGCGGAAAGCCGATGCGGCGGGCGGAGCGGGTCAGGCGGGCGAGATGCAGGCGTAGGCGGATGAAGCCCGTGTCCGGCTCGTAGCGCAGGGTTTCGATCAGCGAGAAATCGGCCACGGTCAGACGCTCCCCGTTCCTGCGATCGGCTGGTCGCCGATGGCGAAGCGGGCCTTCAGGAGACACTCCTCATATTCGGCTTCCGCGGTGGAATCGATGACGATGCCGCCGCCGACATTGAAGACGGCGCGGCCGTCGTCGAAGAGGGTGAGCGTGCGGATGGCGACGGAAAAGCGCATGGCGCCTGATGGCGCGATCATGCCGATGGCGCCGCAATAGACGTCGCGCGGGCCGTCTTCCAGCTCGTGCAGGATGGTCATGGCGCTGATCTTCGGTGCGCCCGTGATCGAGCCGCAGGGGAAGAGGGCGGCGAGGATGTCGCGGATTTCGAGATCGGGCAGGAGCTTTGCCTGCACGTGGCTCACCATCTGGTGCACCGTCGGATAAGTCTCGATGTCGAAGAGTTTGGGGACGTCGAGCGTGCCGACTTCCGTGATGCGGGAGATGTCGTTGCGCAGGAGGTCGACGATCATCCGGTTTTCGGCCTGCGTCTTGATGTCGGCGAGCATGGCTTGCTTGATCGCCTCGTCCTCGGCGGGGGTGCCGCCGCGCCTTGCTGTGCCCTTCATCGGATGCGTCTCGATCCAGCCTTCCTCGTCGGTGCGGAAGAAGAGCTCGGGCGAGCGCGAGAGGATGACCGGGCCGCCGAGATCGACCAGCGCGCCGTATTTCACCGGCTGTCGTTCGATTAGCGACCAGAAGGCGGCGCGCGGGTCGCCGGACCAGCGGGCCTCGATCGGCATGGTGAGATTGGCCTGATAGCAATCGCCCTGCATGAGGTGGTGGTGCAGGCGGTCGAAGCGGTTCTGGTAGGTGGCGAAGTCCCATGCGGCTTTCGGCGCTGTCAGGAACTCTTCGTTTTCGAGGCGCTGGGTGGGCTTTGCGAGCGGGTGGTCGTCCGGTTGCGGGTGGTCGAAGATGCCGAAGCACAGCAGCGGTGTCGTGCGGTTCTCGACGGCGAAACCGGCGAGCTTGTCCTCGAAGAGATGGCCTGCTTCGTAGGCGATGTAGCCGGCGAGCCACTTGCCCGACTTTCTGGCCTCCTCCATGCGGGCGAGGCCGGTAAAGACCTCGGCGCGGGTGTGGGCGACGATGATCTCGGCCGGGTCGGCGAAGAGCATGACCTGGCCGGATGTGTCGTCGCGGAAGAGGATGTGGGGGGCGGACATCAATTTGCTCCCTCATTCCTGTGCCCAAGCTTCGCTCGGGCGATGTCACAGGAATCCAGCATGCCCAAGTCCTTGGGCATGGGAGATGCCATAAAGCGAATAAAGAGTCTTCTCACGGCGCGGACGCGCCGTGGCTGGATTCCTGTGACAAGCACAGGAATGAGGGAGAGTGAGGGGCTGCTGGGCGGTCTATCAGTCATCTTGGTGCATTCGCTCAAGGCGTCGCTTGCGCTCCGCCCCCTCATCGCCTCGCTACGCTCCGGCACTTCTCGCCGTCGGGGAGAAGAGACCTGTGGCGGCGTAACGCCCCAACTCTTGTTTAGCTGGAGATAAGGAACAGTGCTTGTGAAGCTCCCTATCTCAGCCCTTATCTAGCGCTTCCAGCTCGTCGATCAGCCCCTCGATCATCGACAAACCCTTGCTCCAGAACGACGGATCGGTGGCGTCGAGGCCGAAGGGCTTGAGGAGTTCGGAGTGGTGCTTGGTGCCTCCCGCCTTCAGGAGTTCGAAATACTTGTCCTGGAAACCCTGATCGGCCTTCTGGTAGACGGCGTAGAGCGAGTTTACCAGGCAGTCGCCGAAGGCGTAGGCGTAGACGTAAAAGGGCGAGTGGATGAAGTGGGGGATGTAGGTCCAGTAGGTCTCGTAGCCCTCGGAGATCTTGATCGCCGGGCCGAGGCTTTCGGCCTGTACGGACAGCCATAGCTCGCCGATCTGCTCGGCCGTCAGCTCGCCTTCCTTGCGGGCGGTGTGAACCTTGCGCTCGAATTCATAGAAGGCGATCTGGCGCACAACCGTGTTGATCATGTCCTCGACCTTCTGGGCAAGCATGGCCTTGCGCTCGCGCTTATCCTTGGTCTTGTCGAGAAGGGCGCGGAAGGTCAGCATTTCGCCGAAGACGGAGGCCGTTTCGGCAAGCGTCAGCGGCGTCTGGCACATCAGCGCGCCCTGGCCGCCGGCAAGCACCTGGTGCACGCCGTGGCCGAGTTCATGGGCGAGCGTCATCACGTCGCGCGGCTTGCCGAGATAGTTGACGAGCACGTAGGGGTGGGCGGAGGGAACGGTCGGGTGCGCAAAGGCGCCCGGCGCCTTGCCGGGGCGGACCGGCGCGTCGATCCACTCCTCGTCGAAGAAGCGCTTGGCGATAGCGGCCATCTCGGGGGCGAAATTGCCGTAGGCCGACAGCACCGTGTCCTTGGCCTCGGTCCAGGAGATGACGGCGTTGGAGGTTTCCGGAAGCGGCGCGTTGCGGTCCCAGAACTCCATCTGACCCATTCCGAGCCACTTCGCCTTCATGGTGTAGTAGCGGTGGGACAGGCGCGGATAGGCGTCGCGGACGGCTGCCGCCAGCGCATCGACCACCTCGCGCTCGACGCGGTTGGCGAGGTGTCTTGAATCGGCGATGTCCTCGAAGCCGCGCCAGCGGTCGGAAATGTCCTTGTCCTTGGCGAGCGTGTTGGTGATCAGCGTGAAGATGCGCAGATTGTCCTTGAAGGTCTTGGCGAGCGCCATGGCGCCCTTGCGGCGCACTTCGGCGTCGCGGTCCTGCAGCATGTTCAGCGTCACCTCGATCGACAGCATCTCGCCGTCCACCTCGAAGCGCAGCTCGGCCATGGTCTCGTCGAACAGGCGGTTGAAGGCGGCGGCAGAGGTCATCGACTTCTCGAGGAAGAGCTGCTCCAGCTTGTCGTCGAGCTGGTAGGGCTTGTCCTTGCGCAGGTCCACCAGCCACGGGCGGTAGTGGCCGGCAGCGGGGTCGTTGGCCATGCAGGCGTCGATCGCGGCGTCGTCGATGCGGTTGAGCTCAAGCGTGAAGAACAGCAGGTGGCCGGAGAAATCGGTGATCTTTGCCTGCACGTCGCCGTAGAGCTTGCCGTTGGCCGGGCTCGACGTGTCGGAGAAATAGGTGAGGCCTGCGAACGAGCCGAGGCGGCCGATGATGTCGTCGAGCGCTTCATATTCCTTCAGCGCCTGGCCGATGCCGTCTGCGCCCTTCTTCGTCGCGGCGTCCGAGAGCTTGCCCTTCCACTTGGCTTCGAAGGCGAGCGAGTCCTTTTCGGCCTTCGCCATGTCCGCCTTGAAGGCGTCGGAGGTGGCGGAAGGATAGAGGTCCTGAAGCTTCCAGGTCGGGAGGTCGCCGAGTTCGATCGCCTTCGCGGAACCGGCATTGCTTACCGAAAAGTTGTATTCGGCGCCGAAGAGCGGGTTTTTCATGAGCGGGATCCTCTTCCTATTTTACGACAGGTCTGACTGTCTAAGCGCCCAAAGCCTTGGCATCAAGGGGCTTTTCGTCGCGTAGGAGCGTCGTTTCGAGGCGAATCCGCCTTCGTCACAAACGTTAAAATGCGATTATTTCTCAAAACTGGATGTTCAAGCCTTTCTGCGACATTGCCATTCAAGGTTTCGCATGAAGTGAGGCAGCAATGACCGGTTACAACGAGCACAAGGGTGCAGCGCAGATACTTGTCGTCGAAGACGATCCAGTACAGCGCAGACTGCTGAAGAACGCCATCGAGCGTCACGGACACGTCGTCCACCAGGCAGAGAATGGCCGGATCGGTCTTGAGATGGTGAAGAGGGCCGGTGGCCTCTACAACGTCATCGTTCTCGACCTGATGATGCCCGAGATGACGGGCCTCGAATTTCTCGAGGCGATCCATGCCTTCGGCACGCAAATTCCCGTGATCGTCCAGACCGGGCAGGGCGGGATCGAGACGGTGGTACAGGCGATGCGCGCCGGTGCCTTCGATTTCGTGGTCAAGCCCGTTTCACCGGAGCGGATTTCCAATTCGATCGCCAATGCGCTGAAGCTCGATCAGCGCGAGGTCAAGGCGCGCGCCGGACGGCGTTCGCGCTCCGGTGCCGTCGGCTTCGACGATATCGTGTCGGCAAGCCCGGCGATGATCCGCGTGCTGGATCTCGCCCAGCGCGCCGCGCAATCCAACATTCCCGTCGTGCTCGAAGGTGAATCCGGCGTAGGCAAGGAGCTGGTGGCTCGCGCCATCCAGTCCGGCAGCGACCGCTCCGGCAAGCCCTTCGTCACCGTCAACTGTGGCGCCATTCCGCACAATCTGGTCGAGAGCATCCTCTTCGGCCATGAGAAGGGTGCCTTTACGGGCGCCACGGAGCGGCATGTCGGCAAGTTCATGGAAGCCGATGGCGGCACCATCTTCCTCGACGAGATCGGCGACCTGCCGCTCGACGTGCAGGTGAAGCTGTTGCGCGCGGTGCAGCAGGGCGAGATCGAGACCGTTGGCGCGCGCACCGCGCACAAGGTCAACGTCCGTCTGATCTCGGCGACCAACAAGGATCTGATCGAAGAGGTCAAGAACGGGCATTTCCGTGAAGATCTCTACTATCGCCTGAACGTGTTCCCCATCACCATCCCGGCGCTGCGCAAGCGCAAGGAAGACATTCCGCATCTGGTGCGGGTGTTCACGGAGCGCTTCTCAAGCGAGCAGAAGAACGGCGACCGCATGACGGTCAATGCCGGCGCGCTGGCCCTGCTCACCGCTTACGACTGGCCGGGCAATATCCGGCAGCTCGAGAACGCGATCTTCCGTGCCGTGGTTCTGGCCGATGGTCCGGAGCTGACGGAGGCAGACTTCCCGCAGATCGCGGCGCAGTTGCCGGAATACGACGTGGTCGATCATCTGGCGCTGGTTGCCGACAACAGCAGCAATGTTCGCCTCGGCGAGATCGCCGCTGCCGAGTTCGGTGTCTCGCAGACGGTGGCCGACAATGTCGCGGCGCGGATCAACGACGCACCCGACAACGCGATTTCGAGCACCAATCCGTCCGGCGACGTGCGCAAGCTTGCCGATGTCGAAGAAGAGCTGATCCGATTCGCGCTCAAGTTCTATCGTGGCCAAATGAGCCAGGTTGCACGCAAGCTGGGCATCGGACGCTCGACGCTTTACAGAAAGTTGAAGGACTACGGGATCGACCCCGACAACCCGCAAAAGGACGCTGCATAGGGTGTTTCAGTTAAGATTCCGGCAATCATCTTTTGTTACCAATCATAAACCACTTGTTAGTGGCCTGTTCACTATGTAAAGAAAAGGTTGATCATGTGTGGCATTTTTGCCATCGTGTGACCGCATTTCACAGTCAAGGGTCAGATTGAGGGACCATCGGCTGTCTGACGGGGATTGAGTTTGCCGGATCTGAATTGGAATACGAAGCCTTCGCGCCCGACATGGCGCAACAGGTGCGCAGACCTTTGCGGAAAGGTGACAAGGACGGCTATGGCCGCCCTTCTCGCAGTTGCAGTTTCGTCCCCGGTGCTCGTCGGCTCCAGTACGCCGTCCGAAGCGGCGGGCGAAACGCGTAGTCTCAAGCTTTACTTCATTCACACGGGTGAAAAGGCTGTCATCACCTATAAGCGCAACGGCAGGTTCGACCCCAAGGGTCTTGAGCAGCTGAACCGCTTCCTTCGCGACTGGCGCAAGAACCAGCCGACGAAGATGGACCCGCGCCTGTTCGATCTGATCTGGGAAGTCTACCGCCAGAGCGGTTCCAAGGATTACATCAACGTCGTCTGCGGTTTCCGTTCGCCGGGCACCAACGCCATGCTGAAGAACCGCTCGCGCAATTCCGGTGTCGCCGAGAAGAGCCAGCACATGCTCGGCAAGGCGATGGACTTCTTCATTCCTGACGTAAAACTGGCGACTTTGCGCGCGATCGGCATGAAAATGCAGGTCGGCGGCGTTGGTTTCTATCCGAAATCCGGTTCGCCCTTCGTGCACATGGATGTCGGCGGCGTTCGCGCATGGCCGCGTATGAACCGCGACGAACTCGTCCGTCTCTTCCCGAACGGCAACACGATGCACATCCCGGCCGACGGCAAGCCGCTGCCGGGTTATGAGCAGGCGGTGGCCGACTACAAGCGTCGCGTGAGCGACAGCTCGGTGCAGATGGCAAGCTCCGGCGCCTATACCGGTTCGGCCAGCGAAGAGCGCAAGAAGCCGAAGACCTTGTTTGCAGCCCTGTTTGGCGGTGGCGCGGACGAGGAAGAGGATAACTCCGACGACAGCACGCCAGCAGTCGCCGTTGCCAAGGCAACGCCGCCGAAGGCTGCCGATATGCCGAACGCGGCTGATCCGAGCCAGGGTGCTCCGGCTCAGGCAGAGGCTTCGCAGCAGACCGAAGTCGCAAGCGTCAACGCGCCGATCCCGCAGGTGCGGCCGGCGTTCGCAAATCAGCCTGGCGGCAGCGAAGTGGCCAGCGCCCTTGTCGCTCCGCAATCGGGCAATGCCGCGCAGGATGCACTTGCCGCTGTGACCGATCAGGGTCAGCAGGGCTATGCGGATCTCAGCGCGTATAGCGTTCCAGTGCCTTCGCTCCTCGGTGCACGTCGTTCTCCGGGAGACGCGGAAGTCGCTTCAGCCGATCCGGCTGCCGCGATGACGGGGAATCTCGCGGCCGTGCCGACGCCGGCTGAGCGTCCGGCTCTGGCAGAAAAGCTTCTGGCGGCGGCGAATGCCGATCCGGAAGCCGGTGTCGATGAGGCAGATCAGCAGGGTACGCTTTCTCCAGCCGTTGCCGATGCTCTCAACCAGCAGAACACTGCCAATCACGGCCAGCTTGCAGCCAACCAGCCGCCGGTATCGAGCGTCGAACAGGCTATAAACGCAGCGATGCCGCAAAAGGTTCCGGCCGAAAAGCCGCCGGTGCAGCTGGCAGCGCTTGCGCCCGCGACCAAGTCGGCAAGCTTCGGCGATGCCTTCGATGTGCCGAAGCCGGCGATCGAGCCGAGTGCGGCTCAGAGCCTGCCCTCGAAGGGTGGCCGGCCGACCAAGCATGAAGCCGCCGAGGCCGATGCCAGCCGCGCGACGGTGACCACCGAGCCGAAGCTGACGCAGAAGATCATCTCGCAGTGGGCGCTCAGCAATGCGCGCATGGAAATGGTGACCAAGCCGGTCAAGGCACCGCGTTTCGTCAGCCAGACGCTTCGCGCGCAGCCGAAGGCTGTCTATGCCGAGGGCTTCACCAAGACGGCGTCGATCGACACGGGCCGCTTCAGCGGCACGGCGGTCAACTTCATGGAAGTGCGCAAGTTCGAATCGAACTAAGCCACCTTCCAGATCAGACAATCAGAACCGTCGGAGCGATCCGGCGGTTTTTTTGTTGGTGGCGCGGGATGCGCGACTTCGAAGGGAGAGCGGTGATGAAGATTGGGTTCGTGGGTACGGGTACGATCACCGAGGCCATGGTCAAGGGGATGCTCGGCTCGTCGCTTGACCTGTCGCGGATCACCGTCTCGCCGCGCAATGGCGAGATCGCGGCGCGTCTCGCCGCATCGTCGCCGCTCGTCGAGATCGGCGCCGACAACCAGGCCGTGGTCGATGCTGCTGATATTCTGTTCCTGGCGATCCGGCCGCAGATCGCCGAGGAGGTGATCAAGGGCTTGCGTTTTCGTGCCGGGCAGTGTGTCGTCAGCGTTGTCGCTGCGACCGACCGGGCGAAGCTCGAGGACTGGATCGATGCGCCTGTCGAAATCACACAAGCCATTCCGCTGCCCTTCGTTGCCGAGCGCGCCGGGGTGACGGCGATCTATCCTCGTAATGACGCGGTCGCCGCGATCTTTTCGGCGCTGGGCAGTGCTGTCGCCTGCGAGACGCGCGCGGAGTATGATCTGCTGGCGGCCGCAAGCGCGCTGATGGCCACCTATTTCGGCATTCTCGATCGCGCCACCGGCTGGCTCGCCGATCAGGGGATGCCTGCGGACAAGGCGCGGGCCTATCTGGCGCCGCTGTTCCTCAGCCTCGCACAGGAGGCGGTGAAGCATGGCGACACGCCGCTCACCGAACTCAAGGAAGAGTTCTCCACCAAGGGCGGCTTGAACGAGCAGGTGTTCGAGGATTTCGACCACAAGGGCGGCAGCGGCGCGCTGATTGCGGCGCTCGATCGCGTGCTGGCGCGGATCAAGGGGTAGGGCAGCCAGGGTTCAGGGCTTGCCGGGATTGTCGTTGGCGGTCGTGCGAAACTGTTCGTCCTCGAGCACGCGCGCGCCGGTATCGAGCAACCGGATCACCATCTCGTAGATGTTGAGCGCGCGTTTGCTTGAGGGCATGCTGTTGTCGAGAATCGTGAGCGCTTGGCGCAGGCGCTCGGCCAGTTCCTTGTCGGTGATCGTTTTCACGAAATGCGCTCCGCAAGTTGCTCCTCTGACGGTGCAATCTACCGCGAATTGCGCGGCGAAACCACTATCCGAAGGTTGGAGACGGGCATTGTGCGCCACCGCTCAGCGGGCGATTTCGGACATGACGTGTTCGGCGAGCGCAAGCGACGAGGTGAGCCCCGGGCTCTCGATGCCATAGAGATGCACCATGCCGCAGATGCCGTGGACGGACGGGCCGTGAATGGCGAAGTCGGCGGCGGGCTGGCCGGGGCCGGAGAGTTTGGGGCGGATGCCGCTATAGGCGGGCTGCAGGCAGTTGTCAGGCAGGCCGGGCCAGTAGCGCCGGATCTCGTCGTAGAAGCGCTCGCAGCGCGTGGGGTCGACTTCGTAGTCGATCGCGTCGATCCACTCGACATCGGGCCCGAAGCGGATGGAGCCGCCAAGGTCCATGGTCAGGTGCACGCCGAGACCGCCATCCTCAGGCACCGGGTAGATCAGCCGCGAGAAGACGTTGCGCGTCGGGGCGGCGAAGTAGTTGCCCTTGGCAAGATGAAGCTTGGGCACCGTGGCGTGGTCGAAACCCGAGACGAGGCGGGCGAGATCGTTGGCGCGCAGGCCGGCGGCGTTGATGAGATGGCGCGAGGATACGTCGTATTCCTCGCCGCTCGTCTTGTCGCGGGTGCGCAGGACGAAGCGGTTGTCGGCGGCCTCGCCTGACACGATCTCAGTGTTGAGGGCGATGAAGGCACCGTTCTCCTCGGCATCCCCGCGCAAGGAGAGCATCAGTGCGTGGCTGTCGACGATGCCGGTCGAGGGCGAGACGAGGGCGGCGACGCAGTTCAGCGCCGGCTCGCGCGCCATCGCTTCCGCGCCTGAGATCAGAACGAGATCATCGACGCCGCATTCGGCCGCCTTGATGCGGATAGCTTCCAGTTTCTCGACTTGCGCCGGGCTGGTCGCGACGATGAACTTGCCGCAGCGGGAGTGGGGGATGTGCTTGTCTTCGGCGTAGCGATAAAGCCGCCCGCGCCCTTCGATGCAGAACCGCGCCTTCAGCGATCCGGGCGGATAATAGATGCCGGCGTGGATGACTTCGGAGTTGCGGGAGCTGGTCTCCATGCCGATCATCGGGTTGGCTTCGATGACGAGCGTCTCCAGACCGCGCATCGCCGCTTCGCGCGCGATCGCCAGCCCGATTATGCCGGCCCCGGCGATGATGCAGCCGACCTCATCCATTCCAATCCTCCTGTCACGCCTCGATCACTACCGCAATCGGCGGGGCGATCAAAGTCCTGCAATCGTAGAGCTTTTGGCGTAGCGCTTTTGGCATAAGTGGCATGACCGATTGGGGGGAGACACAGGCCCATTTCGGTTTATAACGTCGCATGCTCTGAGAAACAGCATCCGTTCGGCCTATATGAGGTGCGGAGCGTGCCCCCGGCTCGCCGTTCGCTGTCCGACAAATTGATTTGATGAAGACGACAAGGAATAATCATGCAGACCTATCCCGATGTGAAGCTGTTCATCGACGGCGAATGGAAGAATGCCGCCTCCGGCAAGACGCTGCCCGTTACCGACCCGGCCACGGGTGAGACCATCGGCACCATTCCGCATGCCTCCCGCGAGGATCTCGACGCAGCACTCGCCGCAGCCGACAGGGGCTTCCGCGTCTGGCGCGATACCTCGCCCTTCGACCGTTCGAAGATGATGCGCCGCGCCGCCGACCTGTTGCGCGAACGCAAGGAAACCATCGCCTGGATGATGACGCGCGAGCAGGGCAAGCCGCTGGCGCAGTCGCTAGTTGAAATCGCCGGTGCAGCAGACGTCATCGACTGGTTCGCCGAAGAGGCGCGCCGCACCTATGGTCAGGTCATTCCGTCGCGTGCGCCGAATGTCACGCAGCTGGCGATCAAGTCGCCGGTCGGTCCGGTCGCGGCGTTCACGCCGTGGAACTTCCCGATCAACCAGGTTGTGCGCAAGCTTTCGGCCGCTATCGCCGCCGGCTGCTCGATCATCGTCAAGGCGCCCGAGGAAACCCCGGCATCGCCGGCCGAACTCATCCGCGTCTTCGCCGATGCCGGCATTCCAACTGGTGTCGTCAACCTCGTCTACGGCATTCCGGCCGAGATCTCCGAATATCTGATCTCGCACCCCGTCATCCGCAAGATCTCGTTCACCGGATCGACGCCTGTCGGCAAGCAGCTGGCGGCGCTGGCCGGTCTGCACATGAAGCGGGCGACGATGGAGCTTGGCGGTCACGCCCCGGTCATGGTGTTCGATGACGCCAATGTCGATCAGGCCGTGTCGATCATGGCAGGCTCGAAGTTCCGTAATGCCGGCCAGGTCTGCGTCGCGCCGACGCGCTTCCTGGTGCAGGACGGCGTCATGGACCAGTTCACGGATGGCTTCGTGAAGGCCGCCCAGGCGGTCAAGGTCGGCAACGGTCTGGACGCAGGTGTCGAGATGGGCCCGCTCGCCAACGAGCGCCGTATCCCGGCTCTCGAAGAGCTGATCAACGATGCCGTCTCTAAGGGCGCTGAACTGAAGACCGGCGGTCGCCGCATCGGCAACACCGGCAACTTCTTCGAGCCGACGGTTCTTGCCAACGTGCCGCTTTCGGCGCGCGTGATGAACGAGGAGCCCTTCGGCCCGCTCGCCATCATCAACCGCTTCTCGACGCTCGACGACGCAATCACCGAAGCGAACCGCCTGCCGTTCGGCCTGGCCTCCTTCGCCTTCACCAGCTCCAGCGCCACCGCGCAGGCACTTGGCCGCCGCGTGGAAGCCGGCATGCTGTCGATCAACCACAACGGTCTCGCCCTGCCGGAAGTGCCGTTCGGCGGCATCAAGGATTCGGGCTACGGCACGGAAGGCGGCTCGGAAGCGATCAACGCCTATCTCGACGTTCGCTACGTCACGCAGCTTGGCTGATTTGCTGAGCAGATAGACAAAAAGAAAGCCGCCGGGGCGACCCGGCGGCTTTCTTGTTTGGTTCGATAGTAATCGAAACTCAGGCTTCCGCCGGGCCTTCGATCATGCCGAGAGCGGCGAGGTAGGTGTCGAGGATTGCTTCTTCCTCGAGACGCTCCTGCTCGTCCTTCTTGCGCAGCGCGATGACCTTTTTCAGGATCTTGGTGTCGAAGCCGGTTCCCTTGGCTTCGCCGTAGACGTCCTTGATATCGTCGGCGATGGTCTTCTTTTCTTCTTCCAACCGTTCAATGCGCTCGATGAAAGCGCGAAGCTGGTCGCGGGCAACGCCGTGGGCATCAGACATCGTGTTCTCCTGCTAGGGGGATAAAAATTCGGATGGCGTTGACTGCCGTGAAGATCAGCCGGGGTCAAGCCTATTCGACAGAGCCGGGGCTCATTTGTGCGGGTTGTTGCTTTCGAATGCGGCTTTTTGTTGGGGCGTCGCTTCGCTCTGGTAGCGGCTTTTCCACTCGTCGAAGGGCATGCCGTACACGATCTCGCGGGCCTCGTCCTTCGTCAGTTCGACGCCGTCGGCATCGGCCGCGTCCTTGTACCAGTTGGACAGACAGTTGCGGCAGAAGCCGGCCAGATTCATCATGTCGATGTTCTGCACGTCGGTGCGTTCGCGTAAGTGCGCGACGAGGCGTCGGAAAGCGGCGGCTTCGAATTCGGTCTGTTGTTCCTTGCTGAGCGTGGTCATTGCGCTCTCCTCTTCTCAGTATGGGCCGGTGCGCGAGGCGTGCACCTGGTATTGATGCAGCGCCGGGTCGGCGTTCATGGTCGCGAAGATCGGCGCGAGCCGGTCGGCCCAGGCGGCGATGCCTGCCGCATCACCGATCAGGTCCTGGCGCACCTCCAGCAGCGCGTGCGGGATGCCCGTGACCATGCAATGCTGGTACATGGTGTCACCCTTCAGCGCGCCATCATAGGGCTCGTTGTCGCCGATCACCAGATCGGGGTCGGCGCGCAGCAAGTCAAGAAGCGGGCCGACGGCGCGGTGGTCGCTGTCCCACAGGACGGCGGCGTGCCATGGGCGCGGCACGTTTTTCCAGGCCGGCGTGAAGGAATGCAGCGAGAGAACCAGCGGCGCCTTGCCGGTGGTGGCGGCGACCTTCGCAATCGTCTCGCTGACGGCATTGTGATAGGGGCGGTGGAAATTGGCGATGCGGCCGTTCCACTCTTCATCGCTGATCGGGTGGTTGCCCGGAATGATGGCGCCGTCGGAGATCTTCATGATCAGCGTCGGGTCATCCTCGCCCCGGTTCGGATCGATCAGCAGGCGCGAAAAGCCGCCGAGCACGGCGGGAACGCCAAGCTTCTCGGACAACGCCCGCGTCAGCCCCTCGATGCCGATGTCATAGGCGATATGCCGGGCAAAGGCGCTCTCGGGCAGGCCCAGGCTGCCATAACGATCCGGCAGGCGGTTCATCGCATGGTCCCCCAGGAGCACCATACCCCTGTCATGATGTCCGCCTAGAATTTCGAAGGATTGGAAGTCGTTCATCGAGGACAATGCCATTGACTGTTTGCAAGCGTGTCTCTGATCGCACGGGCAGGGGAAGGGTTCAAGCGCGCGCCGCGATCAATCACTTCGCTATGGCTTGGCAATCTCCGCGCGATACTTGCGGCGGCGACTGCGCCTCTTGTTTGATGTCAGAAATATAATCGATTAGCATTGCGTTGACTTTCGCCGGGAGGCAGCGCAAGAAGGCACGACAACGAATAACCGGGAGCCAATTGGAAGTCGTGTTGATCCAGACCGCGCCATGTTTCCTTACGCGTTCCGGGCCGCTTGCCCGTTTTGCTCTTTTTGTTCTCGCGGCGTTCTCGCCGTTCTTCATTGCCGATGTGGCGCGCGCTGATTTCCGCGTCTGCAACGGTACGCAGAATCTAGTCGGCGTGGCGATCGGTTACCGGGCCAAGGACGGCTGGATGACGGAAGGCTGGTGGCAGGTCCCGGCAACGACCTGCGCGACACTGATCGAGGGAGAGCTTCAGTCTCGCTACTACTACCTCTACGCCGAAGACGCCGCCCGGGGAGGACGATGGACGGGCGACGTGCAGATGTGCGTGGCGGAGAACGAATTCAAGATCACGGGCGTCAATGATTGCTACGCCCGTGGCTATCAGAAGATGGGGTTCAAGGAATATGACACGGGCCGCCAGGGCAGCTGGATGGTTCAACTTTCCGATACCCCAGGCACCCAGGAAAGTCCGAACTGATGAAGCGTAACCGCAAAGTAAAAATCCTCGCAACGCTCGGACCCGCCTCGTCCGAAGAAGCGATGATCGAGAAGCTGCACCAGGCCGGTGCCGACGTTTTCCGCATCAACATGAGCCATGCGAGCCATGACACGATGCGCACGCTGATCCAGCGCATCCGCGCCGTCGAAGCGCGCAGCGGCCGCCCTATCGGCATTCTCGCCGACCTTCAGGGTCCGAAGCTGCGCGTCGGCAAGTTTGCCGACGTCAAGGTTGACCTGAAGCCGGGCGACACGTTTACACTCGACAACAACGACACCCCCGGCGACAAGAACCGCGTATTCCTGCCGCATCCCGAAATTCTCGAAGCCGTGAAGCCGGGCGACCGCCTGCTGATCGACGACGGCAAGCTGGCGCTGCGCGCTGAAAAGTGCGACGGCAAGAGCATCGTCACGACGGTTATCTCCGGCACCCGGATCTCGGACCGCAAGGGCGTCAGCCTTCCCGACACGATCCTCACCGCCGGCGTGCTGACCGACAAGGACCGCGCCGACCTCGATGCGGTTCTCGCAACTGATGACGTCGACTGGGTCGCGCTCTCTTTCGTGCAGCGCCCGGAAGATCTGGTCGAAGTGCGCAAGATCGCCCGCGGCCGCGTTGGCCTGATGGCGAAGATTGAAAAGCCGCAGGCGATCGAGCGGATCGAAGAGATCATCGAGCTTTCAGACGCGCTGATGGTTGCCCGTGGCGACCTCGGTGTGGAAATGCCGCTGGAATCCGTTCCCGGCATCCAGAAGCAGCTGATCCGCGCTTGCCGCCGTTCGGGCAAGCCGGTCGTCGTCGCAACGCAGATGCTGGAATCGATGATCTCGGCGCCGGTCCCGACCCGCGCTGAAGTCTCCGACGTCGCGACCGCCGTGTTCGAAGGCGCCGACGCCGTCATGCTGTCTGCCGAATCCGCCTCCGGCGATTATCCGGTTGAAGCTGTCTCGACGATGGCGTCGATCGCCAGCACGATCGAGCGCGAGCCGCACTATCCCGGCATCATCTACGCCCAGCGCGCCCAGGCGGAAGCCACCGGCGCCGACGCGATTTCGCTGGCTGCCCGCCAGATCGCCGAAACGCTGCGCCTGTCGGCGATCGTCTGCTACACCTCGTCGGGTACGACGGGCCTGCGCGCCTCGCGCGAGCGTCCGCAGGTGCCGATCCTGGCGCTGTCGCCTGTCATCCAGACCGCACGCCGCCTCGCCATCGTCTGGGGCCTGCACTGTGTGGTCACCCATGACGCGACCGACCTCGACGACATGGTCAACCGCGCCTGCCGCATCGTCGCCGACGAAGGCTTCGGCAAGCCGGGCGACCGCATCATCATCTCGGCCGGCGTGCCGCTCGGGACACCGGGTGCGACGAACATGCTGCGCATCGCCTATATCGGTTCGGACGGCCAGAGCGGGTTTTGATCCGGATTTGGTTTGACTGAGTTGGACCCGCTGCCTCCTGGAGGTGGCGGGTTTTTTCGTTGATGGGTTGTTGGGTTGCGCTGCATTGCCGGTTTGGTGGGTGGGATACCCCCCTCTGCCCTGCCGGGCATCTCCCCCACAAGGGGGGAGATCGACTCGTGACGTGCTCCCCATCCAGACTTTCATGTCGGAGCGAGCGGCCGCGCCCAGCCAATCTCCCCACCTGTGGGGGAGATGCCCGGCAGGGCAGAGGGGGGTAACGCAATCGCCGACCTCTCGATCAGCATTCCAGCCCAGTACCTGCCGCTTCCGAAGGCCCTCTTCCGCGATCGTTCGTCACGGTAAGGACACGTGACCGACGCGATAGATGCGCGTCGACGGCGACACAGCGGGCGCGTCCGCGCGCAATGCGAACCGGATCATCCTCCAGCCCGAGGGATCGAACGCCGCGACGGATGCGAGCACGCCTGCCTGATCCAACCGCTCGCGGGCGCACGCGGTCTCGCTGTCACGAACGGATGCGAGCGCAACGTCCGTACCCAGCGGCAGGATCTCGCGCGTGGCGAAGCGCGCCTCGGCCACATCCGGTGCCACATCACCATGCCAGACAATCCACGTCGCCACCTGCGGCCGGCCGAAGGATTGGCTGACGGCCTCAAAACCGGGGCCGCAGAGGAAGTCGCTCGCGCCTTCAGCGTGCCGCCAGAGATAGAAGGGCGCGTAGAGATTGTCGGTCGCGCCGAGTTCGCCCTTGCGTGCCGTGAGATAGGCCTTGAAGCCGAGCTTGGGGAAGCCGTCGGTCATCGGGCCCTTGTCGCGGATGCGGCGGTCGATGATCGCCATGTCGTAATCGGCGGGCAGGGTGAAGCCGTATTGCATGGCGATCATGGCGCGGTCTCCATCGCGCGGATTTCCCAGCCGGGCTCCAGCATCTGCTGCCCGCCATTGCCGAAGGACCATTCGTCCGGCGCCGTGGTGTTGATGACGATCATCACATCCTCAGGCCGCAGGCCCGGCGACTGGCCGAGCAGTTCGACCGCGCGCTTGAAAAAGGTGGTGCGCGCGTCTGATGTGCGCGGCTTGCCGGCGGTGATGGCGATCAGCACGAAATCATCGGAGCGTGGACCGGCGAGATAGTTGCGGTCGAAGATCAGCTCGCCTCGATCGTGCTGGTGGATGATGTGAAAGCGATCGGCGGGCGGCACGTTGAAGGTTTCCACCATGGCGCGGTGGAGGCTCTCGGAGAGGGCCGCGATGTAGTCCGGCGACTTGCCTTTCAGAAGCGAGATACGAGTGAAGGGCATGTTTGCCTCCTTTTCCCTGATGTTGACAGGAAGAGGATCGCACGGCACGATAATGCAGAAAATCAGAATATAATGGATCATCGATCCTGAAAAAATGGACTATTAAATGCGCCGAACGATCTTCGACCTCGACGTTCTCAGAACCTTCGTCACCGGCATGGAGCTCGGCAATTTTGCGCGCGCCTCCGACCGACTGGGGCGCTCGACGTCGGCGGTCAGCGCGCAGCTGAAGAAGCTGGAGGAGCAGGCGGGCACGCCGATCTTCCGCAAGTCCGGTCGCGGTCTGGCGCTGACCGATGCCGGCGAAACCATGCTCGGCTATGCGCGGCGCCTGCTGGAGCTGAACGACGAGGCGGCGGCGGCCGTGCACAGCGTTGAGCTGGAGGGCTGGGTGCGGTTGGGGCTGCAGGAGGATTTCGGCGAGACGTTGCTGCCCGATGTGCTCGGCCGGTTCGCGCGGGCGCATCCGAAGGTCAGGATCGAGGCGCGGGTGGTGCGCAACGTCGAACTGATCGAGCGGGTGACGTCGGGCAAGCTCGACCTCGCGCTCGCCTGGAGCGACGGGACGCTGACGCCGCATTGCGACCAGATCGGCGAGGTGCCGATGTGCTGGATCGGCTCGGCCGGCGTGTCATCGGGGTGGGACCGCGCAAGCGGAGAGCCGCTGCCGCTGGCGGCACTCGAGGCGCCCTGCCTGATGCGCAGCGCGGCGACCAAGGCGCTGGATGCGGCGGGAATTTCCTGGCGGCTCGCCTTCGTCAGCCCCAGCCTCGGCGGCCTGTGGGCGGCGACGGCGGCGGCGCTCGGCATCACTCTTCGCACGCCGGTCGGCCTGCCCGCGAAGGTGCGGCCGCTTATGGCGGAAGATCTCGCGCTGCCTGAGTTGCCGGGGCTCGGATTGGTGCTGCATCGCGCCGAGGCCGAGAGCGCACCGGCGGTGGCAAGGCTGGCCGGGCTGGTGCGGCAGTCGGTTTCGGATGTGCTTGATGAGGTTGCTAGGCCCGCTGCCATCAGTGCTGTGATGGCGCGGCAGCGGCGCGGTTGACCCGTTTGCCCGCCGCTGTTAGCCTTCACCCATCATGATGACGCTCACGCTCAACATCGCTTCGGTCTTCTTCTTGAGCCGTTAATGGCTCGGCCGCCACCTTGGCCCTGAAGACGCGACCGCAACCCGGCCCTTCGGCCGGCAGCGGCGCTTGACCGAAATCCGCCTCCTGTCAGACGAGCGACGCTCCGGGGAGGCGCAGATGGAGCAATTTCCATGACCGACAAAACCTATCCGCCTGTGCTCAGCGCGGCCGAGATCGAGCTGTTCATCGAGAACGGTTTCATCCGCATCGACAATGCCTTTCCGCCCGAACTGGCGAAGCGGGCGCGCGATATCATGTGGGGCGACATTCCCTGCGATCGCGACGATCCCTCAACCTGGACCCATCCCGTTGTCAGACTTCCCGGCTATGGCGGCGGGCCTTTCGCAGCGGCTGCCAACACACCGGTGCTGCATCAGGCGTTCGACCAGCTGGTGGGAAAGGGGCGGTGGGTGCCGCGCGATGGGCTCGGCAGCTTCCCTGTGCGGTTTCCGCATCCCGACGATCCCGGTGATGCCGGCTGGCATGTGGATCTGAGTTTCGCCGGGGAGACGGGGAACCCCGACGAGCGCAGCGACTTCTCGGCGTGGCGGGTGAACGTCACCTCGCGCGACCGGGCGTTGCTGATGCTCTTCCTGTTTTCCGATGTCGGCGAGGAGGATGCGCCGACGCGTATCCGGGTGGGATCGCACAAGGACATGGCGCGCTATCTGGCGCCGGCGGGCGAGGCGGGACGGTCGCATATGTATCTGGAGCAGATGGGGGCGGAGCGGCCGCAGGCACTGGCGACGGGGCCGGCTGGCACGGTCTATCTGTGCCATCCGTTCCTGGTGCATGCGGCGCAGATGCATCGCGGCAAGACTCCGCGCTTCATGGCGCAGCCGCCGCTTGGGCTGCGGCATCCGTTTTCGCTTGAGCGGGCGGATGGGGATTATTGCCCGGTGGAGGTGGCGATCCGGCGGGGGCTTGCGGAGGGGGATTGAGCCGGTTGATGCGGGTGTAATTGCGGGCTTGGTGGGGTGCCGTTCGGTAGGTGAGTTCGACGTTGGCTTGGTGGGTGGGATACCCCCCTCTGCCCTGCCGGGCATCTCCCCCACAGGTGGGGAGATCGACCCGTTGCGGCGGCATCGCCAAACGTTGACCTAGGAGCGAGCGGTGGCCCCCAGCCAATCTCCCCCCTTGTGGGGGAGATGCCCGGCAGGGCAGAGGGGGGTAACACGCCCACCGAGATCTCGGTCTTGGATACAGCTATCGTAGCCGCCAACCTCTCGGCCTCGCAGCTACCTCCCGCAACACCAACCTCGCGATCCTACCCCCGCAACGCCAGCGCCCGGCCAAACATCTCGTCATCGACATTGCCACCCGAGGTCACCACGATCGCGGCATCCTCCCGCAACTGCTCGCCATGAAACAGCGCGGCGGCCAGCGCCACGGCGCCGCCGGGTTCGACGACGATCTTCAGGCGGGTGAAGGCCAGCGCCATGGCGCGGAGCGCCTCTTCGTCGGTGACGACGAGGCCGGGGCCGGCGAGGCGTTTCAGGATCGGGAAGGTGATGTTGCCGGGCTGCGGGGTGATGATGGCGTCGCAGATCGAGCCTGATAGCGTGGCGTTGCGCTCGATCTTGCCTGAGGCCAGCGAGCGGGTGGTGTCGTCGAAGCCTTCGGGCTCGCAGGGGCGGACGCGGAAGCTTGGCGTGCGGGCTTCGAGCGCCAGCGCGATGCCCGAGGTGAGGCCGCCGCCGCCGCAGGGGACCAGCACCTCGGCTGCGGTCACGCCTTCCTCTTCCGCCTGTTCGGCGATCTCAAGACCGGTCGTGCCCTGACCGGCGATGACCTGGGGTTCGTCGAAGGGCTTGATCAGGGTCAGGCGGCGTTCTTCCGAGAGACGCGCGCCGATCGCGTCGCGGTCTTCGGTGGCGCGGTCGTAGAGCACGACCTCGGCGCCGAGCGCGCGGGTATTGGCTATCTTCAGCTTCGGCGCGTCTGAGGGCATGATGATGACGGAGGGGACGCCGTGCAGCTTGGCGGCAAGGGCGACGCCCTGCGCGTGGTTTCCGGAAGAAAACGCGATGACGCCGCGGGCGCGCACCTCGGGCTCCAGCGCCGAGACGGCCGACCAGCCGCCGCGGAACTTGAAGGAGCCGGTGTGCTGCAGGCATTCGGCCTTGATGAACAGCCGGCGCCCGGCGATCTCATCGAGAAACGGAGAAGAAAGAAGCGGGGTGCGGCGGGCATGTCCACGCAGGCGGGCGCGGGCGGCGACGATCATTTCAATGCTGACCATGGGAGCTCTTTCGGATGATGATGCCGTCATGAATAGGACGGCGCTTTTGCGTTGTGAACGGCTGCTTTGTCACGGTGACATGAAAAGCGGCTCTTGCGGCGCAGGCAGGAATTCGGGGTCCGGCGCGGGCTTTGGGCTGGCCGGCCGGGTCTGGTGGCGCCGGCGATATTCCGTGGGGCTGGTGGCGGTGACGCGGAGGAACTCGCGGTTGAAATTCGACTTGCTGATGAAGCCGCAGTCGAACATCAGCCGGGTTACCGGCTCATCGGTTGTTTCGAGCATCTGGCAGGCGGCGCGGATGCGGAAGTCGTTGACATATTGGGAGACGCTCGCCCCGTGCACGCGGTTGACCGCGATCGATACGCGCCGCGCGGGCAGGTTCATCCGGCGGGCGATGCGGCCGAGATTGAGCTCGGGGTCGCGGTAGAGTTCGCGCGATTGCATGAGCTCGTCGAGCGACCGGGCGATGGCGCCGTCTTCCTCGGTCGGGCCGGATGTTGGTGCCGGTGGTTGTGGCTGGGGCGCTGGCGTGGGTTCGGTGGACTGGCTGCTGCTGGCGATGGCGGCGGCGGTGCCGAGTGCGAGCAGCGAGATGACATTGCCGATCGCGACCACGGCGCCAGCATTGGCGCCGCCGGTTCTATAGAAATCGAAGCTGATGACGATATCGGCGGTGGCGGAGGCGAGCAGTGCCACTGCGGTGATCAGCAGCGAGCGGTAGGAGAGGAGCGCGCCGTCGAGCCGCGAGGAGACGAGCCCATCGGGGCCGTGGCGGGCGAGCCAGATGAGGGCGGCGCCATAGGCCGTGAAGGTGGCGGTGATGAAGACACCGACAGGGCCGCGCCAGAAGATCATCAGCACCAGGACGATGGCGGCAGGCAGGAGATGCGCCGTAAGGCGCAGCCATGAGAGGGTGTTGTCGCGCGCTAGGTTGCTGAAGCTGATCCAGGCGAAGGCGGCGATCAGGGCGGCGAGCACCGCCTGGCCGGGCATCAGGGCGATGATGTCATAGCCCCAGCGCAGGCCGAGCAGCACAGATTGCAGCGCGTAGAGCCCGATCAGGATGAGGAAGGGCCGCCGCTCGGGCGCCAGGCCGTCGCTTTGCCTGATCATGCGCACAAGCAGGATTGCGAGCAGCAGTGTGACGACGAAGGGCAGCGGCACGAAGATCATGGGTGCGGATCCAGCAACAGAAGAGCGATATGAGCACGACAATGACCTCGATCGCAATCGCGGGCGACCCGGATCGCGATCGAGGTCTCGATTTCCTGTGGTCTCAGCGACCTTGGTCCGCTGCTCGATGGGAGCGGTGTCACGCAAGGAGACTGCCATGATGATCATCATAACCATACCTCTGCTCCTGTTCACGCTGGTTTCAAGCTATGCCGATGGCTGGCGGACGGGAGAGACGATCGACGTCTCGGCGATCCGCTCGATCGTCATCACAGGCGACGCCAGCTCGATCCGGATCAGCGCCAATTCAGACGCGCCCTATCGGGCCGAGACGCGCGGGCGGCGCGATGGCTGGTTCAGCCGCTGGTATTCGAGCTGGTTCTTCAGCGGTTGCGAGGACCAGAGCCGGATGACGATCGATGGCACGACGCTGTCGATCGCGGTCGCCTCCACGAAGTGGTTCGATCTCTCCGATTGCGCGCCCGAGGTCGTCGCCAACATCCCGCCGGGCGGGTCGATCGAGGTCAACCAGCAGGCCGTGATGGCGCGGTTCGAGGGCGAGTTTGCGAGGCTCGACCTGTCAAGCAAGGCCGCCGATGTGACGCTACAGGGGCATGCCTCGAACGTCGCCATCGACAGCGCGGCGCTCAGGGCGCATCTGACTTACGACAAGCTCAACGCCAACGAGACGATCGACGTGAAGGCACATTCGGTCGACAGCTATCTCGACTTCGGCAAGGACGTGCCTGTCGATTATACCGTCACCGCCAAGGCGTCGCTGATCGACAGCCCCCGGCCGAGCGTGGTCGGCGCCAAGCCTCTCGTCACCATCAAAGCCGAGTACGCGCATACGACGATCCGCTGATGAGTGTGCTCTAATAGCCGCCGGCCGAGCCCTCGGTCGAGCGGCTGTCCATCGCGCCGTAATAGCGGGCGCCGCCGCCTTTTTCGATATCTTTCAGGCTCTTGCCGCCGACGAGGATGCCGGCGGCCTGGCCCCAGACGGGTGGGCCGCTGCCGTCGTCCATGGTGTGGCCCATCGCGATCAGCGCGCGGATCGTGTCGGGCGACAGTGCGTAGGGCTCGAAATAGATCTTGTCTGGCTGCCACTGGTGATGGATGCGCGGGGCGTTGACGGCCTGGCTGATGTCCATGCCGAAATCGACGACATTCAGAATGGCTTCCAGCGTGATGGTGATGATGCGCGAGCCGCCGGGGCTGCCGATCACCATGAAGGGCTTGCCGTCCTTGGTCACGATGGTGGGGCTCATCGACGAGAGCGGGGTCTTCTTCGGCGCGATCGCGTTGGCTTCGCCCTGGACGAGGCCGTAGAGATTGGGGACCCCGGGCTTGGAGGTGAAGTCGTCCATCTCGTTGTTGAGAAGGATGCCGGTGCCCGGTGCCACGACGCCTGCGCCAAAGTTGCCGTTCAGCGTGTAGGTGACGGCGACCGCGTTGCCCTCGTCGTCGATGATCGAGTAGTGCGTGGTCTCGGTGCTTTCCTTGGCGCCGAGCGGCTTCAGGTCGGCGGAGGTGCCTGATTTGTTGATGTCGATCTTGGCGCGGATGGCCTTGGCGTAGTTCTTGTCGAGAAGGGTCGTGACCGGGTTGTCGACGAAATCCGGGTCGCCGAGGGCGGCGTTGCGATCGACATAGGCGTAGCGCATGGCCTCGGTCATCAGGTGCACGGTCTCGGCCGAGCCATAGCCGAGGAACGAGAGCGGATAGCCTTCCAGGATGTTCAGGATCTCGCAGATGATGACGCCGCCGGAGGAGGGCGGAGGCGAGGAGATGATGTCATAGCCGCGATAGCTGCATTCCACCGGCTTCAGCTCGCGCACCTGATATTGCTCGAAGTCTTCTTTCGCGAGAATGCCGCCCTTGGACTGGCTGGCCTTGACGATCGCGTCCGCCGGCATGCCCTTGTAGAAGGCGTCGGTGCCCTTGTCGGAGATGCTCCTCAGCACTGAGGCGAGTTCCGGCTGCACGAGCTTTTCGCCTGACGTGAAGAGCTTGCCGTCGGGCTTGAGGAAGATCTTGGCGGCCGCTTCGTCCTTGGCGAGCCGCTTGGCGCTGTTCTCGATCGAGGCGACGTCGCCCTGTTCAAGCGTAAAGCCGTCCTTGGCGTAGCGGATGGCGGGGGCAAGGAGATCCTGGCGCGACTTGGTGCCGTATTTCTCGCGCGCGGTTTCGAAGCCCATGACGGAGCCGGGCACGCCGACGGCCAGATAGCCGTCGAGGCTGGCGCGGGGAACGATATCGCCTTTGGCGTCGAGATACATGGTCTTGGTGGCGGCGAGCGGCGCGCGTTCGCGGAAATCGAGGAAGCTGGCCTTGCCATCCTTCATGCGGATGGTCATGAAGCCGCCGCCGCCGATATTGCCGGCGGTCGGATAGACCACGGCCAGAGCATAGCCGACGGCAACCGCCGCATCCACGGCATTGCCGCCTTTCTTCAAAACCTCAACGCCGACATCGGTCGCCAGATGCTGGGCAGTGACGACCATGCCATGCTCGGCCTCGACCGGCGCAGGCGAGGCGGCAAGTGCCGACGAGAGCGGTGCCAGCGTCAGCGACAGGGCAGCGACGAGGGCTGCAGATTTCTTGGGAAGGCGGTCCATGATGTTCCCCTCGTTGGACTGACATGGGGAACATATGGGGTTGTAGGCGTGGCAGGCAATGCGCGGCGGGCGCTAAGTGGTGCCTTGCAGGTCCGGCGTTGCGACGGGCTTCGATGCCGGCTGTGGAGTGGTCGGCAATTTGGCTTCCTCTGCTGAGGACATCGTGAGTCTTGCCTCGGCAATCCGTGCGGCGGCCTGCAGGTCGCGGTCGTAGCCTGCCATCTTCTCCATTGCCGTGATAGCGACGTCGGTGGCGAGGTAATCGGGCTTGTGGCCGACGCCCTTGATCTTGACCAGCTCGGAGCCGGCGATATCGCGGGCGAGGCCCTGCGAGTGCAGGTGTTCCCAGACGATGTCGTCGCTATCGCCGGTGATGATGACGGTAGGCGCCGATATCTTGATATAGAGATGCGACTGCGTCTTGAAGTAATCGAGCAGGCGCACGAAGTCGGCGGCGTTGTTGTGGAAGGTGGCGGGGCGCAGCACCAGCGATGGACCGGTCTTCATGATGTAGTCGTCCGGCCGCGGATTGGGGCGGAAGACGTTGAGGGTGCCGCGTTCCAGGCGCCGCAGGCCCAGCGGGACGACCAGTGCGTGGTTGAAGAGCCAGCCGATCACCGGTGCTGTCGAGACGTGATAGTACCAGTCGATGCCGCCGGGCCATGGATGCGTGGCGGGCGCGAGGAAGAGCAGGCCGGCCGTCTTTTCCGGATGGCGGACGCCGAAGGCGGCGGCGATGGCGCCGCCGAAGGAATGGCCGACGATGATCGCCTTGTCGATGCCGCGCTTTTCCATCAGCGCGGCGATGGCGTCCGCCTGGCCTGAGGGCAGGGCGTTCTCCGGTCCGCCGCGTTCGGAGTAGCCGTGGCCGGGGCGATCGACGAAGAGCATTTCGGCGCGACCACGCAGTGGCTCGAGAAAGGCGCCGATCTGGTCGAGCAGGTTGCCGCTGGCGCCATGGATGAAGACCAGCGCCGGCAAGTCGGCGGTTTCGGGGCGCTCGATGTGGACGGCGTTCATGCGGTAGCCGCCGATATCGGTCAGCTCGCCAATGTTGGGATAGGCCTGCTCGAACTGGCGGGCCTTATAGGAGGAGTAGCCGATCGCGGCGGCTAGAGGGGCGAGGAGGGCGGAGACGAGGGTAAGCATGGTGCGACCTGCGGCAGGGACTAACGGACCATACGTTAGATTGGCTCGCGTGGTTCACCTTCAAGAGGTCAGAAGCCACGCTATGATGTTACGTCAGGTGCGGCTGCCGGCCAGCTTTTCGGAGAGCGTGTTCAGCTGTTCCTGCGCGTTGCGGTTGGCGGGGTAGATCTCCAGGAAACGCTCCCATGCCTTCAGCGCCAGCTGGTCGTTGCCGCTGTCACCAAGGATAGAAGCCATGCCGGCTAGAGCGCCGAAATGGCGAGGCTCGATGTCCAGCACATGTTCGATATCGGACATCGACTTGCGCATGGCGCCGTTGGTGTAGTTCAGCGTCGCGCGGCGATTCCAGCTTTCGGAGTAGCCCGGCTTCAGCGCGATCGCCTGGTCGAGGAAATCGAGTGCTGCGCTGTTGCGCTTCTCCTCGATCGCCTTGTCGGCCCATTGCATCAGCAGGTTGACGGTAGCGCTGCCCGAATCGTTCCATTCGGCGCGGATCTCGTTGGCGATGTTATCCGCCTTGTCGGCGTCGCGCTCGCGCTTCAGTGCTGCAAAGAGCTGATCGAGATGTTCTTTGGGCGATAGGTTCGCTGCCTGCTGCTCGACGATCTTTTCCCTGTCCCGCGCGGGTGCGGGTTCCTGCGCATGGGCAGGCAAGGCAACTGAGAGCAGGGCGAGGGAGAGCGGCAGTGCCGCGCAGGTCATGGCCAAAAAACGCATGGCGGGCATAATAGCCCGCCAACGCGAAAGATCAAAACACTTTAACGGGATCACAAAATGACCCTTCCGGACAGGCTCAGGCGCGCAAACGCTGCCGAGCCATCCGGCCAGCCAAATCAGCCCTGACGAGCCTTGAAGCGTGGGTTCAGCTTGTTGATGATGTAGATGCGGCCCTTGCGGCGAACCAGGCGGTTGTCACGGTGACGAGCCTTGAGCGACTTGAGCGAATTCTTGATCTTCATTGTTTTGATCCGCGATGTTGGGGGGAATTCACATTCGCCCGTATCTATTACATTCAAAAGCGCGCTCAGGGCGCGCTCTTCAGGTTAGGCGTGCAGATAACCCGGCCTCTTGTCTGTGTCAACCACGTGAAGGTGTTTTTCCCGTGGCAGTGGCCGGTTTTGTCAGGGGAAAACCCCTTATTTCCCCGCAAGTGTGGTGGCAAGCGTGGTCACATGGCCCATCTTGCGGCCGGGTCTCGATTCCGTCTTTCCATAGAGGTGAACCAGCGTGTCGCGCCGCTTCAGCCAGTCCGGAAGATCAAGGATATCGTCGCCGATCAGGTTCTGCATCACGCAGTCGGAGTGGCGATCGGCGTTGCCGAGCGGCAGGCCTGCGACTGCGCGGATGTGCTGCTCGAACTGCGAGATCACGCAGGCGGCTTCCGTCCAGTGGCCGGAATTGTGCACGCGCGGCGCCATCTCGTTGGCGATCAGGCTGCCGTCGGCGAGCGCGAAGAACTCGATGCCGATGACGCCGACATAGCCGAGCGTCGTCAGGATCTTCTCGGCGGCCTCGCGCGCGGTGGCTGCCGTGGCGTCGGTGATCGACGCCGGCACGGTCGAGGTGTGCAGGATGCCGTTGCGGTGCACGTTTTCGGCCGGGTCGTAACAGGCGACGCTGCCATCAGTGGCGCGGGCGGCGATGACCGAGATCTCGCGTTCGAAAGCCACGAAGCTCTCGAGGATGAGCGGCACGCTGCCGAGCTCGGCGAAGGCGCCGTCGGCGCTGTCCGATGACGAGCGGAAGACTTTCTGCCCCTTGCCGTCATAGCCGAGGCGGCGCGTCTTCAAGACACCCTGGCCGCCGAAATCTGCGAGGGCGGCTTCGAGGTCAGCCTGGCTATCGACGGCGTGGAACCTTGCTGTCGGAATGCCGCAATCATTGATGAAGCGCTTTTCGACGAGACGGTCCTGGGCGGCTTCCAGCGCCTTCGGCGGCGGATAGACCGGCACGGTCTGCGCTAAGGCCTCGGCTGCGGAGACGGGGACGTTTTCGAATTCGTAGGTGACGACGTCGCAGACGGTCGCCAGTTCCTCGAGTGCTGCGGGATCATCATAGGCGGCGACGATCTGCCGGTTGGCGACCTGCGCTGCCGGGCAATCGGCCTGCGGCTCGAGAATGATGGTGCGGAAGTTCAGGCGGGCGGCAGCCATGGCCAGCATGCGGCCAAGCTGACCGCCGCCGATGATGCCGATCGTTGTCATGCTCATAGGTCGTCCATCGGGTATTCGGCGATCGCCGCACTTTGGCTCTCGCGCCATTCGTCAAGCCGGTCGGCAAGGTCTTCGTCTGAAAGTGCCAGAACCGCGGCGGCAAGAAGTGCCGCATTGATGGCGCCGGCCTTGCCGATCGCCAGTGTTCCGACCGGGATGCCGCCGGGCATCTGCACGATCGAGAGCAGGCTGTCTTGGCCGGACATCGTCTTCGACTGCACGGGAACGCCGAAAACAGGAAGAGGGGTCATCGCGGCGGTCATGCCGGGAAGATGGGCGGCGCCACCAGCGCCGGCGATGATGACCTTGAAGCCTTCCGACTTCGCACCCTTGGCGAACTCGACCATGCGATCGGGCGTGCGATGTGCCGATATGATCCTTGCGTCATAGGGGATCTCGAGCGCCTCCAGCGTATCGGCGGCGTTCTTCATGGTCTCCCAATCGGACTGGCTTCCCATGATGATGGCAACGGTCGGTCTGTCTGTCATCGTCACGACACTTCCTTCAAGCGATGATACCGGGGCTTCAGGCGATGATATCCGGGATGATCTGGTCTTCGAGCTTCGACAGCTTGTCCTTGATAACAAGCTTCTTTTTCTTCATGCGCTGAACGCGCAGCGCATCGCAGCCAGTCGCGATCATGGCGTTGATGGCGACATCGTAGTCCTCATGCTCCTGGCGCAGGCGCGCCACAATGAGCCTGACTTCCGCCTGTTCCTGATCCGGCATACGCATTCCCCATGATCGTCTTCAGACCTTCTCCGGTCTGTCGCTAATTTTTGCAAGCTCCTATCACCAAATAGCGGTAACGGCTAGTTAGTCTCGATCATGAATTTGCCACGCTCTCTCCTTGTTTTCGCCTTCGACAAGCCTTCAAAAATGTGTCACAGTTTGAGGGTTGACGCCTTGGATCTCCGGCGGTGTTGGCTGGAGAAAGGTAAGAGGAAGGAAGGGTCATATGACTGTTCAAGCTCATCTTGAATCACTCCAGAAGAAGCATGGCGCTCTCGAAGACGAGCTCCATTCTCTGATGGCATCCCCCTCCAGAGACGACCGTGAGGTTGCCGAGTGCAAGCGCAGGAAGCTGCGCATCAAAGACGAGATTGAGCGTCTCAAATCATCCGTACACTAAGCAGGATAGAACGTTACAGGGCGTGGTCGACGCGATTCAAAGGGTAAATATCGCAATATAACCAGTTGTTTAGTAGTCTGTCGCGTCCGTTGGAATGTTCCTGCGCGCCGGTTGCCGAAAAGGTCGCAGCCGGCGCGTTTTCATGTCCGGATGGCGTTATGCCCAGAACTGATCCAGCCAGAGATTGAGCCTGTCGAAGCCGCGATTGTTGACCGCATAGATGCGTTTCGTGCCATCGGCGGTGACCGAGACGAGGTCGCAATCGAGCAGAGCCTTGAGGTGCTGGGAGACGGCCGGGCGACTGATCGGAAGGCCTTCGGCGAGCTCGTTGACGGTGCGCGGCGAGCGTCGCAACTCCTCCAGCAGGAAGCGCCGGTGAGGGTCGGCAATCGCAGTGAAAGGGTCCACGTTCGACATGGCGAAAAGCTACGTCAATCGGAGAATTTGGGCAAGCGAATTGTGCGCCGCAGCAAGGCCCTTAAGGCCTAAAATCCAAGGCCTTCGCGGGCGATCAGGACGGCCGCGATCAGCGCCATCGCATACATGAACGGATAGAATATTTTCGGCTGCATGCGCTTCACGCACCAGGCGCCGGCGATGGTGGCAAGGGGCGCGAAGGGGAGCAGCGTGGCGGAGGCGGCGAGGTTCTGGGTGTCGAGCTGGCCGAGCGCGAAATAGGGGATCAGCTTGACGGCATTGAGGATGGCGAAGAAGCGGGCGCTGGTGCCGGTATATTCGCGCGGCGGCATCTGCAGCGGCAGCACGTAGATCTGGAACGGCGCGCCGCCGGCGTGCGCGACGAAGCTCCCATAACCGGAAAAGGTGCCCCAAAGCGTGGCGCGGACCGGCCGCTGGCCATGCGGGGGCACGATCTTTCCTCTGCCGGGACCGAAGTTGTTCCAGAAATAGCGCAGGCAAAAGAGGATGGTGACGACGCCGATGACGACGCGCAAGACGCTGCCGGGAACCAGTGCTGAGGTGGCCCAGCCGAGCGCGATGCCGGCCAGCGCGCCTGGAAGCATGATTTTCAGCGTCGTCCAATCGCCATGCTTGCGCCAGATGACGAGCGATATCATGTCCATGAAGATCAGGATCGGCAGGAGGATGGCGGCGGCCTGCACGGGGGAGACGACGAGAGCCAGAAAAGGCAATCCAATCAGCGACAAGGCGTCGCCCATACCGCCCTTCGCGAGGCCGACCAGAATGACGGCGGGAATGGCGGCGTAGTAAAATGACACGTCCATCGGCATGCTTTTGAAGTCCTCCCCTTGCCAGCCCGGTCTAACGGAATTACTCACAGAAAACGAGTGCGGAGCTGCCGGCAAACGGCGAAATCCGCTGGAAATGGAAAGAGTTCATGAGCGAACCTGAAAACCGCTGCCGCCTGGTGCTGATCGTGCCCGATATCGCCGATGCCGATGAGCAGGCGAAAATCGTCGGCGATGCGCTGAAGGGCGGCGATGTCGCCTCGATCATCCTGCCGCAATACGGGCTTGGTGACGGCGAGTTTCAGAAACACGCCGAAAAGATCGTGCCGCTGGCGCAGAACACGGGTGCGGCGGCGCTGCTTGCCGGCGACAGCCGGGTCGTCGGCCGCACCAAGGCGGATGGCCTGCATATCACCGGCGGTGCCGCGGAGATTTCCGAGGCGGTCGAGAAATATGCCGACAAGCTGATCGTCGGCGGCGGCAATGCGGCCGACCGGCATCATGCGCTCGAGATCGGCGAGGAGCGCCCCGAATATGTCTTCTTCGGCAAGCTCGAAGGCGACATCAAGCCGGAGGCGCATCCGAAGAACCTGGCGCTCGCCGAATGGTGGGCCTCGATGATCGAGATCCCGTGCATCGTCATGGGCGGCACCGATCCGGCCTCGGCGCTTGCCGTTGCCGAGAGCGGTGCGGAATTCGTGGCCATGCGTCTTGCCGTTTTCGGCGAGCCGGCGCGTGCCGCCCTTGTCGTTGCCGAAATCAACGCACTTCTTGACGAAAAAGCGCCACGGTTTGAGGGTTGATATCGCCCTCATGCCCATGCTGACACGCCATTTGCGCCTTTCCTTCCTTGCCGCCGCCACATGTGTGGCGGTTTTCGCGCATGGCGCATCGGCCCAGCAGGTCGACAATATGGTCACGCGACCGCTCACCGGCGCGCCTGAGACATTAAAATCAGGTCGCGCGCAGCCGGATGGGGTAACACCGTCCACCGGTGTCGGCGTCTTCGACCGCATGGGCGCGAAGCTTCCCGACCTGCCGCCTGAGAAGGACTACAAGGGCAAGGTCGACGATGCCTATGGCGCCTATCAGCGCGGCTACTATCTGACGGCGATGGGGATTGCGCTGCCGCGCGCGCAGCTTGGCGATCCGGCGGCGCAGACGCTGATGGGCGAGCTTCTGGCCGATGGTCTCGGCGTCAAGCGCGATGCAAAGGCCGCTGCCTTCTGGTACGGAAAGGCGGCGGAGGGCGGCGATCCTGCGGCGATGTTCAAATACGCGCTCATCCTGATGGAAGGCCGCATCGTCAAGCGCGACAAGACGCTTGCCGACACCTACATGCGCAAGGCGGCGGAAGCCGGCAATGCATCGGCCGAGTTCAACTGGGGGCAGATCCTGGTGGCCGACAATCCCGGCGACAAGGGTCTGAAGCTGGCGCTGCCGTTCTATGAAAAATCGGCCGAGAAGGGCGTCGCCGACGCCCAATACGCGGTGGCCGAGATCTATTCGTCGCTGCCCGACCTGCCGCCGGAGAAGAAGCAGCTTGCCCGCGAATGGATGGCGCGCGCCGCGCATGCCGGTTTCGACACCGCGCAGCTCGATCTCGGCGTCTGGTTCGTCAACGGAACCAATGGCCCGCGTGATTTCGAAAAGGGCTTCCAGTGGCTGAGGATCGCGGCCAATGACGGCAACGTCGTGGCGCAGAACAAGCTGGCGCATCTCTATATCAACGCGCTCGGCACCAAGCCGGATCCTGTCGAGGCCGCCAAGTGGTATGTGCTCTCGCGCCGTGCCGGTCTGCCCGATCCGGCGCTCGAGGATTTCTACCTCGGTATCGAGGAAGAGCAGCAGAAGGCGGGGATCGAAGCCGCCAACAAGTTCCGCCGCCTGCGCTAACCGCGCTCGATCGGTTTAGAAGAGGGCGTCCTCGAAGAGGTCTTCGTCGCTGGACGCAGCATTTACCGGCTCGGGTTCGGCGGCGGTTGTCTCTTCAACAGCGGCTATGATGTCGCGGTGGACGTTGCGCTCCTGCACCATCGTGTAGAGCTTGAAGATCTTGCGATCGAGCGGGGCGATGGCCTCGGCGAGATCCGAGATGTCGGCGATCTCGGCGCCGGCCGCATCTTCCAGCGTATCGGCGCAGCCTGCCAGCACATCGCCGAGGTCTTTCTGGAAATCCAGCGTGCCGATCAACAGGTTGATCTTGCCGGCGACCTCGCGGCCGTGTTCGGACAGTGTCTTCAGCTCGGCTTCCATCGTATCGGCGGCGGTGCGGATATCGGCGACGGCGGTCGTCAGGTTTTCAGCAAGGCCGCCTGATGCCGTCTCGCTTGATGGGGCCACGCGGCCGGCGGCCTCTTCCAGCGCCGGCAGGCCGTTGACGATGGCGTCGGCGCTGTCATCCAGCTTGCCGGCGAAGATCCGCAGCTCGGCCGTGACGACGTTGATCGACTTGCCGGCTTCGCCAAGCCGGCTGCAGCGCAGATTGGTGTTCAGCGCCATGTAATGGATGTCGGTCTTCACCGCCTTGATGTTGCCGATCGCTTCCAGAAGCTTGGCGGTGGTATCGCGGGTCGACTGGCTGACCTGATCGGCCTTGAGGGTGACGGCGTCGACCTGCTTGACGATCTCGTGCGCGGCCGAGACGCTGGATTCCAGCGCGCGGATGAAGTTGCCCTGGCCGCCGCCGCTCATCTGGTCGCGCAGCCGCATGATCTCCTGCGTGTCGTGGCCGAAGCTGGCGATCGTCTTGATGACATTCTGGGAATCGCGGTGAAAATCGCGGCACATCTCGTTCATCTGCGCCGCCGTCAGGTGCTGGATGACGTTTTGCAGACGCGCGCGGGCGTCGGCGTTCAGACTGCGGCCGTCCTCGCTGTCGAGGAATTCGTCGAGCAGGGTGAATGTGCTCTGCACGTGCTCGATGCGCTGGCGGGTGATGTCGCCGATCTGCAGCGCCGACAAGGTCGAGGCGACCTTGCTCTGCACGCCTCTGGCGACCGCGCCGACGTCGCGGGCAATGGCGCTCAGGTTCTGGCGGTGTTCGGCGATCTTGCGGGCGTCGCCGTCAAGGGCGCTTGCCACGGCCGGAACCGTGTCTGCGTAGCTCTTGGAGACGTCGGTGCCGAAGGTCAGCGCGAGCTTGACTTCCTTTTCCAGCTCCTCGATCTGGCCGGCGAAGCGGTTGACCTCATCGGTGCCGGAATAGATGCGCTCGAGAATTTCCTGCGCGAAGCCCGCGAACTCGGCAAGGCCGGCGCCGGTGATCTTCACGGTGACCGCGAAGGTGCGCAGGTAGCGCATGGTTTCCTGCATGTCGGAGACGTGCCGGCGCAACGAATAGCCTGCTTCGGCGAGCGACGAAAGCGCGTCGCGGCGGGACTTTTCGGCGGTCGGGAGATCGCTAAGGCTCTTCACCGTTGCGCGCAGTTCCGCGCCCGCATCACCATTCTCGCCAGCATCAAGCGCCTTGGTGATGTTATCGAGCGAGCTCAACAGTCGGTTGAGGACGTCCATGACCGAAAGCAGGACGGTGCCGCCTTCGAGAAAGCGCTCCTCGACCTTGCTGCGCGCCGCTTCCAGTGTTTGGCTGATGGCTGATCCAGATGCCTGGAATGCAGTCAGTGCCGATGTCGCCCCGTTCGTCATTTTATTGTCCTTTACTTAAAACCTCAGCAAGGTTCGGGACTATTTTTACGGGCATCATGGAAACGGGGAGTAAACACGCCAGACTCGTCAGCGTTGTGCTTAACATAGCGTGAATTGCACGACGCCCGTTGCCGACAAACGCTCATAATTTTGATAAGCATATGAATTTGTTTGTTTTTATAAACATGTTTGAGTGCTAATTATTATTTTTGTCAGGTGATATTTCAGGGAGTCGGGACTCGTCTCAATTGCATTTCGTTGCAACCTACTTTTACGTGTTGTTAAGCGTGCCGTGAGATTCCTCAAAGGGTTGAAAAAGTATTTCTCCGCCCTAGGAGGCCGAAGTGAGTGTGCGTGAACAGTATTCCGAGTCTATATCCCTGCCGGAAGTTCTAACCATCAGGAATATCTCGGATATCTTCTCGAAAATTGCGTCTTTATTTAAGAATAACAGTTCCGTTGTTCTCGATATTCCCGAAAAAGCTGAGGCCGACTTGAGTTTTGTGCAGCTGATCGAAGCTGTCCGCCGGCACGCTGAAACCAACGACAAAGCGCTCGCACTCGCGGCTCCCGCCCGCGGTCAGGTCCTGAAGGTGCTGGAGCGCGCCGGCTTCGTGGAAGCCTTCAACAGCGAAGATACAAAATTCTGGTTGCATGAAGAGGTAAAGCCATGAGCGCCAACATTCTCACCGTCGACGATTCCGCAAGCATTCGACTGACGACCAAGGTCACGCTGACCAATGCGGGCTACACCGTCAGCGAAGCGGCCGATGGCGCGCAGGGCCTGGCGGCCGCCAAGGCCGGCAATTACGACCTGATCATCACCGATCTCAACATGCCCGTGATGGACGGCCTGACGATGATCGAGGAGCTGCGCAAGCTGCCGGAGCATACCGGCGTGCCGATCATCTTCCTCACCACCGAATCCGACGCCGACCTCAAGGCCCGCGCCAAGGCGGCCGGTGCCACCGGCTGGCTGACCAAGCCGTTCGACCCGGAAAACCTGGTCAAGATCGCCAGGAAGGTGCTCGGCAGATGAGCTCTCTCGATCCTGTAGCGGTCTTTCGCACCGAGGCGGCCGAATGCCTCGAAGCCATCGAGACGGGTCTTCTCGATCTGACGCACAAGCTCGACGACAAGGATGTCGTCGATGCCGTCTTCCGCGGCCTTCACACGCTGAAGGGCTCGGGCTCGATGTTCGGCTTCGATGCGCTGGCCGCCTTCACGCATCATTGCGAAACGGCGTTCGACCGGGTTCGCAAGGGCGAGGTGCCGGCAACAGCCGAGCTCGTCGCCGCCGTGCTTGCCGCTCAGGATCACATGCGTGCTCTCGTCGATCGGCCGGATGCCGATCACGGCGATACCGGCCAGCGGTTGCTGGCCCAACTTCAGGCCGCCGTCGGCGAGACATCGGGCGCCGCTGCTGCTCCTGCTGCTCAACCGGCCCCGGTTGCCGCTCCCGCCGTTGCTGCCGCCAAGACCACCACTTGGCGCATCCGCTTCAGCCTGCCTTCGAATTCGATGGCGAACGGCACCAATCCGCTCGGCTTGCTCGATGAGCTGCGCGACCTCGGCGAATGCAGCGTCAAGGCCAACCTCTCCGCCATTCCTGTCCTCGACGAGATGGTGCCGACTGATCTCTACGTCACCTGGGACGTCGTTCTCACCAGCACGCAGGACCGCTCGGCGATCGACGACGTGTTCATCTTCGTCATGGACGACATGGAGCTTGAGGTCGAGGAGGTCGCCGGTCCCGTCGCTCAGGAGGCCAAGGCTGAACCCGTCGCCGTCGTGGCAGAGGTGAAGGCCGAACCTGTCGTCGCAGCGCCCGTCGCGGCTGCGCCCGCAGTCCCCGCCGTACCTGAATTCAAGCCCGTCGAGGCAGTGCCCGCCAAGCGTGAGAGTGCTGCACAGGCCGACCAGCGCCAGGCGAAGGCGGCCGAAAACGTTCGCGTTCCGGCCGAGCGTCTCGACGAACTGATGGACCGCGTCGGCGAGCTCGTCATCGCCCAGTCGCGCCTCAGCCAGCTGGCGAGCGCCAGCGCCGATATCGCGCTGCGGTCGGTGTCGGAAGAAATCGAGCGCCTGTCTGGCGAACTGCGCGACACGATGATGGTGCTCCGCATGGTGCCGGTCGCGACATTGTTTTCGCGCTTCCGTCGCCTCGTTCACGATCTCGCCCGCGAAACGGGCAAGGTGATCGAGCTGGTGACCGAGGGCGAAAGCACCGAGGTCGACAAGACCGTGATCGAGCGTCTCGCCGATCCGTTGGTGCATCTGGTGCGCAATTCGATCGACCACGGGCTGGAAACGCCGGCCGAGCGTCTGGCCGCAGGCAAGAGCGAAGCCGGCACGGTGACGCTCTCGGCGCGGCAGGCCGGCGGCGAGGTGATCATCTCGATCAAGGATGACGGCCGCGGCATCAATCGAGATCGGGTCCGCGCCAAGGCGGAATCCTCCGGCCTCATCGCGCCGGGCCAGCCGCTCACCGATTCCGAACTGCTGCAGCTGATCTTCGCGCCAGGCTTTTCGACGGCTGCGGCGATTACCAATCTTTCCGGCCGTGGCGTCGGCATGGATGTGGTCAAGAAGACGGTCGAGGCGCTGCGTGGCGCGATCGATATCACCAGCCTCAATGGTCAGGGTTCGGAAGTGTCGCTGCGCATTCCGCTGACACTTGCGATCATCGACGGCCTGCTCGTACGGGTCGGCAACGGCAGCTACGTCATTCCGCTGTCGGCTGTCGAGGAATGCCTGGAGCTGTCGCTGGAAGAGGATCTGCGTTCGCGCGGCCGCAGCTTCATCTCGCTGCGCGACAGCCTTGTGCCGTTCCTGAGGCTCCGCGATCTCTTCCGCACCGGCACCAAGCCCGATGTGCACCAGAAGGTCGTGGTCATCTCCACCGGCACGGAGCGCGTCGGCCTGGTCGTCGACCAGATCATCGGCGACCACCAGACGGTCATCAAGTCGATGTCGAAGCTGCACAACGACGTGTCCACCTTCTCGGGCGCCACCATTCTCGGCGACGGCAGCGTCGCCCTCATTCTCGACGTCGGCCATCTCGTGGCCGCCGGTCAGCAACAGGAAACACAGATGCGGGTGGCAGGATGAGCGCGGCAGCCGAGAAGATCGACCATCATTGGAACTATGCCGACGAAGTCGAGGTCCTGACCTTCGACATGAACGGCGAGACCTTCGCGCTTGAGGCGGTCATTGTCCAGGAAATCCTGGACTTGCTGCCGGAGACGGCGGTGCCGGGCGCGCAGCCCTTCGTCGCCAGCGTCATCAACTTTCGCGGCAAGGTTATTCCGCTGGCCGACCTTCGCCTCGCCTTCGGGATGGACGGCACGGAAGCGACGATCGATAGCCGCATCATCGTCATCGAGGTCGATCTCGATGGCGAGGCGACGCTGGTTGGACTGCGCACCGACAAGGTGAACGAGGTGACGACGCTGGCACGGGCAGCCAGCGAACCGCCACCGAGCGTCGGCATGCGCTGGCGCGCCGACTATATCAACTGCCTGGTGAAACGCGGGGGCGAGTTCATCATCCTGCCCAATCTGCAGGCACTATTTTCTTCACGACACGAGACATCGACCGCCGTTTAGGCTGCGTCATCGAGGGGTAAGGGGTTAGAGATGCGATTGACGATCAAGACGAAACTGGTGTCGGCGTTTGCCTTCATCATCTTAATGTTGCTGGGCACATCGACCTATTCGATCATCAGCCTCAGCGGTCTGAATGATTCCATTGGAGATGTGCTCTCCGGTCCGGCCGCGCGGTTGGAACTGGCGCAGACCATCAATATCGGCCAGCTGGAAGCGATCCGCCAGCAGAAGAACCTACTGATGGCCAGGGATGCGGCGGAAGTGAACAATTCCATCGCCAAGGGCGATGTTGGGCGCAAGGAATTCGCCCAGGCGCTGGCATCCGTGCTGCAGATCGCCACCGAACAGGGCCGTCCGCGCTGGGAACAGGTCTCGGAGCTTTCGAAGCAGTTCTTCCAGGCTGACGACCAGATCCGCGAATTCGTGAAGGCGGGCAACGCCGAAGCGGCCAACAATATCTCGGTGACCACGGCACGCACCGCCGCAAACCAGATCGATACCGCGCTCGCTGAAATCCTCAAGCTCGAGAAAGAGCGCATGAGCGTTGCGGACGATGAAGCCGAAGCAAGCTATGTCGCAACGCGCACGACGATGATCGTCGCCGTTGCCGCAGCCTTCCTGTTTGCCGCCATCACCGCCTTCTGGATCGCCAGCACCATCTCCAAGGGTCTCAACCGCGCCAACACCGTGGTGCGCGAAGTCGCCGAGGGTGATCTCACGAAGATGGCCGAAATCACCAATCGCGACGAGATCGGCGAGATGCTTGGAAACGTGAACCTGATGATCGAGCGCCTGCGCGGTGTGGTCGGTGATGCGCTTTCTGCTTCCGAGAACGTCTCGGCCGGTAGCCAGGAACTCTCCGCCAGCTCCGAGCAGGTATCGCAGGGCGCGACCGAGCAGGCAGCTTCCGCCGAAGAAGCTTCGGCTTCGATGGAGGAGATGGCCGCGAACATCAAGCAGAACGCCGACAATGCCGCACAGACCGAGAAGATTGCTCGCCAGTCGGCAAAGGACGCGGAAGAAAGCGGCGCTGCCGTCAGCCGTGCTGTGGAAGCCATGCGTACCATCGCCGACAAGATCGTCATCGTGCAGGAAATCGCACGCCAGACCGATCTGCTCGCACTCAACGCCGCCGTCGAGGCAGCGCGTGCCGGCGAACATGGCAAGGGCTTTGCGGTCGTCGCATCCGAAGTGCGCAAGCTTGCCGAGCGCAGCCAGTCGGCAGCCGCCGAAATCAGCGCCATGTCTGGCGATACGGTCAAGGCCGCCAGCAATGCCGGCGACATGCTCGGCCGCCTGGTTCCCGATATCCGCAAGACTGCCGAACTCGTCTCCGAGATCAGCGCCGCCTGCCGCGAGCAGGATATCGGTGCCGCCCAGATCAACGAAGCGATCCAGCAGCTCGACAAGGTGACCCAGCAGAACGCCGGTGCCTCCGAGCAGATGTCGGCGACCTCTGAAGAACTCGCGGCCCAGGCCGAGGAACTTCAGGCCTCGATCGCCTTCTTCAAGGTCGATACCACGGGCAGCAAGGCCGGCTTCAAGAAGCCAGTAGCCAAGCCGGCCGCCAAGGCTCCCGCCGCTCGCCCGACCGTGGTCAGCAACAAGAACGTCGCCACTCGCTCGGTCGCCGCCCAGCAGGCGCGTGCCAAGGGCTTTGCTCTCGACATGTCGATGGGCGGTCCTGACGCCAGCGACGACGATTTCCGCGAAAGCGCGTGATCCAGAAACATGTCGTGGGGGGGGGGGGGGGGGCGGCCCCCCCACACACACCCAAAACAACTAAGGGGGGGGGGGGGGGGCCGCCGC
>NZ_JBGLYS010000228.1:0-205 GCF_047304155.1 Rhizobium sp. Rhizsp42 | reverse complement strand
TGGCGCGAGTGACGGGGCTCGAACCCGCGACCTCCGGCGTGACAGGCCGGCACTCTAACCGACTGAGCTACACCCGCGCATTTTTCAGACTGCGTCGTTCCGGATCGTGCTTTTCAGCACATACATGAAATGGCGCGAGTGACGGGGCTCGAACCCGCGACCTCCGGCGTGACAGGCCGGCACTCTAACCGACTGAGCTACACCC
>NZ_JBGLYS010000227.1:0-205 GCF_047304155.1 Rhizobium sp. Rhizsp42 | reverse complement strand
GCGTTAAGTTGGTCATCTCCGATGCCCACGAGGGCATCAAGGCTGCCGTCTCCAAGGTCCTGTGCGCTAGCTGGCAGCGATGCCGGGTCCACTTCGCCCGCAATGTGCTGGCCCATGCAGGCAAGAGCGGCAGGCGGGTTGTTTCCGCCTTCATCGGAACAGCTTTCGCCCAGGAGACCCCGGAGGCCGCAAGCAGCCAATGGCG
>NZ_JBGLYS010000226.1:0-219 GCF_047304155.1 Rhizobium sp. Rhizsp42 | reverse complement strand
GGCCATCTCCTATGTGGCTTTCGGTCGGGAGAAAACCGTCAGCCGATCTTGATCAGCTTGCCTTCCTTGACGGACTGCACGGCTGCGTCGGCGAGCACGAGGGCGGCGAGGCCATCGGCGCCCGAGGGGGAGATCTTAGCGTCCTTTTCGATGGCGGCGATGAAGCTTGCGATCTCGTTGGCATAGGCTTCGGTGTAGCGGGTCATGAAGAAGTCGTGC
>NZ_JBGLYS010000225.1:0-227 GCF_047304155.1 Rhizobium sp. Rhizsp42 | reverse complement strand
CCTGTAGCTCAGTTGGTTAGAGCACACGCTTGATAAGCGTGGGGTCGGAAGTTCAAGTCTTCCCAGGCCCACCATTCTCCTTTTTGAGGATGATGGGTTGTTCGATCTTGATCCTCCTGATGGGTTTGCTCATCAGGTGTTGCGATGGTTGGGGCTGTAGCTCAGCTGGGAGAGCACCTGCTTTGCAAGCAGGGGGTCAGCGGTTCGATCCCGCTCAGCTCCACCAA